>JAUNTL010000143.1:2555-5623 GCA_030538705.1 Paracoccus sp. (in: a-proteobacteria) | reverse complement strand
CCGCCCATGGATGCGTCGCGGGTCCACCTGCGTCACGATCCTTGATCCCGGCCCGAAGGCTGTGACAGGAAGGCAGATCGTGGCGCTCTGCCCTCGTCCGCGCGCGCGGGTCTTTTGCGCACAGGATGGACCATTGCGCGGGCTGCCTGTTTGCGGGGCATCCCGCCCATCTGATGACCCGGCATAGCTCGCACGTCCCGCCGGTCATGGCCGGGGCCGGATATCCGCAGCTTGCGCCCCGGCCCGTCAATGCTGTGATGGGCCAGCGGCCGGCGCCTTCGGGCCGCGGCTTTCTGTCAGAACGTTCCCGGCAGCACCTGATCGGGCGGGCGGTGGCCGTCCTGGAGCGTGCGGATATTCAGGATCACGCGCTCGCCCATTTCGATGCGGCCCTCCAGTGTTGCGCTGCCCATATGCGGCAGCAGCATGACATTTGGCAGGTTACGCAGGCGCGGATTTGCCTCGTGCCCGTGTTCATAGACATCAAGGCCGGCACCGGCGATCTCGCCCGCGCGCAGCATCCGCGTCAGGGCGTTTTCGTCGATAACCTCGCCGCGCGAGGTGTTGATGACCACCGCTGTAGGTTTGAGCAGCCGCAGCCGGCGCGCCGACAGCAGGTGAAAGGTCGCCGGCGTATGGGGCACGTTGACGCTGATGACATCGACGCGTGCCAGCATCTGATCAAGGCTTTCCCACCAGGTCGCATTCAGCGCGGCCTCGGTGGCGGGGTGCAGGCGGTTGCGGTTGTGGTAATGGATCTCCATCCCGAAGGCGCGGGCGCGGCGCGTGATCGCCTGCCCGATCCCGCCCATGCCGAGAATGCCCAGCTTGCGCCCGCGCAGGCGCCCGCCGAGAAAGGCCGTCGGCGACCAGCCTTCCCAGCCGCCGGTCTGCATGGCGATGACGCCCTCGGCCAGACGCCGGGTCACGGCGATGATCAGCGCCATCGCCATATCGGCGGTATCCTCGGTCAGCACGCCGGGGGTGTTCGAGACAAGGATGCCGCGCTGGCGCGCCGCCAGAACGTCGATATGGTCGGTTCCCGCGCCGTAATTGGCGATCAGCTTCAGCCGGTCGCCGGCGGCTTCGATCATGTCGCGGTCGATGCGGTCCGAAAGCGTGGGGACGATGACATGGCTCCGGCGCATCATCTCCAGCAGCTCGTCGCGATCCGGCCGGTGGTCGTCGGCGGACAGCCGGGCGTCGAACAGCTCGCTCAGGCGGGTCTCGACCGGTTCGGGCAGGCGTCGCGTAACGGCCACATGCCAGCGGGAATCGGCAGGCATGATCCGATCCTCCCTTTCAACATTCGTTTGCTTGCGGCAAACTGCATCCTATCGGGGCACATATACAAGACCCTGGAAAGCCGCACGGATCATGATGCGGCCAGAGGCAGCGCGGCGCAAGTCGCGGGATACAGGACAGTGGCGCAAGCCGCGATGAAGGACAGGACTGGGCAGATGGCATATATCTCTCCGTCGTTCCGTCGTGCGTATCGTTCGGCGAAAAGGCAGCGATTCGGCACCAGCGGGCGGCGCCCGGCCGAGGGCGGGGTGCGGGCGGTCTGGCGCGCGCTTGGCTGGCCGGCCAAGGCGTTGCTGGGATGTGGCGTGGCGGCGCTGGCGTTCAGTGTTCTGGCCCCGGCCCATGCCCGCAGCAATGCCGCGCCCATCCCGCCAGCCGCCGAAATCGCCGCCCTCTCTGCCGCAGGTCCCGCTGATCCGGCCGAGACCGGCGTTGCGGATGACGGGACGGCGGTGCCCCTTCCGCCCCCGGCTGCGACGCGCCCGGCGGCGCGGCCTGAACGTCTGGCTGCTGCTCAACCCGATGCCGAGGCCGCATCAGCCTCTGTCGCGGTGGCCGAAGCGTTGGCCGAAGCGCCGGCCGAGGTGCAGCGCGGCCCGGTGACCCGCCTGCCGCTGCCGCGCTATGTGTCGCTGAAGGGGGATACCGGCAATGTGCGGCGCGGCCCCTCGCTGTCGCATCGCATTGACTGGGTATTTCACCATGCCGGCATGCCGCTGCGTGTGGTCGGCGAGTTCGGCCATTGGCGCCGGATCGAGGACCGCGACGGCGCCGGCGGCTGGGTGCATTATCAGCTGCTGTCCGGTGTCCGCACCGCGATCATCCAGCAGGATCTGGTGGAACTGCGCTCGCGCCCCGATCTGAACGCATCGGTGATCGCCATGGCCGAGGGTGGCGCGATCGTCCGTCTGGGCAATTGCAACAGCGGGTGGTGCCGTATTTCGGGTGCCGGCGCGAATGGCTGGATTCAAAAGGCCGCCATCTGGGGGGTTGACCCCGACGAGATCCGCGACTGACGGCTGGCGGGGTTTTCGCCGGGGCGGGGCAGAAAAACTTTCCCGCCCCCCTTGCGCCGCGCCCCCCCCTCGTCTAAATCGCGCCTCACGGTCGCATGACCGCCCGGCGCTGCCGTAGCTCAGGGGTAGAGCACTCCCTTGGTAAGGGAGAGGTCGAGAGTTCAAATCTCTCCGGCAGCACCAGAAAAATCCTGATTTATCATATTTCTGCGGCCACGGTGGCCATGACGCTGACGCCGCCCTTGCGCGGGGGTGAGTGGCCGGAACCGCTGTATTTGCCCCGCGGGGCAGTGATGCCCATTCTGAATCGGCCCTCTGCGGCCCGGTCAGCCGGTGAGGCGATGACGCGGACGCACAGGCTGCGGGCCGGTCATGAAGGTCCGGTCAAGAGATCGCCCGATCCGTGGGCGGGTGACACAGATGCGGTGCAAGCGGCTGTGGACGGCATCGGCCGGGCAAGCGGATGGCGGCGGATCGGTGCCCTTGCTTGGGGCGGCACCTCGGCCATCGTCTTTTTCTGTCGCCCGAGAGTCCGTGAGGCGATGGCGCGGACGCGCAGGCTTTGGGCCGGTCATGAAGGTCCGGTCAAGAGATCGCCCGATCCGTGGGCGGGTGATACAGATGCGGTGCAAATGGCTGTGAACGGCATCGGCCGGGCAAGCGGATGGCGGCGGATCGGCGCCCTTGCTTGTGGCGGCACCTCGGCCATCGTCTTTTTCTGTCGCCCGAGAGTCCGTGAGGCGATGG
>JAUNTL010000143.1:0-2455 GCA_030538705.1 Paracoccus sp. (in: a-proteobacteria) | reverse complement strand
CGCGGACGCGCAGGCTTTGGGCCGGTCGTGAAGGTCCGGCCAAGAGATCGCCCGTCGCCTCGGGCGGGTGACACAGATGCGGTGCAAATGGCTGTGGACGGCATCGGCCGGGCAAGCGGTGGCGGCGGATCGGCGCCCTTACCTGCGGCGGCGCCTCGGCCGTCGTCTTTTTCTGCGGCCCGCGAGTCCGGCACCGGGCGGCGCATGAATATGACGCTGATAACGCCGGATCATCTTTGAACAGGTTCTGTCCTCACCGGATGAGGCTCTGACGGGCCGTGCGTCCGGGGGCGACGGGCCGGGATGTATGGTGCGCCTGTGTCGTCCTTCCCAAACCCTGCCTTGCCCGCCGGGGCGGGACAGGCGCATGTTACGGACCCATGCCATCCCGCGCAGCCTTGGGGGCGGGTGGTCCGGGCCTTGCCGCCTTGCCGGATGGTCGCGGCTCAGCCGTCGCCGCAGACGGAGATTTCGCCCTCGGCTGTGACAGCGCAGACAATTTCCCCCCCGCCGCTGCGGGCCGCAAAGAACCCTGCGGCGGGCTGGTCCGGCGTTTCAGGCAGGGCCGCGCAGCCAGCCCGCGCCGCCGGCGCGAGGCCGGCGCAGGTCGGCGTGATCTCGAAAAAGGTGCCCGTGTCCAGCCCGGCAGGGGGTGCGTCGCCGGTCGGGACGGGGACCAGCCGGGCCACGGGGCGGGTTTCGAATGGCGCGCAGATCCTTGCGGCATCCGCACGCAGCCCGCCGGCCAGTTTTGAGGCATTGCCCTGGGTAAAGCCCTCGGCGGTAAAATCGGGGCAATCCGGGGACCAGCCGTCGGTTTCAGCGCAGCCGGCGAGGCCAAAGCGCGCCGCCGGGCGCAGCAGGCTGCCATGCCGCTCCATCACGCTCAGGGCACAGGGGGAACTCGCCTCATCCTCGGCCACGAGGCAGGATACATAGACGAGCCGCTCTTTGGAGGCAAAAAGCGGAAAGCTGTTGACCACGATCACGCTGTCGGCCTCGCGCAGGAACATGCCTGAAAATACATGGTCCATTTGTGCCAGCGTATCGGCGCAGCTCTCACCCGCCAGCAAGGGGCCGGGCAGGGCGGACAGGGAAACGGTCAGCATCAGGGCCAGGCGCATCTTAACAGATCCTGTGATTCATATTGGCCAGAAGCGTCGCCGCGATCGTGTCGGCGGCCTTGTCGAACATATCGTGACCGGCCGGCAGGGGCGGCATCTCGCGGTGCAGGTGGGTCTGTCTCCACGCAGCCTTTGCATCGGTGGCCGCAGGTTCGGGCGGGATGTTCCAGCGCGCATGTGCGGTCGGCAGGTTGGCGTTATAGGCGGCGGTATTCCACAGCCGGTCGCCCGATTCGACATTGATGAAATCCGCCTCAAGATAGATCGGCACGATCTTGCGGTGCCCGGTCGTCATGCCGAGGTTGACCGGGCTGACATTGGCCAGACCTTGCGCGCGTATCCCGCCATCCGTAACCGGCCGTGCCGAGTTCTCGGCGCTTTGGATGGCGGCGGCCAGATCGCTCGCCACGGCGCCGCCGACGACGGTGATCTTTGACAGCACATCGCTGGGCATCTGCTTGTTATTCGAGTGCAGGATCAGCGGTCCGCGCGACGCATTGCGCGTTATTGCCGTCTTGGGATAGGTGCCGCCGAGATGGCCGGCCGTCTGCGAGATGTTATAGCTGTGGCCTTTGTCGACCACCCCGGCAACCCGTGTGATGTCCAGATTGACGAAGATACCATCCCCCCCAATGGTCAGCGTCTGGGCGTTGAAATGGCAGCACAGAAAGAAATCCGCCTCTTTGTCGCGCGCAACCGCGGCCCGGTCGGCACCGGTCATGTTGACCATTTCATCGGTTTTGGTCAGATGAACCTCGATATCGTCCAGATGCGGATCGCGGCGGATGATATCGTCTTTTCTGGCATTTATCTTTTGCTCGATCAGCGGCATCAGGCGATGGGTCATGGTCTTTTCCATGATATTGCTGATCGCGCCGATGGCATTGTTGAAATATGACCCGGCGACGTCGAACATGCGGTCATGGTCGGCTTGCGTGATCGTCCCGGCGGCAAGCGCATCGTCATAGGGTTTGCGCCGCGCGGCCTCGGCAAAGTTGCTGCGCGCGGCCCGGCCGCCATGGCCGGGATCAAGCACAAAGACCACCGTGGTCGAGCAACTGGCGGATGCCGTCACGGCGGCGGCCGGGGCGGCGGCGGCCGCGGCCTGTGCCCCGGCGCCCTGGGCCGATGCGGCGCGCGGCGCGGCCGCCAGCCCGGCCGCGACCTGATCAATCTCGCCCTGACAGCTGTGGGGGACCGCCTGCGGGATGACCACCTGATCGCCCGGTTGCAGCAGCCCGCCGGGCAGCGACTGGCGGGCCAGATCATAGACCGTGCCCGCGCGCGAGACGGACATGGCCTGCCATCCCGCGGCTCCGCCCGGCAGGCCG
>JAUNTL010000142.1 GCA_030538705.1 Paracoccus sp. (in: a-proteobacteria) | reverse complement strand
TGCTGCAACTGCCCTTTGGTCAGGTGGACCGGCTGTCCAAGATGATCCCGGTCGAAGGCGTCAAGCCGGTTTCAATCACCAAGGCCATCGCGGATGAGCCGCGTCTGCGCGAGGCCCGCGATGGCGAAGAGGTCGTCGCCCGGCTGCTGGATTATGCCGCCCGCGTCGAGGGGCTTTACCGCAATGCCTCGACCCATGCGGCGGGTGTGGTGATCGGGGACCGGCCGCTGGACCGGCTGGTGCCGCTTTACCGCGATCCGGCGTCTGACATGCCGGCGACGCAGTTCAACATGAAATGGGTCGAGCAGGCCGGTCTGGTCAAGTTCGACTTTCTCGGCCTCAAGACGCTGACCGTGATCCAGAATGCCGTCGATCTGATCCGGGGATCGGGCCGGCATCTGCATATCGGGTCTGACGGCCGCCACCTTTATGATCCGCCGTCCGAGGCCGTCGACCAGATCAACGCGATTCCGCTCGACGACAAGGCCAGTTACGATCTGTTCGCCTCGGCCCGCACGGTCGCGGTGTTTCAGGTCGAAAGTTCGGGCATGATGGATGCGCTGCGGCGCATGAAGCCGACCTGTATCGAGGATATTGTCGCGCTTGTCGCGCTGTATCGGCCCGGCCCGATGGAGAACATCCCGACCTATTGCGAGGTCAAGAACGGGCTGAAGGATCTCGAATCCATTCACCCCTCGATTGATCACATTCTGTCCGAGACGCAGGGCATCATCGTCTATCAGGAGCAGGTGATGCAGATTGCGCAGGTCATGGCGGGCTACAGCCTCGGCGGTGCCGACCTGCTGCGCCGCGCCATGGGCAAGAAGATCGCCGAGGAAATGGCCAAGGAGCGGCCGAAATTCGTCGATGGCTCTGTCGCGCAAGGGGTCGACGCAAAAAAGGCCGGCGAGGTGTTCGACCTGCTGGAAAAGTTCGCCAATTACGGTTTCAACAAATCGCATGCGGCGGCCTATGCGGTGGTCAGCTATCAGACCGCCTGGCTCAAGGCCAATCACCCGGTCGAGTTCATGGCGGCGGTGATGAACTGCGATATCCACCTGACCGACAAGCTGGCGGTCTATAAGCGCGAGGTCGACCGTATGGGGATCGAGGTCGTTCCCCCCTGCGTCAACCGTTCGGGCGAGACCTTCACCGTGGCCCGTGGCTGTATCCATTATGCTCTGGGCGCGCTGAAGGGCGTTGGCGTTGACGCGATGCGCACCATCGTCGCGGCGCGCGGCGATACGCCCTTCGCCGATATGGTTGATTTCGCCCGGCGCGTTGATCTGCGCCGCATCGGCAAGCGTGCGCTGGAAATGATGGCCCGTGCTGGCGCCTTTGATGCGCTGGATGACAACCGTGCCCGCGTGCTGGCCGGGCTGGATGGGCATGTCGCATTCTCGGCCGCCAGCCACGATCAGGCCGCGTCCAGTCAGTCCTCGCTCTTTGGCGGTGGCGAGGATCTGCCCCCGCCGCGGCCAGTGCTGGCGCCGGTCTGGCTGCCGGCCGAGCGGCTGGGACAAGAGCATCAGGCGATCGGCTTTTACCTGTCGGGTCATCCGATCGACGACTATCTGCCGGCGCTGCGCCGCATCGAGGTCAGCACGCTGGCCGAGATCCGCGCGGCCGCGGCCTCTGGCCCTCTGGTGACCTATATCGCCGGCACGGTGTCGTCACGGCAGGAAAAGAAATCCGCCAAGGGCAACCGTTTTGCCTTTCTCTCTGCCTCGGATCCGACCGGGCTTTACGAGGTCGTGCTGTTCTCCGAAGTGCTGGAGGCCGGGCGCGAATATCTTGAACCCGGTGCCAGCGTGGTGATGCAGGTGCAGGTCGAGCCGCAGGGCGATGAGGTCAAGATGCTGGCCCGCTCGGTCCAGCCGCTGGAACGCGCGGTCGCCAATGTCGGCCCGGCCGAACTGGTGCTGGAGGCGGCCAATGACGTCGATATCGCTGCACTGCAATCAACGCTGGCGGGGCTGGCGGGCGACGCGGGCCGGCGCGGCCGGCTGATCCTGCGGCTGCATCAGGGCGAGGATCTTTATGATCTTCAGATCGACGAACGTGCGCCTGTCGGCCCGGCGGCCCGCCAGCGTCTGCGTGTGGTGCCGGGCGTGCTGGACCTGATCGAGCAATAGGGACCGGCCGCAGATGATGCGGCGCGCCGTCCCGCCCGCCGGTGCCTCTGACGCCTGTGCAGCAAGTGCATGGCCCCTGGCGCCGGGCATCTGTGCCGGCTCAGGGTGAATGTGGCGCATGCCCGGCGCGGGGCGAGGCGGGCGGGCAGGCCTCGCTATACAGCCCGGCTGCGGCCGGCTGGCTGTCAGGCGGGGCATCGCCGCTGATATGCATGTCATTCTCGGACCGCCAGTTGCCCCGGCGATAAAGGATCGCGGCCATGATCAGTGTCGCGACCATTCCGGCCGGAAAGCTCAGCCAGATGGCATCAGCGCCCAGCACGCCCCCCAGCCCATAGGCAAATCCCAGCCGGACCGGGAACATCGACACGAACAGGATGATCAGCGGCCAGATCACCTGACCATTGGCGCGGATCGTCGCGAACAGCACCATCGTCACGCCAAATGGAATGAACCCCCAGGTCGCCAGCCAGGCGATATGCCCGCCGATCCGCACCGCCTCGGCGCTGTCGGCAAGAAATATCCGCATGGCCGCATGATCCGCCGCCAGCAGCAGCGCCACCAGCGCGCCTGTCAGCGCAAGGCTGTAGAGAATGCCAATACGCGTGATCTGCCCGACCCGGTCCCAGCGGCCGGCGCCAATATTCTGCGCCGCCATCGCGCTGACCGCGGCACCCAGGGCCATCGCCGGCATCTGCACATAGGTCCAGAGCTGCTGGGTCGCGCCAAAGGCGGCGGTGGTGTCGACCCCCTCACGGTTGACCAGCCGCATCATCGCCAGCATCGAGCCCGAGACGACGATCATCTGCGCCCCCATCGGCAGGCCCTTGCGCAGCATCAGCATCAGGATTTCGGGATCGGGCCGCAACAGCCGCAGCTCTGCCCCGCGCAGCCGCAACGGCAGGTCGCGTGCATAGATCCACGCCACCATGGCCGCCAGCGCGACATAGTTAGCGATCCCCAGCGACAGCGCCGAGCCGCCGATCCCCAGACGCGGCGCCGGTCCCAGCCCGAGGATCAGAACCGGGTTCAGCGCCGCCCCGATCACCGTCGCCAGCACCATGAATATCAGCGGCGTGATGGCATCCCCGCTGCCGCGCAGAACCATCATCAGCAGCGTCATCATCAGGATTGCCGGCAGGGCGATAAAGGTCAGGCGCAGGAAATCCCGTGCCAGATGGGTGATCGCGGGATCGGTGCCCAGCAGCGACAGCACATCAGGGGCCAGAAACCAGCCACCGAGTGCCAGCACGACCGCCAGCGGCAGGAATGTGCCGACGGCCGTTCCCACGACCCGGCGCGCACCCGCGATATCGCCGCGCCCCCAGGACTGTCCGACGAGGATCGTCGCCGCCATGCCAAAGCCAAAGACAAAGGCCGTCATAAGGAACATGACCAGATTGCCGTTGGTGGTGGCCGCGACCGCCTCTTCGCCCAAAAGCTGCCCGACCCAGATCGTGTCGATGGAGCCATTGGCCGATTGCAGCATCGAGGAGGCCAGCGTCGGCAGCGCGAATGCCAGCAATGTCGTGGCAATCGGTGCGGTGACGAGGTTGTTCTGTTGCGCCATGCGTTGATGCTCCGTGCGAGGCAGGCCGGTGATTTCGCTGTAATATGCCGCGCGGGGATTGTCAGCATGGCGCGGCGGCGGGGCGGATGCCGCGCCCGGTTCGTGTTCGCCGGCTGTCGCCGGCAATGTTAGGGCATAGGCAGACCCGCGCGCTGGCGTGCAGACACCCGTCCGGGATTGCCGCATGATGATATCGCGCAGTTTGCGGGCCTGTAAGAGATGAGGGCAAAGGATGACCGGAACATCACGCGCGCCCCTGTCGCGACTCCCGCAGGCGCCCGAGACGGAGAGCGGCGGGCGCGGCATCCGGGATTGCCGCATGATGATATCGCGCGGTTTGCGGGCCTGTAAGAGATGAGGGCAAAGGATGACCGGAACATCATGCGCGGCCCTGTCGCGGTTCCCGCATGCGCCCGAGACGGAGAGCGGCCATGAATGACACCCGGTCCACCCCCGCAGCCCCGCCGCCGGCCACAAGGGCCATGACCCCGGCGGAGTGGTCGATGCTGCTGGTCCTGTCTGTCTTGTGGGGCGGGTCGTTCTTTTTCAATGATATCGCGCTGCGCGAGCTGCCGGTGATGACTGTGGTCGCGGCAAGGGTTGTGATGGCGGCGGCGGTGTTGTGGCTGGCAATGCGCGTCTGCGGTCTGCGGATGGCGCGCGGATGGCGCATATGGGCCGCGTTTCTGGGCATGGGGTTGCTGAACAACGTTATCCCGTTTTCCCTGATCGTGGCGGGGCAGCAATATCTGGCCTCGGGCGTGGCCTCGATCCTGAATGCGGCGACGCCGCTGTTTGGCGTGATGCTGGCCCATTACCTGACCCCGGACGAGCGGCTGACCCCCGCCCGGCTGACGGGTGCGGCAATCGGGTTTTGCGGGGTTGTGGTGATGATCGGACCGATGGTGCTGCAAGGCGCGGGCGGGCAGACGGGGGCATATCTGCTGTGTCTGGGCGGCGCGTTTTCCTATGCTCTGGCAGGGATATACGGCCGTCGCTTTCGGAGGTTGGGGGTGGCGCCGATGGCGGTGGCCACGGGACAGATCACGGCCTCGGCGCTGGTGCTGATGGTGCTGGCGGCACTGGCCGACCGGCCGTGGCTACTGCCTGTGCCGGGGGCCGGGACGATCGCGGCACTGGCCGGTGTGGCGGTGCTGTCGACCGCTCTGGCCTATCTGTTGTATTTCCGCATTCTGGCAACGGCGGGGGCAACCAATCTGCTGCTGGTGACATTGCTGATCCCGGTCAGCGCGATCCTTTTGGGCACGGTTTTTCTGAATGAGGTTCTGATGCTGCGCCATATGGCGGGAATGGCATTGATCGGTCTGGGGCTGGTGGTGATCGACGGGCGGGCCTTGCGGCGCAAATAGAAGGGGCGCCCGAAGGCGCCCCGTTCCCGGTGGTCGGTGCGGATCAGTTCCGCGCCTTATCCACCATCTTGCCCTTGGAAATCCAGGGCATCATCTCGCGCAGCTTGGCGCCGACCTGTTCGATCTGATGTTCGTCATTGATGCGGCGGGTGGCCTTGAAGAACGGCTGGCCGACGGCGTTTTCCTGCATGAAATCACGCACGAATTTGCCGTTCTGGATGTCGGTCAGCACCGCCTTCATCCGGGCCTTGGTTTCCTCGTAAGGCAGGATGCGCGGGCCGCTGACATATTCGCCATATTCCGCCGTGTTGCTGATCGAGTAGTTCATGTTGGCGATGCCGCCTTCATAGATCAGGTCCACGATCAGCTTGACCTCGTGCAGGCACTCGAAATAGGCCATTTCCGGCTCATATCCGGCCTCGACCAGGGTTTCAAAGCCCATGCGGATCAGCTCGACCAGACCGCCGCACAGCACCGCCTGTTCGCCGAACAGGTCGGTCTCGCATTCCTCGCGGAAGTCGGTCTCGATGATGCCCGAACGCCCGCCGCCGATGGCGCTGCAATAGGACAGACCCAGATCCAGCGCCTTGCCCGAGGCGTCCTGATGGACCGCCACCAGACAGGGCACGCCGCCGCCTTTCACATATTCGCCGCGCACGGTGTGGC
>JAUNTL010000141.1 GCA_030538705.1 Paracoccus sp. (in: a-proteobacteria) | reverse complement strand
TCATGCCCCTTGCGCCGGATGATAGCCTCGTCTAAATCCCCCGCCTACCACCCAAAGCGCGGAGAGGTGCCGGAGTGGTCGAACGGGGCGGTCTCGAAAACCGTTGAGCCTGCAAGGGTTCCGTGGGTTCGAATCCCACCCTCTCCGCCACAATCCCCGAAGCATTGATATTCAGCGGCGCAGCTCGGTTCCGCCTTTTGCCCGCCACGGACGCCGCCGCCCGTGATACCCGTCCGCAAGGCGCCTGAATGCGTCACGCCGGCGCCCCGTCACCCGCCCCCGGTGAGAGGCGCGGCGCGGTTACCACCCGTGATTGCCGCATCACGGATCAACAGTCAAAACATGCTATTTCGCGACTGGAAATCAGGTCGCGGGCGGGGGCCGGATGCGCTAGTTTGCGGGCAAGACAATGATAGCCGACCGACGCCTGTGTCATGCTGCGAACCCCGGAGGGTCATCCGCCCATGCCCCTTTCGCAATCGACCGATCTGTGGTTGATGCCGCGCGCCGCCATGCCCGAGGCAGGCAGCGGGGACGGGCCTTCGGCGATGGATATGCGGGTGATCGCGGATGTCATCCCTCTGGATCATCAACCGGCTGTGCTGCCCAGACAATCCGTGCCGCCTGCGCTGATGGACGCGTTGTTCGGCCCGCAGCCTCAGCCTGACGCATCACCGGACGGCACCGCAGATCCGGCCGCGCCGGGAACCTACGCCGTTCTGGACGCGGCCAAGATCGCCAACCTGCCCGAAGAACTGGAGAACGGCGGGCTGCCGCATCTGTGCCTGTTTCGTGGCGCCGCGCAGCAGGAATGGGGCCATGTCGCGCCGTGGCTGGTCGCGTTGACGCCCGAGGCGCGGCTGACGCGGCGGCTGTTCACGGACAAGCCGTATTTTGGCCTCTGGCCCGCGGCGGCGGCGATGTTCGTGCGCTCGGATCTGGGGCTTGATGCGTTGTGGCGTCATTTCCGCCGATTCACCCGCATTCGTGACGGGCAACAGCGGTGGCTGTTCTTTCGGTTCTGGGAGGCGCAATCGCTGGTCATGCTGCACGAAAGCGCGCATCTGCCGGGCGCGAAACGCTTTTTTGCGCCCTGCCTCAGCGTGCTGGCCCCGGTCCCGGACAGGGCGCAGTGCATCCTGTTCACGCGGCAGCCCCCGGCCCTGCCCTGGCCTATGGCGGAGGCGGTATGAAGCTGGACGACATCCTGTCGCACGATGCGCGCAACCGGCTGCGCGATCATCTGATCGAGGACTATCTGGACGAGGCGAGCACCTTTCTGGCCACCGTATTCGCGGACGACCCCATGCTGGCCGACGCCACGACGCGCCGCGATCTGGCGCGCGCCTGTCTGGACCATGCGCAACGGCTGGGCATCCGCCGGCGCAATCAGCACCTGGACTATGCTGCCCTTGCCGTGCGCTGCGGGATCGGGCTGGAATGGAACCCGCTTTTTCGCCACCATCTCGACCGGGCCGGGTGGCTGGACGGGCAAGGCCAACTGACCCATGTGCCCGATACCGGCGCGCTCGGCCCTTTTGCCGCCCAGTGGTGCCAGATGGCCGTGCTGGAATGCCAGATGCCGGATGTTGCGCTGTCAGCCTGTCTGGAGGCTGCCGAACGGGGCGGCGTGGCCGGGCGGGCGCCGTTGCTCGCGCTGCTGCACGCGGCATGGCCCGACCGCACGGCCATCGTGCCGCCACGGGATCTGGAGGCTTTCGCGGATCTGGTTCTGGACAACATCACGCGCCGGCAGATGCCGGATGATGTCGCGGCCCTTTTCGCGGTGCTGTCGCTGCATCTGGGCGCGTTCTTTTTTCGTGACCCGCGCTATACCGGTCTGATTGATGCCTTTGCCGACCAGCAGGCCGGGGACGAGGCCAGATCACGGGCGGCGGCGCGGGTGATCCGGGTGATATGGGACGGGGCGGCGACGCAGCAGGGCGATGGCCTGGAGGGCGAGGGCAGACATGGCTGACACCACGACACCGCAAGACACCGGCATCATCGCGGCACTGCGCCGCCTTCTGGATCGGATCATCAGGCTCGTGCGGGGCACAGGCGGCGCGGCGGGCACAGGGGGCACAGCGGACACGGGGCGCGTTGTCGTTCCGGGCGGCGGCTCTGATCCGGGGCGCATCGCCGGGCAGGTGGGGGCGGCCTCGGGTCAGCCGGTGGGTGCCGACAGCGTTGCCTGTCCGGTCACACTTGCCGTCACCGTGACCACCCGCGCCGGAAACGTGCCCGTCAGCGGCGTGCTGATCGAGGTTGACGGAAAATCGGTCGGTCGCAGCAACCAAAGCGGACAGGTTCGGGGCGCCGTCTCGGCCTGCGACGGGCAGATGCGCCTCAAGGCGATCTATGGAAACCTGAATGCGCGCGTCAAAATCGAGGAATTTACCATCGAGATCACCGGCATCAACATCCCGGCCAGACGCGCGCAGGGTGGGCAGGCACGCAATTTCATCGAGAAGGTGCAGGATGTGTTCGGCTCGGGCGAGGGCGGCTTTCCCGGCGACAAGGATTTCATCGACAGCTATGCGGGGGCCGATCTGGTCCGGGTGCCCGAACAGGGCGCCGCCGAGGTGCAGGTCTCGGTCAGGCTGGCCACCCTCTCGCTGGATGTGCCCTACCGCAACCAGAACGACAGCAGCGAGACGGTGAACGGCGTCGCACAAAGCGGCACCATCCTGTGTATGCCCAGTTCGGCCGAGATGCAGGCGCGTTACTGGGGTATTCAAAAGGTCACGACCGCCGCGAACGGCACCGAGCGGCGGCAGAACATGGACCGGCTGGATGTGATGATGCGGACCTATGAGCGCAACCGGAGGGCCTTTGACGTAAGCACATTCCCACGTCACTGGCAGGACTGGGGCAATCTGCGCAGCGCGATGTCCGAACTGGCCGAGGCGTCGGCAGAAGGCAGCTTTACCGTCGGCAACGGCCCTGCCTCTGCCTCGGGCACCGAAAATATCCCCAGCGCCTATGCGACCGCTTTGACGGGGCTGGTGGCGCGCGGCATTCCGGTCGTGACCTCGACCTATGCGACGGATGGTCATGTGATGATCGTCATCGGTGCGGTGGTGAAACATGACGGGCAGGCCGAATGGCTGATCATGAACGACCCCAACGGCACGCTGGCCAGCACCGATTCGGTTTACGGCACGCTGGAGCTGACCGGATCGGTCGGTGCGAATGGCACGAATGCGCCCGCCGATGTGCGCGGCGTGCAGGAGGCGCTGATCCGCACCGGCCATTATTCGGGGCAACCCGGTGCGGCGATCAACAGCGCCGATCCGAACGACCCCACCATCCGGGCAATCCGCGCCTTTCAGTCCACCAGGCCCGACGGCGTCATCGCACCGCGAGGCCCAACATTGGAGCGGCTGAACGCGCGGGTCAGAAAAAATACACGCCGAACCTATTCCGCCGTCGAAAACGAACGAAACGGACCGAATGGTGATCGCGGTCGCCATGTCTATTACAATGGCGGCACCGAGGGTGCAAAAGACGGACGTTTCAGACTGAAAGGACAGGCATGGACCAGCGTCGTCGAACCCAAAACCGCCCTGACCACCGCCCAGATCGCGGAACGTCTGCACCCCGGCACCTATCAGCCGCCGCCCCCGTGACCGCCACCACCATCCGGCCAATCGCCGCCGCCCTCATCATCGGAGCGTTTCTGATGTCCCCTGCCCCGGCCCTGTCCGAAAATGCCGCCTGCGACCCGTCCGCCCGGTCGGGTGGCGCGGCCGACTGCGCGGCCCCGCGCGATGTCTGGACCGCTTGCGGCGGTGGCTGCACCATCCGGCAATCCGGTCCCGATGCCGAGGTGCTGGACAGCCAGGGCAACCTGCGCCAGCGCCTGTCCGGGATGCGGTTTCTGCCGGGCGCGGGGCGCACCGATTGCCTGTCCGCGTTTGGCTTTATCGCGGCGGACGGGATGGTGACGGTTCTGGACGCCGAAAGCCTGCGCCTGCGCGAAACCCATGCCCTCGCCCCGCTATATGATGTGGATTTCATGGCCGAGCCGCATTTTCTAGAAACCGTCGCGCAAGGCGCATGGCTGTCCTGCGACGGGCTGCGGCTGTTTGCGCCCTCGCTGGACGGGGTGGCGCTCAGCGTTCTGCCGCTGGGTGCGGGCCAGTGGGACGGCGACGCGATAGCAGCGGTCCCGACGGCGATCATCGCCTCGCCCTCGGGGCGCTATGGTCTGTCGGTGGCCGAAGACGGACGCTATCTGGTGACGGATTATCAGACCGGGCGCAGCTTTGGCACCGATGCCGTGTTCGAGATCGACCTGCCGTTCTTTGATGTGGACGAAACCCATCTGCTTGTCCGGCGCGAGGCCCCTGACGGGCTGGTGGTCACGATCATTGATCTGGCGACCGGACAGGAAGCGGGCCACGTGCCCTACCCCGAGGCAGGCGGTCTGCGCTTTCATCTGCGCGACGGCGCACTTATCCCTGCCGATAGCGCCCCCTGAGGCGTAACACGCGCGCCCTGCCGACGCCCCCCCGAAAGAGGGGGGCGCGCGCCCCGCTATCCCCGCCGCGCCAGCATCGCCTGCGCAGCGGCTGCGGCTGCGCAGGCCCCGGCCACGGCCAATGCCAGCGGCACCAGAAAATCCGTGCTTGCGCGCGTGAACTCCATCGTCAGGATCACCGCCGTCAGCGGCATCTTCATCGACACCGACAGCAGCGCCGCAGCCCCGATCAGCGCGAATGACCCCGGCGTGATCGCCAGCCCGGTCAGCGCCACCCAGCCCGCGCCAAGGATCAGCGCCGTCAGCGCGCCGATGGTCATGCCGGGCGTCATCAGCCCGCCCTCGGCGCCCGCGCGCAGAACGGCTGTGGTCGCGACCAGCTTTAGCACGATCAGCAGCAGTGCCAATGCGGGGGTGATGCCGCCCTCCAGCCCCAACTGGATCGGGCCGTGGCCGTTGCCCAGCACTTCTGGCACGGCCACGGCAGTCAGGCCGATACCCACGAAAACCGCCAGACAGGCCGGGATCATCCGCCAGTCGCGCAGCCCGGCCTTGCGCGCCGCTCCGGTCAGCCGCGCATAGCCCAGCCCCGCCAGCCCGAAAACCGGGCCGCACAGCACCGCCCAGATCACCAGCGAAGCGTCCATCGCCAGCGCCGGAATGCGATAGGCGACGGCATCGCCCAGCGCCGCCCACGCGACATAGGCCCCGATGGTGCAGGCACTCAGCGCCGCAAGCGCGTGGCGGGGGGTCAGGCTGCGCAGCAAAACCTCCAGCACGAACAGGGCCGCGCCCAGCGGCACGTTATAGACCGCCGCCAGCCCCGCACCCGCACCGCAGGCGATGACGGTGCGGATGTCGTCCGGCGTCAGGCGCAGGCGGCGGGCCAGCCCGCCCGCGATCAGCGCCCCGACCTCGCGCGGGGCGACCTCGCGACCAAGGGGCGAGCCAAGGGCGACCGTCGAGATTTGCAGAAACCCGTGCGCCACGGTCGGACCGGGGGGCATCGGGCGGGACGGGTCATCCACCGCCTGCGCGATGGACCGCAGCGGGCGGCCGAAACGGTAAACCAGCCACCAGCCAAGACCCGCAACCGCGCCGCACAGGATCAGCGCCGCCAGCCTGCGCGCCGGGGTGGCGGCACGAACGCCGTCCAGAAAACTCTCGTCGCCGAACAGATCGGACAGCGCATAACCATAGGCAAGATGCTGGATCAGATGCAGCATCAGCGCCAGACAACCGCCCGCCGCCCCGGCGAGGATGCCGGTCAGCACCACCGCCAGCGCAAAGGCGATGCGGGCGTCAGGCATCGGGGCGCCCCCGCCGCGCCCATGCCCGCGCGACGGCCAGCGGCAGCATCAGCCCCGCCGCCATCGCGC
>JAUNTL010000140.1 GCA_030538705.1 Paracoccus sp. (in: a-proteobacteria) | reverse complement strand
GTCGGGATCATCATTATCCCGGCTGCTGCCCCGCCGGCTGATCGCCCCTGCGATGGCCAGACCGACGGCAAAGGCACCCAACAGACCGACCCCCGGTGCCGCGCGCGAACGGGCGGCCCGGTCAAGGCCATCACGTGCACCCCTCAGCCGCTCTTCGGTCAGCCCGACGCTGCGCGCAGCGCTGCCGGCAACACCTCCGGCGCGGTTGGCAAAGCCGTAAACCCTGGCCTCGGCATCGCCGACAAAACCCCGCGCGCGATCCTCGACCGAATGGATCAGCGAGACCACGCGCTCCTGTGCGCTGTCCAAAGTCTCCTCGGCCTTGAATCGCGCCTTGTCGAGCGCTGCATCCGTGGCCAGCGACAGCCGCGCCTCGACCTCGCGGCGCAGCTCTTCGGTGGCCGGCATCGCATGGCGCTCGGCCCGTGACATCGCCCATAACCCCAGCCCGATCACGGCGAATGCGCCGCCGATCATCAGCGAGGCCATGGCCGGACCCAGATCAAGGTTCCAGGCGAGCCAGCTCCACAGAGCGGCCAGCAGAAAGCCGACCCCGATCAGCGCGACGACCCCGGCACCGGCCTTGAGCGAGGTCCGCCGCGCCTTGTCGCCAAGCGCCAGTTGCAGCTTGTTGACATAATCGAACATCGGATCAGCGGCGCGCGATCAGAAGGCCGATCAGAAAGCCGACACCGGCCGCGATGCCAAGTGCCTGCGCCGGATGGCGGCGAACGGCCTCGGACAGTTCGTCATAATATTCCTCGGCGTGATGGGCGGCCTCTGCGGCATGCTGCTTGCCCTCGCGGTAAAGGCGCCTGGCCTCATCGCGGGCGACATCCGCATATTCCCGGCCGAGATCACGCGCCGTCCCGGCATATTCTTCAGCCTTTTCACGGGCGTGATGCGCGGCTTCCTGCGCGCGCCCGGCCAGTTCCTCACCTTTGGCACGGACCTGTTCGGCGGTGGACCGGACCTCGTCCTTGACATCCTTGGCCGCGGCTTTGGCGTCGGCCTTGAGGTCTTCGGCGGAATAATCACGATTGGCCATCTGGAGCACTCCTTTGCGTTTCGGCTTCAGCCAAGAAACGCCTGTGCCCCCGCGCCGTTCCACCACGGGCGCGGATTTTCCGAAATTATTCCACAGTCTTATCATTTGTTCTGGGGATGGTACCGCCTCCCCGGCTCGAACGGGGGACCTCTGGATCCACAATCCAGCGCTCTAACCAACTGAGCTAAGGCGGCACGGTTCGCGTCGTTTAGCGCCCCCGCGCGCAGGATGCAAGGGGATGCATCGCCGGACTTGCCGCAAAATCCTGCCCGCGCTAGGAACGGAAAAAAGGAAGAACCCATGAGTATCAACAGCCCGAGCGATATTGCCGCGAATCTTCAGATTGGCCCAACCGATCAGGGGATGGTCCGTATCTATATCGAAGGCGAGGGTATCGACCTGCCGCTGGACTTTGATCCCGACGAGGCCGCCGAGATCGCAGAAGAGCTGCTGTCAGCGGTCGAGGTCGCCCGCGCGCTCGGGAGTGGCGGCAAAGGCAAGGGCAAACCCCGGCGCTAAGCCACAAAGCCCCGAGATCCGCATTGCCGCGGCCGGATACCCCGGAACGGCCGGACATGGCGGGCAAATCGCCCGCCTCGCCCGCTGTGATATGGGTTACGGGCGCGGATGACCCGCCCCGCCCACAACCCCGGGATCATTGATGCGTTGCAGCCTCTGGCAGGCGCAGCGCGCAATCTCGCGCATCAGACGCGCGCGCCGCGCCGCCGCCATCCGGGTCAGCGGTGCATCGCGAATGATATCCGCGCCATAAGCATCCGCACGGATCAGCCCGGTATCCGGCGGCAGCAGATCATCGGGAAAACCGCCATCCACCGCCCAGAAGTAACGGTCACTCCATTCAAGATAGGATTGCCATTTGCGGTCGGCGGTAAAATCAGCGCGGCTGCTTTTGCATTCGACAATCCAGATCTCGCCCTTTGGATCGACCGAGATCAGATCAACGCGCAGGCCGCGGGCCGGCACGAATTCGGTCATGACACCATGACCCAGACTAAGAAGCAGCCGCCCCGCCCCGCGCGCCAGCCGATAGCCCGGCTGAAGGGGCAGGCGCGCGTCATCGGGGAAAGGGGCCGAACTCATCATGAGGCCATGATGAACAAAACGGAAACATAAGGCAATCCCCGACGGCGCCGCCCCCGCGCCCGCCCCTTGAAACACACCGCCGGCCGCCTTATCTCTGCGGTCCGGCGGGCTTCTGCTCTTCGCGTGACGGCCATTTTTTCCACTGGCCTATAATTTCTCGATGGGGGCTGGCTCTGTTGTGACCCTGGTCACATTACCCGGTGCCCACCTGGTTCTCCAGGCTTTCGGGAAAACCTGCGCCGCACGGTCGCTGCGGTTCCCGCCACAGGCCGTCCCTTTGCGGGGGCGGCCTTTTTCATACCCCCCGCGCGCAGCACAGAAGAAAGGGCGGCCCAAAGGCCGCCCCACTGAGAGAGATCGGGATGGTGATCAGAAGCCGTAAACCAGCGAAACACCAAGCCGGTTATTGGTGCGGATTGCCCGCTGCTCCTGATATTCGGTGCGATACGAGACACGCGTCGCGAGCTGGTCCGACATGCGATAGTTCAGGCCCAGTTCGTTAGTGATCTCATCCCCTGCCGAGCTGGAGGTGATGTAATCCGTGTCATTCGTCACGAACACCACATCGTTAAAGCGGTGGTAAAGGCGCGACGAGGCGATATAGCCGACCTCGGTATCCGAGCTGAGGTTCTTGTCAGCGGCGAAATCGACCTGCTGGGTATAGCGCACACCCACACCGGCCTGCACACGCCAGGTCGTGTCAGGGGTGTTGATCACGCGGTAACCCGGACCAAAGCCAAGGAACGCATCACGCTTTTTCTGGCCTTCAAGGTCGGCGATCTCGCTGGCGCTCAGCTGGCCGTCGGCCATGCGGTTCAGCCGATCCTGAACCATGCCATCCTGATTGATCCGGCCAAGGGCAAAGGCATAGAACTGGTCATTGAAGTAATACTGCGCATCATAGATCGCATAGACCTGCTGCTTGTCCTTGCTGCCTTCAGAGTTCTCGCCAAACTCGATCCCCAGACCGACCGACTGCGCCAGCGGTCCCTGATTATAGGACATGCGCCCGGCGAGGGCGAAATCCTGGCTCTGATCATTGCCGGTCGCGCCGGAATAGGTCAGCGCGATACCGCCGAACAGGCCCTGACGGCGATCCTGCGGGCCAAAACGGTCGCGGTCGGCCGAGCGCGCGAAATCGTCACGCACAGCGTCGCGGATATCATCAATCCGTTCGTTGACCGCCGTCACGCCGGTCACATCGGCGCCGGTCGAAGATTCGGTCTGCGCATAGGCCGGAACCGAAAGGGCGATTGCGGTCGCGCCAGCCAAAAGAGCAACTGCTTTCATGGTTCGTTACCTCGTTCTTTATTTTTGATGAGCGGCCGGTCGCCGCGTCATTTCCACGGTTTCAACTAGGCCCCGCCCGACCGGGTTTCCACCATCCGGGCCGAAATGGCTTTCTCGCAAGATAGTGAACTTCGTGGATGGAACCGGCGCCCCAGAACCGCCGAAATCCGGCGCCGGTCAAAGAAAAATTTCTGAGTTCATCCGGTTATCGGAATTTTTTTCGCCCGGACATTGCGCCACCATTCTCACGAATGTGACCATTTTCATGCCGTAAATGACATGAAAGCGATCAGGTCGTGAAAGATGATGTGGCGATATTACAACAAAGACGGATCAATCCGGTTGCGGATCCGCATCAACCCGCAATGCATCCCTGCGGGCTGTCGGCCCGGATCAGCGCCGGGTCGCAGACCGGGCCGGCGCGCGGATCAGACCGGAACGCCGGTCACGCCAAAAAGCCGGGACCAGCCGCCCGCCGCGCGGGCCGCCCTGATCATCGGCAAGCGCCATGACCGCGATGGCGAACTGCACCCCGGCAAAGAGAATCGTGTTGAATACGATCAGCATGACCACCGCGATCCAGCCCCCGCTGACCGCCAGAACCAGATGGCGCAGACCGGCAACGTCAAGCATGATCAGCGCCCCGGTAAAGACCAGGGCAATCGCGAAACCGATCGCGACATTGACGATATAAAGCCGGACAAGCCGTGGCATGATGACCCCCGCAGGATAGCTGCCCGAATCTAGCATGTCGCCGGAATTATGAAAGGGCGATGATGCCGCGGCCGGATCTCCGGCTCAGGCAAAATCCTCGGGCGAGGTCTCGCGCGCCATATGATCCAGAACCGCATTGACGAATTTCGTCTCACGGCCCTCGGGGAAGAACGCCCCCGCGATACCGACATATTGCGAGATGACAACGCGCGGCGGCGCGGCCTTGCCGACCAGTTCGGCACCGGCGGCACGAAACAGGGCACGCAGCACCGGGTCGATCCGGTCGATCGGCCAGCGGGCGACAAGGGCGCGGTCGGTCATCTGGTCGATACGGCCCTGCCAGGTGACGGCATCATCAAGAATGCGCGCAAAAAGCTGCGCATCCGCGTCGGGCGATGGCTCGCCGTCGATCTCTGCGCCGATGCGCCAGTCCTCGAACTCGCGGCGCACACGCTCGGCCGACTGGCCGGCGGCCTCCATCTGAAACAGGGCCTGGACGGCATAAAGCCGGGCTGCGGTGCTGCGCGCGCGGCGCGTCTCGTTGTTGCTGGGGCTGCTCATGCGCCTGCCGGTCCTTCAAGCCGTCCTGCCAGACGGATCGGGTCGCGATCGCCGCCGGTGGGGGATGTGGTGTCGCGCGCCGGGCCGTAACGCCGCGCGATAGCGATCAGGTGCAACGCCGCCGCCGCCGCACCGCCGCCCTTGTTTTGCCGCGCGGGGTCGGCACGTTCCTCGGCCTGGGCGATATTTTCGACCGTCAGAATGCCATTGCCGATGGCATGGCCGTCCAGCCCCAGAAGCGTCAGCCCGCGCGAGCTGTCGGTGCAGACCGTGTCATAATGCGTCGTCTCGCCCCGGATAACACAGCCAAGCGCGACAAAACCGTCAAAGCGTCCGCTGCGCGCGGCCATGCCGATCGCCGTCGGGATTTCCAGCGCGCCGGGGACGTCGATCTGGTCGGTGATCGCGCCGGCCTTGTCCAGCACAGAGCGCGCGCCCTCGATCAGCCCGTCCGCGATCTCGCGGTAATAGGGGGCGGTAACGATCAGCACGCGCGGCGCGGGCGTGATCTGCGGCAGCGAAAGCTGGGTATAGGTGATGCCGGCCATATCCTTACCTTTCCGTAATCGGACGCGTCGCGGTGATCGTCAGCCCGTAAGCCTCCAGCCCGACGACCCGCAGCGGGGCCGAGTTGGTCAGCAAGACCAGCTCGCTCAGCCCGAGCGCGGACAGGATCTGTGCGCCCAGCCCGTATTGCCGCAGCGTATGCGGGCTGCTCTCGCCCTCGGCAGGCAGCGTCTTGGACAGATCGCGGATCAGCACGACGACACCGCGCCCCTCATCCGCGATCATGCGCATCGCTTGCGGCAGATCACCGGCCTGGGCGCGTTCGATCCCCAGCACGTCATGCAGCGGGTCGAGCGCGTGCATCCGCACCATCACCGGCCCCGGCGCGCAAAGATCGCCCTTGGATAACACGATATGTTCGGCGCCGTGGGTTTCATCGGCGAAAACGCGCATCATCCACTCGCCGCCATGGGCAGAATGGACCGCGCGCTGCGCGCGCTCGGCGATCAGATTGTCGTGGCGGCGGCGATAGGCGATCAGATCGCTGATCGTGCCGATCTTCAGCCCGTGTTTCTGGGCGAATGCGACCAGATCAGGCAGGCGCGCCATGGTCCCGTCCTCGTTCATGATCTCGCAGATCACGCCCGAAGGGTTCAGCCCGGCCAGCC
>JAUNTL010000139.1 GCA_030538705.1 Paracoccus sp. (in: a-proteobacteria) | reverse complement strand
TGTATCCCGGCGATTACCTGATCCCGGTCGGGCAGGCGCTGAAGGAAAAATACGGGTCCGGCCTGATCGACCGCCCCGAATCCGAATGGCTGGCCGAGATCCGCGAATTTGCCACCGCCGCGATGATGGCGATGATCCGCGAGGATCTGGCGCTGCTGAACATCGAAATGGATGTCTATTCCAGCGAAAAGGCGCTTTACGGCTCGGGCCGGATCGAGGCCGCGATCGAGCGGCTGCGCGCGGCCGGGCTGATCTATGAGGGCGTGCTGGAGCCGCCCAAGGGCAAGCTGCCCGACGATTGGGAGGCGCGCGAGCAGGTGCTGTTCCGCTCGACCGCGCATGGCGATGATCAGGACCGCGCCGTTCAGAAATCGGACGGGTCATGGACCTATTTCGCGCCGGATATCGCCTATCACTGGGACAAGATCGACCGTGGTTTCGATCAGCTCATCGACGTTTTCGGCGCCGATCATGGCGGCTATGTCAAGCGGATGGGGGCGGCGGTAAAGGCGCTGTCGAACGGCCGGGTGCCCTTGGATATCAAGCTGATCCAGCTGGTGCGGCTGTTCAAGGACGGCGAGCCGTTCAAGATGTCCAAGCGCGCCGGCACATTCGTCACCCTGCGCGATGTGGTCGAGCAGGCGGGCGTCGACGTGACCCGCTTTCACATGCTGACGCGCAAGAATGATGCGGCGCTTGATTTCGATTTCGCCCGCGTGCTGGAACAGTCCAAGGATAACCCGGTCTGGTATGTGCAATATGCCAGTGCCCGCGTTCATTCCGTGCTGGCGCGCGCGGCCGCGATGGGGGTCGATACCTCGGATGCGGCGCTGGCGGCGGCGGATCTCTCGCGGCTGGATCACCGGGCCGAGCAGTCGCTGGCCGCGCGTCTGGCCGAATGGCCGCGCCTGGTCGAGGCCGCGGCACAGGCGCATGAGCCGCATCGGGTCGCATTCTATCTCTATGATCTGGCCGGAGAGCTGCATGCGCTTTGGAATCGCGGCAATGACGATGTCAGCCTGCGCTTTGTTCAGGAAGGCGATCCAGAGACCACTGCGGCAAAAATTGCGCTGCTGCGTGCCGTTGGCGTTGTCATTTCGTCAGGTCTTGGTATTCTTGGGGTGACTCCGGCCAAGGAAATGCGCTGACACAAGGTGCCTGGCCGGTATCGGGCAGTTATCAACAGCCGGGATAACCGGCAGGCAGGCATCGTATGGCAGTTACCGATTTCGGCACCAGCCGATTCGTGGATTCCGCGCCGCGTCAGGCGCGCCACTATCCCTATCAGCATCAGGCCCATGACGATTATGACGGGGATGACGGCTGGTATGATGACGCCGCCGGTGATGTCGGGGCCGGTCCTGAAACGCTGGGTGCCCGGCTGGGGCGGCTGACGCATTATCTCGGCGCGCTTGTTTCGGTCGTGCTGCTGGTCGGGCTGGTCGTCTGGGGCTACAAGCTGGTGGCCCGCGACGTCTCGGGTGTGCCGGTGATCCGCGCGACCCAGGGCGAGGCACGGACCGCGCCCGACGATCCCGGGGGCGAGTTGGCGCGTAATGGCGGGCTTTCGGTCAATGAGGTCGCGGCCGGCGTCGAGGTTCCCCCCAATGCGGAAATCGCGATTGCACCCGCGCCCACCGGGCTGGAAGAGGACGACATCGCCATGGGCGAGCTGGCGGATGCCGCAGCACTGGGCGCGGTTGCCGACCCGCTGGTCCCGTTCAGCCCCGAGCGCCCGGTGATCGCCGTTTCCGACGCGGATGCCGCCGCCGGTCTGGGCGCGGGAACCGATCTGGCGTCGCTGGGGATTGTGGGCGAGGGGGTCGATATGACCACGCTTGCCGCCGAGTTCGAGACCGATCCCGCCGCCGGGCCGTTTGCTGCCGAAATGGCCGAGGCGCCGGTCGCGCCGATTGCGGCCGCGCGTCCCGCGCCGCGCCCCGCCTCGGTTGCGGCGCGTGCGCAATCCGCCCCGGCCGCCGCCACCCCGTCTGAACGTCCCGCGATCGAGCAGGCCGTGGCCGAGGCTGTCGCGGAAACCGCGCCGCCGCGCGCCAATGTCGCCAGCGGCGCGCCGGTGGTCCAGATCGGCGCCTTTGATTCCAATGCCATCGCCAACAGCGAATGGGGGCGGATTTCGGGCCGGTTCTCGTCTCTGTTCTCTGGCAAGCAGCAGATCGTCCAGACCACACAGCGCAACGGGCGCACCTTCTATCGCCTGCGCGTCGCCGGCTTTGATTCGCGTGACGACGCGCGCCGTTTCTGCGCCGCCCTGATCGCCGAGGGCACCGACTGCATCACGGCCGCCCATCAGTGACGGCGGCCGCCATCCTCGGCCTTGCCGGCCCTGAGCTGACCCCGGCCGAGCGGGATTTCTTTCGCGCGGCCGACCCGTGGGGCTTTATCCTGTTCGGGCGCAATATCGACAGGCCCGAACAGCTGCGCCGGCTGACCGCAGATCTGCGCGATGCTGTCGGGCGCGATGCCGTCATCACCATTGATCAGGAGGGCGGGCGCGTCCAGCGGCTGCGCGCGCCCTCATGGAGTGAATGGGTGCCGCCGCTGGAGGATGCCGCACGCGGGGCAGAGGCGATGCGCCTGCGTTACCGCCTGATCGGGCAAGAGCTGCGCGCCGTTGGCATCGACAGCAATTGCGCGCCGGTTCTCGACATCGCATCCGACGAAACCCATCCTTTCTTGCAAAACCGCTGCCTGGGCCGCGATGCGGATCAGGTCGCGCGCCTTGGCCGCGCGGCGGCCGAGGGGATGCTGGCCGCCGGAGTGTTGCCGGTGATCAAACATATCCCCGGCCATGGCCGCGCGCGCGCCGACAGCCATATGGAAACGCCGCAGGTCGCGGCCAGTCATGCGGCGCTCGCAGCGCATGATTTCGCGCCCTTTCGCGCGCTGAATGACATGCCCATGGCGATGAGCGCGCATATCCGCTTCAGCCTGCTGGATGACCGGCCCGCCACGGTATCACCGGTGCTGATCGGGCTGATCCGCGATGAGATCGGCTTTGACGGGCTGCTGATGACGGATGATATTTCCATGAACGGTCTGACCGGGACATTGGCTGAGCGCAGCGCCGCGGCCATTGCGGCGGGCTGTGATCTGGTGCTGCATTGCAATGGCGAAATGGCCGGGATGGAAGAGGTCGTCGCACATGCCGGCGCTCTGACCGGGGCGGCGGCGGCGCGCGCCGGCCGGGCATTGGAGTGGCGGCGCCCGCCCGACGGGGTGCCTGCGGCCGATCTCTGGGCCGAATATCACGCGCTTGGCGGCGCGGCACCGGCTTGACAGCGCGCCTTGCCGGGCCGAACCTGCGCCATCCCCCTGCCACGGTCCAGCGATGAGCGATAACGTCACCCCCCTGCGCCCGCCCGCGCGTGCATCCCGGCCCCGGCCCGAGCAACTGCCGCTGGATATCGCCCGCGCCGTCGAGGAGCGGCGCGAGGAAGAGGCGCTGATTGTCGATGTCGACGGCTATGAGGGGCCGCTGGACCTGCTGCTGACACTGGCGCGGACGCAAAAGCTGGATCTGATGCAGATCTCGATTCTGCAACTGGCCGAGCAATATCTGGCCTTTGTCGAGCAGGCCCGCGCGCTGCGTATCGAGCTGGCGGCGGATTACCTGGTCATGGCGGCCTGGCTGGCATTTTTGAAATCGCGTCTGCTGCTGCCGCCCGATCCGACCGAAGAAGGCCCCTCGGCCGAAGATCTGGCCGCGCATCTGGCCTTTCAGCTGGAACGGCTGGATGCGATGCGGCAGGCGGCGGCGCGGCTGATGGGGCGCGACCGGCTGGGCATCAGCCGATTCGTTCGCGGTGCCCCCGAACAGGTCGCGCGCCGCCGCGCCATCCAATATGAGGCCGGGCTGATCGACCTGATGCGCGCCTATGCGCGGCTGCGCACCCGTGACGAATTCCGGCCCTATGCCTTTGACCGCAAGGATGTCTTTACCATGGAACAGGCGCTTGAGCGTGTGCGCCGGCTGATCGGATGGGCGGGGGGATGGACCTCGCTGGCCGAATTTCTGCCCGATGGCTGGGGCGCGGATGGCCGGCTGCGCTCGGCCACGGCGGCGACATTCGCGGCGACGCTGGAACTGGCGCGACAGGGCAAGCTGGAAATCCGGCAGAGCGAGACATTCGCGCCGATCTCGATCCGCCGCAAGCCGGGGTCCGAATGACCGACACCACGCCCCCCGATTTTCCCCCGCCGCCGCTGGAGGAGCAGGAGCGCATGATCGAGGCGATGCTTTTTGCCTCGGCCACGCCGCTCGGCCTGCGCGAACTGTCCGAGCGTCTGCCGCAGGGCGCCGATGCGGGCGAGGCGGTGGCGCGCCTGCGCCGCCGGTATGAGGGGCGCGGCGTCGAGCTTTTGCGCGTCGGTGACGGCTTTGCCTTTCGCACGGCGTCTGATCTGTCATTCCTGATGCAGACCGAAACGCAGGAGGTCCGCCGCCTGTCGCGCGCGGCGACCGAGACGCTGGCGATCATCGCCTATCACCAGCCCGTCACCCGCGCCGAGATCGAAGAGATCCGCGGCGTCGCGACCTCGCGCGGGACGCTGGATCAGCTGATTGAACTTGACTGGGTGCGTATTGGCCGCCGTCGCATGACACCCGGCCGGCCGGTGACATTTGTCGTGACCGAGGGCTTTCTGGATCACTTCGGGCTGGAAAGCGCGCGTGATCTGCCGGGACTGGCCGAGTTGCGCGCCGCCGGCCTGCTCGACAACCGCCCGCCGGGCGATCTCGCGGTTCCTCTTGCGCGTGCGGCCGGTGATGATGATATGGAAAGCGGTAATCGCCCGGGCGATCTTTTCGGTGAGGATGAGTAGCGATGAATCTGAATCAGATCATCAACATGGTTATACGGCAACTGACCCGGCGGGCGGTGAACTTTGGGATCAACAAGGGGATGTCCACGCTTGCCGGTCGCGGCAAGGCGGCCGGGCCGGGCACAAAGACTGCCGCCCCGGACAGCGGCGCGGCCAAGGCCGGGCAGGCCGATCGCGAGATGGTCAAGCGCGCCCGTCAGTCGGCCCGGATCACCCGGCGGCTGGGACGCTAGCGCCCGCGTGGATGCGTGATCCGGGCCGCGGCGGACCGGATCGCATCTGGCCCCGCCGCCGCCCCCGCGCGCGCCTTGAACCGCACCCCGGCGACCCGCGCGCGATCAGATCGCGGCTGTGCCCGGTTCTGTCATCAGGCGGGGCAAGCTGTCCCGAACCCGAGGGATGGGGGCGCGCGCAATCCCCGCGATGACTGCCCCGTCACAGGTTACGGCATCGACCGGTCCGGATGCAGGGCGGGCTGACGGGTCTGGCTGCGTTGGTGCAGGCCGCATGACGGGCCGGCCGTTCCGCGCAAGGCTGATCCCGGTGGTTATGGGAATGACCTGCATATGCGGCCTTCCGGCACCGCCGCCAAGGGCGACATGGCCCGTGCAGGCACCGCGCGGCGGCTCAGGCGCCGAACTGCTTGGCCAGTTTCAGGCCCTGACCCTGATAGTTCGACGCGATATCCTGACCATAAAGCCGGTCAGGACGGCTGGCCATACGCTCATAAACCAGGCGGCCGACGACCTGCCCGTGTTCCAGCGCGAAAGGCGCCTCGTGGCAGCGCACCTCAAGCACCCCGCGCGCGCCCGAGCCATGCGCCCCGATCCCGAATCCGGGGTCAAAGAACCCCGCATAATGGACCCGGAACTCGCCCACCATCGCCAGATAGGGGGCCATCTCGGCGGCGTAATCGGCGGGGATCGCGACTGATTCGCGGCTGACAAGGATATAGAACGCGCCCGGATCGAGGATCAGCCGCCCGTTTTCGGCCCGCAATGCGTCCCAGAAATCGCGCGGATCATAGGCGCCGATCCGGTCGAGGTCGATCACGCCGCTATG
>JAUNTL010000138.1 GCA_030538705.1 Paracoccus sp. (in: a-proteobacteria) | reverse complement strand
CGCGACGGTCGCGCAGGTAATACAGTTTCGCGCGGCGCACACGGCCACGGCGAACGACCTCGATCGAATCGATATTGGTCGAATACAGCGGGAACACACGTTCCACACCCTCGCCGAACGAGATCTTGCGGACGGTGAAAGATGCACCGATGCCGCCGCCCTTGCGCGCGATGCAGACGCCTTCATACATCTGCACGCGGGTGCGGGTGCCCTCGGTCACCTTGTAGCCGACGCGCACGGTGTCGCCGGCCTTGAAATCTGGCAGTTTCTTGTCGAGTTCGGCGATCTGCTCGGCCTCGATCTGCGCGATCAGGTTCATCGCTGGGGTTCCTTTCATGGCTCGCGGTGGTTCCGCGATTGGTCTGATGCGCCCGAGCGCTGTCGGTCCTTTGCCGGGTCCATATGCGCGCCGGTCTGCCGGTTTGCATATGCCCGCCACAGATCGGGGCGGCGTTCCTTGGTCAGCCTTTCGGCCATCTCGGCCCGCCAATGCCGAATAGCCGCGTGGTTGCCGGAAAGCAGAACCTCCGGTATCGCGCGGCCTTCCCACAAGGCGGGCTTCGTGAACTGAGGATGCTCAAGCAGACCGTCGGAAAAGGATTCCTCGGCCAGCGACGCCTGATTCCCCAGCACGCGCGGTATAAGGCGGATCGTCGCGTCGATCAAGACCTGTGCCGCAAGCTCTCCGCCGGTCAGGACATAATCGCCGATGCTGATTTCCTCGATGGCGTGGGCGTCCAGAACGCGCTGGTCGATGCCCTCGAACCGCCCGCAGATCAGCACCGCCCCCGGCCCCGCTGCCAGCTCGCGGGCGCGCGCCTGCGTAAAGGGCCGCCCGCGCGGCGACAGATAGATCACCGGCAGCCCCGGTGTGGCCGTTGCCAGCGCAGGCCCCAGCACATCGGGGCGGATCACCAGCCCCGCGCCGCCGCCTGCGGGCGTATCATCGACATTGCGGTGCCGCCCCAGCCCGAAATCGCGCAAACCGATGGCGCGTAGCGACCACAGCCCGTCATCCAGCGCCCGGCCCGTCAGCGACAGCCCCAGAATGCCGGGGAACGCCTCGGGGAACAGGGTGATGATGTCGGCCTGCCACGGTGCGGGCGCCGGTGCCGGTGCTGTCATTCGTCCGACTCCGGCGGGTCGGCGATGATGCGGCCCGCCGCCAGGTCCACGGTCGGCACGGCTGCACGGGTAAAGGGCAGCAGGATCAGCCCCTTTGGTCCCACAACCTCCAGAATGTCGCCTGCGCCGTGGTCAAAGATCGCGCGCACGCGGCCCAGAGGCGTGCCGCCGGGGTCGAATACTTCCAGCCCGATCAGGTCGGTGTGATAAAATTCGTCGTCCGGCAGCGAAGGCAGCGCCGCACGATCCGCCCATAATGTGACTCCGCGCAGCGCCTCGGCCTGTTCGCGCGTGCTGACCCCTGACAGCCGCGCGCCAAAGCCGCCCGTGACGGGCCGCGTCAGCGTTACGGCAAAGCTGCGTGCGCCTGCCTCGTCGCTCAGCGGGCCGTAACCGGCGATGGCGCGCGGCTCGGCGGTGAAACTTTTCAGCCGCACCTCGCCCTTGACGCCAAAGGCGCCGGCAATGGCGCCCACGCAGATCCTGTCACTCATCTTGCGCGCCCCCCTTTCAGCGTCGCGGCTGCGGCTTGCCGCGCCTTGTGGAAACCGGCGGGCATCTACAAGCCCGCCTGCCGGTTGGCAGCGTTCCCGCCGGTTCGCGCGTTCAGCCCTCATGCCGGCGGCAAAATCCGCACCCGGCACGATGACAGGCCGGGTCAGCCACAGCATGACAGTCCTGTCCTGCCCCGGCCCACCGCAGCCCGGCGCAACGGATGCGCGCCGGGCCGATGGGCTTATTCCTCGGCCGCAGCCTCTTCGGCCGGGGCGTTGGCGGCGGCCTCACGCTCGGCGCGTTTGGCGGCGCGTTCCTGCGCGGCCTTGCCAGGCTGGGCTTTCTTGGGGTTCGCGCGCTCGGTCTTGGGACGGGCGCCAGCGGCTTCGAGAAAGCGCGCAACGCGGTCGGTGGGCTGGGCGCCCTGTGCCAGCCAGTGCTGCACGCGCTCCATGTCCAGCTTTACGCGGTCCTCGCTGTCCTTGGCCAGCAGGGGGTTATAGACGCCCAGCTTTTCGATAAAGCGGCCGTCGCGCGGCATCCGCGAATCGGCTGCAACGATGGCGTAATGCGGACGCTTTTTGCTGCCGCCACGGGCCAGACGAATTTTCATAGCCATTTTATATCTCCTTGATGCGATGGCTTATTTTTGGAATTGCTCGTGGTGACGGATGACTTCCGAGATCACGAAGGCAAGGAATTTGCGCGCGAATTCGGGGTCCAGATCGGCCTCGCGGGCAAGGGCCTCCAGCCGGGCGATCTGCGCGGCTTCGCGCGCGGGATCGGACGGGGGAAGATCGTGCTGCGCCTTCAGCTTGCCCACCTTTTGGGTGTGGGAAAAGCGTTCGGCCAGCGTATAGACAAGGATCGCGTCCAGCCGGTCGATGCTGGCGCGGTGGCCACGCAGCAACTCGGCCGCGCGGGCGATGGGGTCGGCATCAGTCGTCATGCGCGGCCTCTTGTTTCGGGTGGCGATAGGCCAGCAGCGTCTTGCTTTCGGCCAGTTCGGGCGTGGCGGCATCGGGGTCGAGGACCGCACCAAGGCGCTCAGCCAGCCGGATCGAGGCCGTATTCGCCGGGTCGATGTAGCTGACCGCCGTATCCCAGCCCAGCGGGCCGAGGGCATGGGCGACGGCTGCGCGCGCGGCCTCAAGGGCCAGACCCTTGCCGCCGTGATCCGTGTCCCACATCATCCAGGCGATTTCGGGTTCCGGCCAGCCCTCGGGGAACCACGGACCGACCATGCCCAGCGCGCGGTCGTCCCCCTTGAGGGTGAACACGAACTCGCCCCAGCCGCGCAGCACCCATTGCCCGATCATGGTGCCGAAGGTGCGCCACGCCTTTTGCGCGTCGTAATCGGGCGCGCGCACGAATGCCGCGCGGTCGGACAGCGAAAACGCACGCCATGCGGGCCAGTCTGCGGCGGTTGGTGCGCGCAGGATCAACCGTTCGGTGGTCAGGACGGGGGTGTTTGACAGCGCGATCATGGGCGGACCTCTGTGACCGGGTGGCGCCAGATCAGGCAGGGATGACCCGCGACCTCGCCCTCGGATTCAATCGTTGCGCCGAGGCGTTCGGCCAGCCGGATCGAGCGCGCGTTCTCTTTTGCAATCAACGAGATCGGCGCAGTCAGCCCGAAATACCGCGCGGCGGTAGCACGTGCGGCGACGACAGCCTCATAGGCGATGCCGCGCCCCTCGAAACCCTCATAGATTTGCCAGCCCAGTTCGGGTTCCGGCCAGCGCAGATGCCGGATCATGCCGACGCGCCCGGCGATGGCGCCGCTGGCGCGGTCCTCGATGGTCCACATGCCATAGCCCCGGACAACCCAATGCCCGATGACGCCGCACAGCTTGTTCCAGACCCAGTCCGGCCCGGCGGGGCCGCCGACAAAACCCGCGCGCGGACTGGCATAGAACGCGATCATTGCGTCCAGATCGCCCAGATCCGGCGCGCGCAGGATCAGGTTTTCGGTCTCGATCACCGGGACGGTGGCGTGCAGATCGCTCATGCCAGCCCTCGCAGATCATGGCGGATGACGACATCATCGGGGGCCGTTCCGGGCAACCCGTCAACCTGCTGCCCGCCCAGCCGCAACGCCAGCGCGATCGAGCGCGTATTGCCCGGCGCAATGTAATTCACCAACTCGTCCCAGCCGAATTGCGCGCGCGCCCAAACCAGCACGGCACGCGCGGCCTCGGCACCGTAGCCTTTGCCCTCGGCCTCGGGGCGCAGGAACCAGCCCAGTTCAGGGGCGGGGAAATCGTCGCGATGGTAAATCCCGACCTCGCCCAGATAGGTGCCATCCGCGCGCGATTGCACGCCAAAGGGACCATAGCCGCGCAGCAGCCATTGCGCCTGATCCGCGCACCAGATCCGCCATGCCTGCGCGCGCGGCAGCGGCCCGTCCTCCCAGACCGAGCGGTCAGAGGCATAGTAATCCGCCCAGACCTCGAAATCGGGCAAAGTGGGCGCGCGCAGGGTCAGGCGTTCTGTGGTCAGAACCGGGATGGTGACAGTCATCGTGCCCCCTCCGGTGCGCTATGGCGCCATGTCTGCATGACGCCATAGATGGTCTCGCGGTCGCCCTCATGCATCGCGCCCAGCCGTTCGGCCAACCGGATCGAGCGCGTATTTTCCGGAAAGATCGAGCTGATGGGCCGGGTGATGCCCCAGATGCGGGCGGCGGCCGCGCGCGCGGCATTCGCGGCCTCATAGGCGATGCCGCGCCCTTCGGCTGCGGGGTCGAGGACCATCCACGCCAGTTCCGGCTCTGGCCATGTGATCGGGTGGTAAAGCCCCACCCGCGCGACCAGATTGCCCGCCGCGTCATCGACATTCCATTGCCCGTAACCGCGCAGCAGCCATTGCCCCGCGCCCTTGGCAAACAGATCCCATGCCTCGGGGCGGGTCTTGGGGCCTTCGTCCATATGGCTGCGCGGGCTGGCAAAAAAATCCGCGAACAGGTCGAAATCCGCCATGCGCGGCGCGCGCAGCGTCAGGCGTTCGGTGCGGATCACCGGCACAGCGGCGGCGAGGGCGTCCAGCGTGTTCATGCGCGCGTCCCCCCGTGTCGATAGCGCAGCATCGGGCCGTAAGGCGTCAGCCAGTCGCCATCCGCGACCGCGCCCAGCCGCTCGGCCAGCCGGATCGAGCGTGCATTGTCAGCCTCGATCGAGGACATCGGGCGGGTGATGCCCATGATCGCCGCTGCGTCACGCGCGGCGATGGCGGCCTCATGGGCGATGCCGCGCCCCTCGAAGGCATCGGTATAGATGATCCAGCTCAGTTCCGGTTCGGGCCAGTTGTCGGGGTGGTAAAGGCCCGCGCGGCCGATGGTGGCGCCGGTTTCGCGATCCTCGATCTCCCAGTAACCATAGCCGCGCAGCAGCCACTGCCCCGCGCCCGACGCAAACTCGGCCCAGGCCTCGTCGCGGGTCATCGGGCCGCCGACATGGCGCGCGCGCGGCGTGGCGTAGAAATCGGCCATAGCCTGAAAATCCGCCAGACGCGGCGCGCGCAGGATCAGCCGCGCGGTCTCGATCACCGGAATATCAAGGCCGACCGTCAGCATCACTTTTTACCGAACAGCCCCGACAACCCGCCGGGCAGGTTCATACCGCCAAGCTGGCCGCCCAGCCCCTTGGGGTCTTGCAGCATCTTTGTGGCCTCGGCCATTTTCGCGGGGTCCATCTCGGCCGCGTCGGGCAGCCCGCCGCCTTTGCCGGTCATGGCGCGCAGGGCCTGACGCAGCATCCCGCCCTTCATCTTGCCCAGCTTTTTCATGGTGTCGCCCATCTGGCGCTGCATTTTCAACAGCTTGTTCAGGTCGGCCACATCCATGCCCGCACCTGCCGCGATGCGTTTCTTGCGGCTGGCCTGCAACAGATCGGGATTGGCACGTTCCTTGCGCGTCATCGAGTTGATCAGCGCGATCTGCCGCCGGATGGCGCTGTCGTCAAAGCCTGCGGCCTCGGCCTGTTTGGCCATCTTGCCCATGCCGGGCATCATACCCATGACGGATTGCATCCCGCCCATCTTCATCATCTGTTCCAGTTGGGATTTCAGGTCGTTCATGTTGAACAGACCTTTCTGGAAACGCTTGACCATGCGTTCGGCCTGCTCGGCCTCCAGCACCTCTTGCGCCTTTTCGACCAGCGCCACGATGTCGCCCATGCCGAGGATGCGGCCCGCGACACGGCTGGCGTCGAACGGCTCCAGCGCCTCCAGCTTTTCACCAAGGCCGACAAAGCGGATCGGCTTGCCCGTCACCGCGCGCATCGACAGCGCCGCACCGCCGCGCCCGTCGCCATCCATCCGCGTCAGCA
>JAUNTL010000137.1 GCA_030538705.1 Paracoccus sp. (in: a-proteobacteria) | reverse complement strand
GAAAGATCTGGACGGCGGTTTCACTCAGCTTGTCGGAAACGAGAACCTTGGGCATCCTATGCTCCTTTACGCCGCGCGGTGGCGGCATCTTCTGTCTGAAAATATCCCACGGGGGTGTGGGGGTGTGAAACCCCCACGACGCTCAGGCTTGCGCGGTGATTTCCGCGTTAAAGGCCCATTCGATCCACGGCAGCAATGCCGCGACATCGGCCTGTTCGATGGTCGAGCCGCACCAGATCCGCAGACCCGCAGGCGCATCGCGATAGGCCCCCAGATCAAGGCCGACGCCCTCGCTCTCCAGCCGTTTTGCGACCGCCTTGGCAAAAGCCGCGCCATCCTTGATCCGCGCATCGGTAAAGCGCAGGCAAACGCTGGTGGTCGATGCCGTCGCCGGGTCCACCGCCAGATTGGCGATCCAGTCGCGGGTGGCGCAGAAATCCCAGACCGTGCGCGCATTGGCCTCGGCCCGCGCGATCAGGCCGTTCAGCCCGCCGACGGATTTTGCCCATTCCAGTGCCACCAGATAATCCTCGACACAGAGCATGGAGGGCGTGTTGATGGTCTCGCCCTTGAAAATACCCTCGATCAGCTTGCCGCCCTTGGTCATGCGGAAAATCTTGGGCAGGGGCCAGGCCGGCACATAGCTTTCCAGCCGCTCGACCGCGCGAGGCGACAGGATCAGCATCCCATGCGCGCCCTCGCCGCCCAGAACTTTCTGCCAGCTGAAGGTCACCACATCCAGCTTGTTCCACGGCAGGTCCATGGCAAAAGCCGCGCTTGTCGCGTCGCAGATGGTCAGCCCGGCACGATCCGCCGGGATGGCGTCGCCATTGGGCAGGCGCACGCCCGAGGTGGTGCCGTTCCATGTGAACACCACATCCTTGTCGAAATCGACCTCGGCAAAATCGACGATATGCCCGTAATCGGCCTTGCGCACGGTGGCATCCAGCCTGAGCTGTTTCACGACATCGGTGACCCAGCCTTCGCCAAAGCTTTCCCAGGCCAGCATCTCGACCCCGCGCGCGCCCAAAAGCGACCACAGCGCCATCTCGACCGCGCCGGTATCCGAGGCGGGAACGATGCCGATACGGTAATCGGCCGGCACGCCAAGAACCTCACGCGTCAGATCAATTGCCCCGGCCAGCCTGGCCTTGCCGACAGCCGCGCGATGCGAACGCCCCAGCGGCGCATCAGCAAGCATATCCAGCGAGAAATGGGGGATTTTGGCGCAAGGGCCAGAGGAAAAGCGCGGGTTTTCCGGGCGCGCAACCGGGGTCGTCGTATCGGCCATGTGGCTCAGCCTTCCAGCTAAAAGCCCCTCGTTGGGGAGGGGTGTCCCAAGGACGCCTCTACGAGAACTCTGGAAAATACGCAATAGGCAAAGCTGGGGATCATGCGACGGTGGCTGTTCGGGGTTGCGCGCTGCCCGGTGCCTGCCAGCCGGGCGCGGCGCTCTGTCAGCCGGCCGCGCCGTCGGTGAATTGCAGCCGTGCCAGCCGCGCATACAGCCCGCCCTGGGCGACCAGCTCGTCGTGACGGCCCTGCGCGACGATCCGCCCGTCCTCGAACACGATGATGCGGTCGGCGCGTTTTACCGTCGCCAGCCGATGCGCGACGACGATGGTGGTGCGGCCCTCGGCCAGCCGCTCGACCGCCTGCTGAACCGCATGTTCAGAGGCGGCATCAAGGGCCGATGTTGCTTCGTCCAGCAGCAGAATCGGCGCATCGCGCAGGATGGCGCGGGCGATCGCGATGCGCTGGCGCTGACCGCCGGACAGCATCACGCCGCGCTCGCCCAGACGGGTGTCATAGCCTTGGGGAAGGGCGCTCAGGAATTCATGGGCCTCGGCGGCGCGGGCGGCGGCCTCGATCTCGGCATCACTGGCGCCGGGCCGGCCAAAGCGGATATTGTCGCGCGCCGATCCGGCAAAGATCACCGGATCCTGAGGCACCAGCGACATAGCGGCGCGGAAATCGGCCCGCGCCATATCGCGCAGGTCGATCCCGTCCAGCGTGACACGGCCATGCGCGGGATCCCAGAATCGCAGGATCAGCTGGATCACGGTGGTCTTGCCGGCGCCGGACGGCCCGACAAGTGCCACGGTCTCGCCCGGATTGGCGATCAGATCGACATCGCGCAGCGCCGAGGTGTCGGGCCGGCTGGGATAGCCGAAGGTCACGCCCTCGAATGCGATGCGCCCGCTGACCGGGCGGGGCAGGGGCAGGGGGGATGCGGGATCCGTGATCGCATCCTCGGTCGCCAGCAGTTCGGCCAGCCGTTCCGTCGCGCCCGCCGCGCGCTGCAACTCGCCCCAGATCTCGGACAGGGCGCCGACCGCGCCGGCGACCAGAACGGCATAGATGACGAACTGCACCAGCTCGCCCACGCTCATCAGCCCGGCCTGCACGTCGCGCGCGCCCACCCAAAGCACGCCGATAACCCCGGCGAAGATCAGAAATATCACGATCACCGTCAGCACCGCGCGGGTGGTGATGCGGCGGCGGGCGGAAAGATAGCTTTCTTCCGTAACCTCGGCGAATGCCGCGCGTGACGGGCCTTCATGCGTATAGGCCTGCACCGTCTGCGCGGCTTGCAGCGATTCTGCTGCCGCACCCGAGGAGGCCGCGATCCAGTCCTGATTCTCGCGCGCCAGCACCCGCAGCCGTCGTCCCAGCCCGATGATCGGGACAAGGATCACCGGCACAAGCAGCAGCACCAGCAGGCTGAGCTTGGCCGAGGTCAGAAACAGCATCACAAGCCCGCCGATCATCAAAAGCAGGTTGCGCAGCGCGACCGACACGGACGAGCCGATGACCGACAGGATGACCGTTGTGTCGGTGGTGATGCGGCTGAGGATCTCGCCGGTGACGACGCGTTCGTAAAATGCCGGCGACAGGCCAAGCACGCGGTCGAACACGGCCTTGCGGACATCGGCCACGACGCGTTCGCCCAGCCGGGTGACCAGATAATAGCGCAGCCCCGTCCCGATCGCGAGGGCAACGACGATCATGAGCGCGGCGCCGAAATACTCGTCCAGCAGGGCCGAACCGATATCAAACCCGTCAACAACGCGGCGCACCGCCAGCGGCAGGATCAGGCTGATCGCCGCCGTTGCGGTCAATGCCGCCAGTGCCGCCAGTGCCATGACGCGATAAGGTCGTATAAAAGGCCAGAGCGCACCCAGCGCGCCAATACGGCGGCTGCGGGGGCGGTCATCCTGCGTCATGGGTGCGCGTGCCATGGTTGTCCCTTGCTTTTGCTGCCTGTGCTTAGGCCGTGGCGGCCCGCGCGGCAACCGTCAAAGCCCCGCCTCACCCAAGGTCAGGGCCGCGGCAAGGCGATCCACCGCGCCGGCCAGACGTTCATCGACAACATGCAGATAGCGCGTCCAGTCGCCGATTCCGCGCAACTCTTCCGCGCCGTCGGATATGCCGCGCAGCGCGATCATCGGCAGCCCGAACTGCTGACAGGCACGCAGCACGGCATAGCTTTCCATATCGACCATATCGGCGGCGATGGCGTCATATCCGGCGCCCGATACGACATTCGCCCCGGTCGACAGCGTGGCCGGGGCAATGCCGGGGATGCGCAGGTCGATGGGCAAAATCGCCGGCAGATCCAGCAGCGGCGTGACCCCGCGCGCAAAGCCAAGCGCCGAGGCGTCCATGTCGCGCCAACTGACCGAGACCGCCTGATAGACCGCCCCCTGTTCCAGTCGCGCCGATCCCGCAGACCCCAGCGAGACGACCAGATCGGGCAATTGCCGCGCCGCCCCCAGCCGCGTCAGTGCCGCCGCCATCGCCAGCGCGGCCTCGACCGGGCCGATCCCCGTCATCAGCGGTGTGATACGCGCGCGCAGCGCCGGGCCGTATTCCGCCTCGGCGGCCATGGCGAACAGCACGCGCCGGCCGGCCAGATCCGTCAGCGCGGGCAGGGCGGTGCTACCCCTGCGCATTACGCTGTGCCCCGTCCGGGGCTGGTGCGGGCGGCGGGATTTGAACCCGCACGGCCTTGCGGCCCAGAGAGTTTAAGTCTCATGCGTCTACCATTCCGCCACGCCCGCAAACGCCTGGAAATGCGCATAAAACCCATTCCGGCCGGGCGAATTTATCCGCGCCTGCCGCCACATACAAGCGGGCCGGGCCGGGCGTGGTCTGCGGGCTGTCATATTCCGCCCCGGAGGTATGCCCGTGCCGCGATTGTCAGGCCCGGCCTATTCGGGATCAAAGCTGAACAGCGCGAGGCTGCGCTCCAGCTCATTGACCGAAAGGTTGCGGTTGATCGGGGCCTGCGCGCGCGAGACACAGTTCTGGCGCTCGCATAAAAAGCAGTTCAGCCCGATCTCGACCGCCTCGGTCCGTTCGGGGTCGATGGCGTCGGCATAGATCAGCCGCGGCGCAAAAACCTCGTCACAACCAAGCCCTACGGCCAGATTGGGCGCCGGCGCGGTAAAGCTGCCGCCGGCCCGTGTGACCGTGCGCGCCACGGAAAAATAGCGCGCGCCCTCGGGCATGCGGATCAGCTGGGTCAGGATCTTGCCCGGCGTTTCAAAGGCGGCGTGGATGTTCCACAGCGGGCAGGTGCCGCCAAAGCGCGAGAAGGGAAAGCGCCCGGCCGAAAACCGTTTCGAGACATTGCCGGCACGGTCGACGCGGACAAAAAAGAACGGGATGCCGCGCGCCTCGGGGCGTTGCAGCGTGGTCATGCGATGCGCCGTCTGCTCAAAGCTGGTGCCAAAGCGGTGGCCGACAATCTCGATATCATAGCGTTCTGATTCGCAGGCGGCCAGAAACGGGCGATAGGGCATCAGCATCGCGGCGGCGAAATAATTGGCCAGGCTGACGCGGGCCAGACTGCGGGCCGCGTCGCCTTCGAATGCGGCCTCGGCCATGACCTGATCGAGCAGATCCTGATAGTCGAGCCGCGCCAGCAGCACGGCCATCTGAAAGCGCCGGCTGGACTGATCAAGCAGTTCGGACAGCAGCAGCTCCTTGCGATGCGGGTCATAGCGGCGCAGGCTGCCCCCCATGACCGAGGCCGGAAGGCGGCGCACGCGGATCGAATGGCTGGCGAGCATGGCATGCAGCTCGATCCCCGAATCATCGCGGTGCAGCCGGTGGCGGTCGGCGATGTCCTCGGCCGTGCGGTCGAGCGCGTCGATATAGTTGCGGTTCTCGTAAAACCAGTCGCGGACCTGTTCGACCGGTTTCGTGACCTGCGCCAGCACCTCGACCTTGTTGCGGTCGGTCAGGGGGTTGGATTCGGCCTGATGGCGCATCAGCGCGTCCGACAGCCGCATTTGCAGGCGCACCACCGCCGAGGCGATGCGGGGCGAGGCTTGCAGCACGGCCTCGATCTCGGCGCGCGGAACGCTCTCGGCCTCGACGACGGGATCTTTCAGCGCGGCCTCGAAATCGGTGGCCAACTGGGCGTCGGTGTCGGGCGCGAGTTCCGCGACATTGAGGTCATAGACCTGCGCCAGCCGCATCAGCAGCTTGGCCGAGGCCGGACGCTGATCGGATTCGATCAGCGTGATATAGCTGGCCGAAACGCCAAGCTGCGCCGCCATCTGTGCCTGTGTCAGCCCCAGCGTCGTGCGCAGCACGCGCAGCCGTTGCCCGATGATGAGCTTGTCACCCCGTGATGCCATTTTGTTACAAATCTTACATTACAAACCTGACGAACCTGACAAATGTGACAGAATGACCCCATTCTTGCAAGGCCAGTCTGGTCAATGCGGATGACATTACTAAAGTGACATATGTGCAGGGGCGGAATCGCTTGCCCCCGAAAGAGCCGCAGGATCGTCATGAAGGGAGAGACCATGACCAACCGTAAAACATATGCCGAGCTGCGCGATCAGGTCGCGCGCCGTTACCCCTCGGGGCAGACCTCGAACGGGATCAGCATTGACGATATCGTGCAGCTGAAGCTTCAGAACAGCTATGACACGCATCTGGATAT
>JAUNTL010000136.1 GCA_030538705.1 Paracoccus sp. (in: a-proteobacteria) | reverse complement strand
GGGCGTAGGGGCGGGAGAGGGCGAAGGCGAAGGAGACGGAGACGGAGACGGAGACGGGGCATGAGCAAGGGCGCAGGCGCGGGTGCAATAGATATCGGCGGCACCAAGATGGAGGCGCGGCTGTTCGGCCCCGCCATGGAGCCGCTGGAAAGCCGCCGCATCCCGACCCCGCAATCGGGCTATGAGGATTTTATGGACAGCCTCGCCGGGCTGATCGGCTGGATCGGCGCCGAGGCGGGGCAAGAGGTTCCCATCGGCTTGTCCATCGCCGGCACTATCGACCCGGCGACCGGGGTGTCACTGGCGGCGAACCTGCCGGTCAGCGGCCGCAACATCGGCGCCGGTCTGCGCGACCGGCTGGGCCGGGGCTTTCCCATCGTCAACGACTGCATGGCATTCGCCTGGTCCGAAGCCCATGGCGGCGCCGGCGAGGGCGCGCGCACCGTGGCCGGGCTGATCCTCGGGACCGGCATGGCGGCGGGCCTGTGCATCGACGGCGCCTTTCCGCATCGCCATGGCGGGCTGGCGGCGGAAATCGGGCATCTGCCGCTTGGCGCACCCGTTGCGGCCAGATGGGAACTGCCGGTCCTGCCCTGCGGTTGCGGGCGCAGCGGCTGTCTGGAGCGCTATGTGTCCGGGCCGGGGCTGGCCCGGATCGCATCCACGCAAAAGGGCAGCGAGGTCTCGCCCGACCGGATCGCGCCGGCTCTGGCCGGGGGGGAGGGCTGGGCCACACGCGCGATGGAGATATGGGCTGACTGCGCGGCAGATGCGCTGTCGGTTCTGCACCTGACGCTTGATCCCGATATCATCGTGCTGGGGGGCGGGCTGTCGAAACTGCCCGGTATCGAAACCATCCTGACCCGCGCCATGGCCAGTCGTCCGCTTGGCGGGGCGGCCCTGCCGCGTATCGCACTGGCCCGCCATGGTGACGCCAGCGGCGCGCGCGGGGCGGCACTGATCGCAAGGGCCGGCGCGGCGCCGTTGTGGTAAGCCCGACACCCGCGCGCGGAGGCCTGCCCGTGTTCGTTCGGCAATAAGATCCCCCGACACCCGCGCACGCGCCCGCCCCCGACGCACCCGCGCCGATGCGCAAGCCCGAAATACCCACGCGTGCGCCCCGCTTGCGGTGCTGCTGGATGATCTCGATCAGATTGGGCGGGTCCGAGATACCCGCGCACGCGCGCCCCGCTTGGCGGCGGTCCATTGCGCTGCGGATAACGCCGACCCGAAATGCCCGCGCGCGCCCGGCTTGCTGCTGGTTCAGGTTCTGGGTCCGGGCATTGGCATCGTCCGATACCCGCACGCGCCCGCGCGCCCCTATATGCACGCGCTCCCCCATCGACCCGGTGACCCGATACCCGCGCGCGCGCCCCGCTTGCAGCGGACCCGGTGCTGGGGCAGTTTACCGGCCAGTTGAACGGGGATAACCGATGCTGATCGCAGCTGAATATTGCTGGCTTCACGACGAGACCGGACAGCGCGCCGGACGGGGCAGCCTGCACCCCGACATGGCCGCCGAGATCACCGATGGCCGCGTCACCGCGCTGCGCCCCCTTGGCCGCGACACGCCCGACCGGCGCGTGCATGTGCTGATGCCGGGCTGCGCGGATCTTCAGGTCAATGGCGGCGGCGGCGTGATGCTGAACTCGGACCCGACGCCGGCGGGGATGCGCGCGATCCGCGCAGCCCACGCCCGGCTGGGCACGACCCGGATCATGCCCACCGTCATCACCGACCACCCCGAAGTGACCGAGGCCGCCGCGCGCGCCGCCATTGCCTGCAAGGATGATCCCGGCATTCTGGGGCTGCATATCGAAGGCCCGCATATCAACCCCATACGCAAGGGCACCCATGACCCCGCGCTGATCCGGCCGCTGGATGGCCGCATGATGGATCTGCTGGCCGATCTGCGCACGGCCGGGGTGCGGGTCATCCTGACGCTCGCGCCCGAGCTGGCCGATCCCGCCGATCTGGCGCGCATCCGCGCCATGGGCGTGGTGATCTCGGCCGGCCATACGATGGCAACCGCCGCTCAGGCGCGGGCGGCGCTGGCGCAGGGGGTCGGCATGTTCACCCATCTGTTCAACGCCATGCCGCAGATGTCCTCACGCGAGCCGGGGGTGATCGCGGCGGCGATCCTGTCGGATGCCTGGTGCGGGATCATTGCCGACGGCATTCATGTCGACTGGGACATGCTGCGCATCGCCCTTGCCGCGCGGCCGCACCCGGATCGCTGCTTTCTGGTCTCGGACGCGATGGCAACGGTCGGCGGGCCGGACAGCTTTACCCTTTACGGGCATGAAATCCACGTCCGTGACGGCCGGCTGGTCAATGCCGGCGGCGCGCTGGCGGGGGCGCATATCGACATGGTCACCAGCCTTGCCAATATCCACCGTCATGCCGGCGTTCCGCTGGAGCAGGCGATCGCCATGGCCACCGATATCCCCTGTGCCGCGATCGGCGCGCCCCCGGTCCGCATGACCGGGGGCATCGCGATCAAAGAGCTGATCGCACTGGACGCAGATCTGGCCCTGACCCCGCTGGGCTGAGGTTCAGACCCGCGCCGCCGCCTGCCGCAGGCAATCCGCCAGAAGCGCGGACCAGTAATCCGGCGCATCCGCCCGGCTGGCCAGATCGTTGCGGATCTCGATCTCGACGCAGGGCAGCCCGCGTGCCTCGCCATGGACGGGGATCGCATAATCGGTGTCGTCTCCGACCCGGTAGGGCTGATTGTCGCCGACGGTATGACCGGTCTGGCGCAACAGCTCCAGCATCGCGGGCGACAGCACGCGGTCGCGGTGATACAGCACGCCGACCTCCCATGGCCGCGCCTCGCCCTTATAGACCGGGGTAAAGCTGTGGATCGTCACAAGGATCGTGCGCCGGCCGGCAGCGCGGCGGGCGTCCAGCACGCCGGTAATGTGATCGTGAAAGGGCGCGAATACCTCGGATATGCGGGCAGCGCGGGCCTCATCGCTCAGGCCGGCATTGCCGGGGATCGCGGTGGTTTCGCTGATCTCGGGGATAAAGGCCGCGACCTCAGGGCGACGGTTACAGTCACAGACCAGCCGTGAATACCGCTGCATGAACAGCGCCGCGTCCAGCCGGTCGGCAAGTGCCACGGCGATATCGCGCGCACCGATATCCCAGGCGATATGGCGGACCAGCTCGCTTTCGGGCAGGCCCAGATCACCCAGAGCGCGCGGCAGCCGCCGCCCGGCATGTTCGCAGATGACCACGAAATCGCCCGCGCCCCCGGCATTATGGATTTCCAGCGGCGGCGGCTCGTCATCTGACAGCAGTCTGGTCATGGCTGATCCGGTCTGACCGCCGCGCGGCGGGCGGTTGCAATGCCTCATCCGGCGCCATCTGTGCCGCATGAAATGATGAAACAGATCATACAAAGCGTATCCCGTGGCGCAATATGTATGTTTTAATTGACCTGTGACGAGGTGGCTTCTAGCCTTTGAAAGACAGCGTGGACCGGCAGGGGTAAAGATGAACGGTTGCAATGGGCGGTGATACCATCCTGTCAGCCGGGGGGCTGACGCGCCGCTTTGGCGGTATCACAGCCGTTGATGACTATCACCTGAAGCTGAACCGGGGCGATCTGGTCGGGCTGATCGGCCCGAACGGGGCGGGCAAGACCACGGTTTTCAACATGCTCAGCGGTGTTCTGCGCCCGTCAGGCGGCCGCGTTGCCATCGGCGGGCAGGAACTGACCGGCCGCCCGGCGCATGAATTTGCCCGTGCGGGGCTGGCGCGGACATTCCAGAACATCCGTCTTTTCAATGATCTGAGCGTTCTCGACAATGTCATGTGCGGCGGCCATATGCGTCAGGGCGCGGGCCTGTGGGCGACGATGCTGCAACTGCCGCGCTTTTGGCAGGCCGAGGCCGCGATCCGCGAAGGCGCGGCACAGGCGATCACGCTGGCCGGTCTGGACGCACATATCAGCCGGCGCGCCGGAGATCTGTCATATGGCGATCAGCGCCGGGTCGAGATCGCGCGGGCGCTGGCGCTGCGCCCTGCGGTGCTGCTGCTGGACGAACCGGCGGCCGGGCTGAACCCGTCGGAAACCGCCGCGCTGACCGCGCTGATCCGCAGGCTGGTCGGTGATCAGGGCATCACCGTTCTGCTGGTCGAGCATGACATGCGGCTGGTGATGTCGCTGTGCGACCGCATTCAGGTGCTGAACCGCGGCGCCTTTGTCGCCGAGGGCCGCCCGCGCGAGATCCAGTCCGATCCCGCCGTGATCGAGGCTTATCTCGGCACCCGCCGCAGCGGCCACGCCGCCCCTGCCGGTGCCGTGGCATGAGCGCGCCGATGCTGCTGATCGAGGGGTTGAACCTGCGCCGCGGGGCGACCCATGTCCTGCATGATGTCACAATCGAGGTTCATCCCGGCGAGATCGTCGCGCTGATCGGGGCCAATGGCGCGGGCAAAAGCTCGACCCTGCAAACGATATCGGGGTTGTTGCGGCCGGTCTCGGGGCAGATCCGCTTTACCCCGCCGGATGGTGGCCGCGCCGATCTGACCGCCATGACCCCCGAGGCCATCGTGCGCGCCGGCGTCATTCACTGCCCCGAGGGCCGCCAGATATTCCGGTCGCTGAGCGTGCGCGAGAACCTGATGATGGGTGCCTATGCCCGCCGCGACCGCGCGGGTCTGGCCGCCGAACTGGACCATGTCCACCAGCTTTTCCCGATTCTGGCCGAGCGCGCGCATCTGGCCGCCGGCACATTGTCGGGCGGCGAGCAGATGATGCTGGCCATCGGGCGGGCATTGCTGTCGCGCCCGGTCCTTTTGCTGCTGGACGAGCCTTCGCTGGGGCTTGCCCCGCAATATATCGAACGCATCTTCGACGTGATCGAGCGGCTGCGCGACGAGGGTGTGACCATCCTGCTGATCGAGCAGAACGCCGCCATGGCGCTGGAGACCGCGAACCGCGCCTATGTTCTGGAACATGGCCGCATCACCCTGTCCGGCAGCGGCGCCGAACTGGCCGGCCATGACGAGATCCGCCGCGCCTATCTGGGAGAGACGGGATGAGCCAGTATCTGTTTCAGCAGATCGTCAACGGGCTGTCACTGGGCAGCCTTTATGCGCTGATCGCCATCGGGTTTTCGATGATCTACGGGATCGTGCGGCTGATCAATTTTGCCCATGGCGATCTGGTGATGATCGGCGCATTCGCATCGCTGGCGATGGTGCAGGCGGGGGTGCCCTGGCCGATGGTGGCCATGCTCGCGCTTGTCGTGGGCGCCTGTGCCGGCATGACCATCGAGACGGCGGTGTTCCGCCCGATGCGCGGGGCAAGTCAGGTCACGGGCTTTATCGCCACGCTGGCGGTGTCGGTGCTGATCCAGAACGGCGCGCTTTTGCTGCTGTCGGGGCAGCAGCGCAGCTTTCAGTTTCCCGCCGAGATGCGCCAGCGTGTCAGCATGGGCGGTGTCAGCGCCTCGATGACCGATCTGACGATCATCGTGATCTCGCTGGTGCTGATCGCGGGGCTGCTGGTGATGGTTTACCGCACCCGTCTGGGCACGGCGATGCGGGCGACATCCGAAAACCTGCTGGCGGCGCGGCTGATGGGGGTGCCGGTCAACCGCACGATCCTTCTGGCCTTTGCCATCGGCTCGGCACTGGCGGCCTTCGCCGGGCTGATGTGGGGCGGCAAATTCGGCCAGATCGACCCGCTGATGGGTGCCACGCCGGGGCTGAAGGCGTTTATCGCCTGCGTCATCGGCGGCGTCGGCTCGATCGGGGGGGCCTTGCTGGGCGGCTATCTGCTGGGCATGGCCGAAGTGCTGTTCGTCGGCCTGTTGCCGCCGGAATATGCATCCTATCGCGATGCCTTTGTCTTTGGGATGCTGATCCTGATCCTGCTTGTCAAACCCTCGGGGCTGTTTGTGCGCCATGTCGAAGAACGTGCCTGATCCCGCGCCGACATCCATCGCCGC
>JAUNTL010000135.1:5536-5984 GCA_030538705.1 Paracoccus sp. (in: a-proteobacteria) | reverse complement strand
GCCGATATTGGCCGAACGGTCCATGATCGCGCGCAGCCCGGCCTCCATCCGGGGGGCGAGGCGGCGGACATTCTCGGCCAGCCCCTCATTCATCACCACATCAATCGCCTTGAGCGCGATGGCGCAGCCGACCGGATGGCCCGAGGCGGTAAAGCCATGCGGAAACTCCTCGATGGCCTCGGTCGCCGCCGTCAGCCTGTCGGCCAGTTCCGGGCCAAGGATCACCGCGCCCATCGGGAACAGCCCGGCGGTCAGGTTTTTGGACGAAATGATCGCATCGGGCATGAAATCATAGGTCTGGCTGCCCCAGGTATTGCCGGTCCGGCCAAAGCCGCAGATGACCTCATCAGCGATCAGCGGGATATTGTGGCGCCGCAGGATCGGGGCAATGGCCTGGAAATAGCCCTGCGACGGTGGGATCACACCACCCGCGCCCATCACCGGCTCG
>JAUNTL010000135.1:0-5526 GCA_030538705.1 Paracoccus sp. (in: a-proteobacteria) | reverse complement strand
AAAGAAGCCGGCGATCGTGTCGGCGCCTTCGCGGATGATCGTATCCTCAAGCTCGCGCGCGAGGCGGGCGGTAAACTCGGCCTCGCTCTCGCCCTCGTTGCCATAGCGCCAGTAATGCGGACAGGTCAGGTGAATAAACCCATCCATCGGCAGGCCGAAAACCTCATTATAGGGTTTTCCGGTCATGCTGGCGGAAACTGCGGTGACACCGTGATAGGCGTTCCAGCGGGTCAGGATCTTGCGCCGCTGCGGCTGGCCTTCGGCCCGGCCCAGAAACCACAGCATCTTGACCATGGTGTCATTCGCCTCGGAGCCGGAGTTGGTGTAAAACACCTTGCCGCGCGCAAAGGGCGAGACCTCGACCAGCTTTTCCGACAGCATGACCGTCTGGTCGGACATCCGCCCGAAAAAGGCGTGATAGCCGGGAAAGCGCGCATATTGTTCCTGCGCAGCCGCGATCATGCCCGGATGATCAAATCCTGCGACCATGTTCCACAGCCCCGAATTCGCGTCGAGATAGCGCCGGCCGTTCACATCAACGACATAAGGCCCTTCGCCATGGGTCAGAACGACCGTGCCGCGCTGATGCACGCTTGGCAGGTCGGTAAAGCCATACATCGAATATTCTTCGGCGCGCTGTTCCCAGCTTTGCGGTGCGGTCATCATCGTCTCCTGCGGCGGGTTTGGCGCAGGCTAGCGCGGCTGCGTGCGCACGGCAATGGGGCGCCGGTCGGGTTGTCGACAGCCGTCCGGCGGCAGGATTGACAGGATTGGACCGTTCTAATATCGAATTGGAACGGTCTAAATATGGAGATTCGCATGAAATGGGCGCTGATCGGGGCCAGCAATATTGCCCGCGCGCATATGATCGGCGCGCTGCGCGGTCAGGGCGGTGATATCGTCTCGGTCGTTTCCGGCTCAGCCGCGCATGGCCGCGCATTTGCCGATGAGGCGGGGATTGCGCATGCCACGACCTCGCTGGACGAGGTTCTGGGCGAGGGCACGGATGCGGTCTATATCTCTTCGACCAATGAAAAGCATCTGCCGCAGGCGTTGGCGGCGATCAGCGCAGGCAAGCATGTTCTGTGTGAAAAGCCCCTGGCGATGAGTGTCGCCGAGGCCGCGCAGATGGTGCGCGCCGCCGATCAGGCGGGGGTGGTGCTGGCGACCAATCATCATCTGCGCTGCGCCGCGAGCCATATTGCCATCCGCCGGATCATCCGCGCGGGCCGCATCGGCAAGGTTCTTTCGGCGCAGGTCAGCCATGCGGTTGCGCTGCCCGCGCATCTTCAGGGCTGGCGCATCAATGACGCCGCCGCGGGTGGCGGGGTCATCGCCGATATCACCGTCCATGACGCTGACACGATCCGCTTTCATCTGGATGAAGACCCGGCCGAGGTCGTGGCCATCGCCTCGGGTGGCGTGATGGGGCGGGGGGTCGAGGATTCGGTCATGTCGGTGTGGTCCATGCCTTCGGGCGTGATGGTTCAGGCCCACGAATCCTTTACGCACCGGTTTGCCGGCACCGGGATCGCAATCCACGGCACCGAAGGGTCGGTCATCGCCCGGGGCGTGATGACGCAGCGCCCGGTCGGAGAGGTTGTCTTGCGCAGCGAGGCGGGGGACGAAGCCATCGGCTGGGATGCGCATGATCTTTATGCCTATGGCGTGGCGCGTTTCATGGATGCCGTGGCCGGTCGCGGCGCGCCGGCGGCCGACGGGCGCGACGGGTTGAAATCTCTGGCCGTGGCGCAGGCCGTGGCCGGGGCTGCGGCCACGGGCCGGCGCAGCACGGTCGATTACGGGGGTATCTGATGAGCAAGCTTGTTTCCGCAGCCGATGCCGCGGCCCGCATCCCTGACGGTGCGGTGGTGACGGTCTCGTCCTCTTCGGCGCTTGGCTGCCCGGATCTCGTGCTGCGCGCCATTGGCGAGCGGTTCCGGGCCGAGGGTCATCCCCGCGATCTGACCACGCTGCATCCGATTGCGGCGGGGGATATGTATGGCGTCAGGGGCATCGACCATATCGCGCAGGACGGGCTTTTGACGCGGGTCATCGCGGGATCCTATCCTTCGGGGCCGTCCAGCCTCCCGATGCCCGAGATCTGGCGCATGGTAGTAGAAGATCGGGTGGCGGCCTATAACGTGCCCTCGGGGATCATGTTTGACATGCATCGCGATGTCGCCGCGCGCCGGCCGGGCGTGCTGACGCAGATCGGGCTTGAGACATTCGTTGACCCCCTCCGCGAGGGCTGCGCGATGAATGCGCGGGCGGCCGGGGCGCCCATCGTTTCGCGCGTCGAGTTCGGCGGCACGACCTGGCTGCATTTTCCCAATATCGTGCCGCAGGTCTGTATCCTGCGCGCGACCACGGCCGATGAGCATGGCAACCTGACCTATGAACATGAAGGCGCCTATCTGGGCGGGCTGGATCAGGCGATTGCCACGCGCAACCATGGCGGGCTGATCATCGCGCAGGTCCGCCGCGTGACCGCGCGCGGCAGCCTGCGCCCCCATGACGTGCGCGTGCCGGGCCATCTGGTCGATCTGATCGTCATTGACCCCGATCAGAAACAGACCACCGAAACCCCGCATGACCCCGCCATCTCGGGCGAGATCATCCGGCCGTGGTCCAGCTTTTCGCTGGCCGAACATGGGGTCGAAAAGGTCATCGCGCGCCGCGCCGCGATGGAGCTGCGTGCCGGCATGTCGGCCAATCTCGGCTTTGGCATCAGCGCCATGGTTCCGCGTATCCTGCTGGAAGAGGGCCACCCCCAGGCCGTGACCTGGGTGATCGAGCAGGGCGCGGTGGGTGGCATGCCGCTGACCGGCTTTGCCTTTGGCTGTGCCTCGAATGCCGATGCCTTCATGCCCTCGCCCAATCAGTTCAGCTATTTTCAGGGCGGTGGCTTTGATATGAGCTTTCTGTCCTTTCTCGAGGTTGATGCCGAAGGCAATGTCAATGTCTCGAAGCTGGGTAAAAAACCTTATCTGACAGCGGGTTGCGGCGGGTTTGTCGATATCACCGCCAATGCCCGCAAGATCGTGTTCTCGGGCTGGTTCGAGGCCGGCGCCGAAATCGGGCTGAGCGCGCAGGGTCTGCATGTCGCGCGGCCGGGCAAGTTCACGAAATTCGTTCCCGAGGTCGAACATGTGACCTTTTCGGGCCGGCGCGCCCGCGAGCTGGGCCAGGATGTTATCTATGTAACCGAGCGCTGCGTGATCCGGCTGACGGCCGAAGGACTGATCGCGACCGAGATCATGCCGGGGATCGACCCCGAACGTGATATTGTTGCCGCCTCGGGCGGGCGGGTGCAGATCGCACCGCAGGCAGAGGTCATGCCTCTGGCGCTGTTGCGGGATGGTCCGATGGGGTGGGCACCATGAGCGGGACGGTTCATCTGAATATCTCGGGCCATCTGGCCGAGCTGCATCTGGATAATCCCGACAAGATGAATGCCCTTGATCTGGCGATGCTGGATGATCTGTCGCGCCATTGCGATGTGATCGCGCGTGACCGCAATATTCGCGCCGTGCTGCTGAGCGCGGCGGGGGAGCGGGCCTTCTGCACAGGCGCCGATATTCTTGAATGGGGCGGGCTGGATGGCGCGGATTTCGCGCGTTTCTGGGTCCGCGACGGGCATCGTGTCTTTGACCGGCTGGCGGGCCTGCCCCAGCCGGTGATTGCCGCGCTGAACGGTCACGCCTTTGGCGGCGGGCTGGAACTGGCCGCCGCCTGCGACATCCGGGTGATGACTGCGCGCGCGACGCTGGCCCTGCCCGAGGCGGGCGTTGGCATCGTGCCGGGCTGGTCGGGCACGCAGCGTCTGATGCGCCTGCTGCCCGAGCCGCTGGTCAAGGAGATGGCGCTGTTTGGCCGCCGCATCACGGCCGAGCGCGCGCTTGCTGCGGGTTTTATCGCCGAGATTGCCGATGACGCGCCCGCCGCCGCCCGCGCATTGATCGAGCGCGCGCTGACCCTTTCGCCGCGCGCGACCGAGATCGCCAAGGCGATGATCCATGCCGCCGCCGGCGAGGATCGCGGCGCTATGGTCGAGATGCTGGGGGCGGGCATGATCTCGGCCACGCAGGATCGCGCCGAGGGCGTCGCGGCCTTTGCTCAAAAGCGCAAACCGGATTTCAAGGGTGTCTGATATGGAAGATCTGAATATCATCGCGGCCAGCTCGGCCACGGCCCTGCCGCCCTTGCCGGTCCATAACCGCCATCTGATCGACGGCGCCTGGCTGGACAGCGCCGCCGGCGCTGTGACCGAACGCCACTCGCCCGCACATGGGATTTTGGTCAGCCGCTCGGCCGAAGGGGGCGCCGCCGAGGTCGGGGCCGCCATAGCCGCCGCCCACAGGGTCTTTGATCAGGGCGCGTGGCCGCGCATGCCGGCGCGCGACCGGGCCGCGATCTTGCTGCGTGTCGCCGATCTGATCGAGGCCGAGGCCGATGCCATCGCGGTCATCGAGACGCTGGAATCGGGCAAGCCGATCACACAGGCGCGCGGCGAGATTGCGGGCGCGGCGGATCTGTGGCGCCATGCCGCGGCGCTGGCGCGCACCACCCAGGGCGACAGCCACAATACGCTGGGACCGGATATGCTGGCGGTCGTGCTGAAACAGCCCGTCGGCGTGGTCTCGATCATTACGCCATGGAATTTCCCGTTCTGGATCCTGTCGCAAAAGCTGCCCTTTGCTCTGGCGGCGGGCTGCACCTGCGTCGTCAAACCCTCGGAGATGACGCCAAGTTCGACCGTGATGCTGGGCGGGTTGCTGGCGCGCGCCGGGCTGCCGGCAGGGGTCGTCAATATCGTTCTGGGCCTTGGCCAGCCGGTCGGCGCGCTGATGGCCGCAGACCGCCATGTCGATATGGTCAGCTTTACCGGATCGACCGCCGTCGGGCGCGGGATCAGCCGCGCGGCGTCTGACACCCTGAAAAAGGTGGCGCTGGAGCTGGGGGGCAAAAATCCGCAGGTCATCTTTCCCGATGCCGATCTGGACAGCGCCGCCGACGCGGTGGTGTTCGGGGTCTGTTTCAATGTCGGTCAATGCTGCAATTCCGGCAGCCGCATCATCGTGCATGAGGATATCGCCGAGGCTTTCACCGCCCGCGTCATCGCGCTGTCGCGTCGCGTCGCCTTTGGTGATCCGCTTGATCCCGCAACGCAGGTCGGTGCGATCGTCACCCCACAGCATCGCGACCGCATCGACGCCTTTATCCGCGCGGCCGAAGGTGACGGCGCGCGTGTTGTCCTGGGCGGGGCCGCGCTGCGCGTGCCCGGCCTCAATGGCCAGTTCTATCAGCCGACCGTCATCACCGGCGTCACGTCTGATATGGCCATCGCCCGTGATGAGGTCTTTGGCCCGGTCCTGTCTGTCCTGACCTTTCGGACGGTTGACGAGGCGATAGCGCTCGTCAACGATGCCGATTACGGCCTTTCAGCCGGGGTCTGGAGCGAGAACGTCCATACCTGTATCGAATTCGCCCGCCGGGCCGAGGCCGGGACTGTATGGACGAATA
>JAUNTL010000019.1:15031-40519 GCA_030538705.1 Paracoccus sp. (in: a-proteobacteria) | reverse complement strand
CGCCAGCGGCACCGAGGTCAGGATGATGAACGGATCGCGCCAGCTTTCGAACTGGGCGGCCAGCACCAGATAGATGGCGACCAGGGCCAGGCCAAAGGCGACCATGATGCCGGCGCCCTCGTTCTTTTCGGTGCGCGACTGGCCGGAATAGTCGATAAAGAATCCGGCCGGCATGACCTCGCGCGCGATGCGCTCGACCTCGGCCAGAGCATCGCCGGTCGTGGTTCCGATCATCGGCAGGGCCGAGATGGTGGCCGAGTTCAGCTGGTTGAACTGCTCGACACTGGCGGCGGCGACGCCCGTGCTGATCTCGGTGACGGCCGACAGCGGCACCATCTCGCCGGTCAGCGAGCGCAGCCGGAAATCGCCCAGACGTTCGGGATTGTCGCGATATTCCTGCGGCACCTGCATGATGATGTCATAGCTGTTGGAATCGCGGTCGAACTGTCCGATCGCCCCGCCGCCGACCATCAGCGACAGCGTGGCCCCGATCTGATTGGCCGGGATGTTCAGTGCCGCCGCGCGGTCGCGGTCAATGGAGACGACGACCTGTGTCGTGTCAAAGGCCAGCGAGTTCTGCACGACGATAAAACGGCCCGTGGCCTCGGCGCGGGTCTTGATCTCCTGGGCCACCTCATAGACCTGTGCGGAATCGCCGGTCGACTGAATGACCATGGTCACCGGCAGGCCGCCGCCCGTGCCGGGCAGCGAGGGGGGACCAAAGACATAGGCCTGCATCCCGGCAACCGGTGCCAGGCGGCCCTGAAGATCCTGCTGGACCTCGGCCTGGCTGCGTTCGCGTTCGGCCCAGTCGGTCAGCGCCCACAGGGCAAAGCCGGAATTGGTCGCCCCGCCAAAGCCGACGACCGAGAAATTCGCCTGAACCTCGGGCAGTCCCGCCGTCAGCTCGTTCATCTGATCGATATAGCGCTTTGTGTAATTGGTCGTCGCGTAGGGCGGGCCCATGACCATAGCGATCAGCGCGCCGTTATCCTCTTCAGGGGCCAGTTCGGAGGATGTCTTGGAAAACAGATAGGCAGTGACCCCCATCAGCACGACCATGATCAGGATTGTCACCGGCCGGTAATCCAGCGAACTTGAGACGCGGCGCTCGTACCAGCCCTCAAAGCGCAGAAAGGTGCGGTCGATCCACTTCTGGAAACCTGAATGCCCGCCGGCCCTGAGAATGCGCGCGGCCATCATCGGCGATACGGTCAGCGCGACCACACCCGACAGGAAAACCGCGCCCGCCAGCGTCAGCGCGAATTCGCGAAACAGCTGACCGACCAGCCCGCCGGTAAAGAACAATGGCATGAACACCGCCACCAGCGTCAGCGAGGTGGCGACGATGGGGCTGGTCAGTTCCTTCATTGACCGGAACGTCGCCTGCATCGGTGACATGCCGTCGTCGATATGTCGCTGGACGTTCTCGACCACGACGATGGCGTCATCGACCACGATGCCAATGGCCAGCACAAGTGCCAGCAATGTCAGAAGGTTGATCGAATAACCGGCGATGAACAGCAAAAACAGCGCGCCGACCAGCGACAGCGGAATGGCTGCGACGGGCATGGCAACCGAACGGATGGACCCCATGAACAGCAAGATGATGACCGACACGATCAGCGTCGCCTCGGCGATGGTGCGCAGCACCTCGCGGATGGATGCCGAAATCTGTTCGGTCGCGTCATACATCAGCGTCATTTCCATGCCGTCAGGCAGGCTGTTCTGAATTGACGGCAATTCGGCCAGGACGTTCGCGGCCGTGTCCAGCGGGTTAGCCCCCGGTGTCGGGAACACACCCAGGAAGGTGCCCGGCCGCCCGTTGAATTCGACGATCATGTCTTGTTCGGCCGATGACAGTTCGACCCGCGCCACATCGCGCAGCCGGACCACCTCGTCGCCCGAACCCGACAGCGGCAGCGCCCCAAAGGACTCGGGCGTTTGCAGCGTCGAGTGCATGGTGATCGCATAGGCGGTCAGCTCGCTTTGCGTCTTGCCCGGCGCGGCCAGAAAGTTGGAGCTGTTGATCGCCGCCATCACCTCGGACGCGGTCAGCCCGCGGCTGGCCAGACGCACCGGGTCGATCCAGACGCGCATGGCATAATTGGCCGCGCCCATGATCTGGACCTCGGCCACGCCCTCGATGGTGGACATGCGCGGACGGATCACCCGCTCGATATATTCGGTGACCTGCTCAGGTGTCATATTGGGGTTTTGCAGCGCCAGATACATGGTGGCGAACTGCATCCCCGTGCCCTTGACGATGGTCGGATCCTCGGCGCCGGGGGGCAGCTGGCTGCGCACCTCCTGAACCTTGGACATGACCTCGGTCAGCGCGACATCGGGATTGGCCCCCAGCCGCATGTTGACCGACACGACCGAGGCCGATGGCCGCGACTGGGTGCTGACGTAATCGACGCCCTCGGCCGTCGAGACCGAGCCGGCGATGGGCGAGGTGATAAAGCCCTGGATCAGATCCGCCGACGCGCCGGGATAGATGGTGGTTACGGTGATGACGGTCTCGTCGACCTCGGGATATTCGCGGATCTGGAGGCTGACCGCACCCAGAACCCCGAAAAGCAGCATGATCAGCCCGAAAACCGTACTCAGCACCGGGCGCTTGATGAAGATATCAGAGATGCTCATTGTCCGGCGGCCCCGGTCGTGGCGGCCTCGTCAGAGCTGGTCTGATCGGCCGCGGTCTGATCGGCGGCGGCATCCTCGGCCGCGGTGCCGGTGTCGGTGTCCGTATCGCCGGCCGGGGCAGGGGTCGCGTCTGCATCCTCTGATGCGGGCGCAGCGGTTGCGTCCGTATCGCCGGCTGCCGGCGGGGGTGTCTGGCCCTGACCGTCGGGGGTGACGCTGTTGTCGATACGGACCTGCGCGCCGTTTGTCAGCCGGTTCTGGCCCGAGGTCACGACCTCGTCGCCCGGATTGATGGCGTTACCCGAAATCTCGATCAGCCCGCCCGAGCGCCGGCCGGGCTGAACAAAGACCTGACGCACCTCAAGCAGGGTCTCGCCGCTTTCGCCGCGCTCGTCCTTTTCGCGCACGACATAGACGTAATCCCCGTAAAGGCTGGAGATCACGCTGGTCTGGGGCAGGGCGATGATCCCGGTCTCTTCGGGCAGGGCGACGTTGATGCGGACGAACTGGCCCGGTGTCAGCGCGCTCTGCGTGCCCTCGATCTCGATCTCGATCTCGCCGCGCAGGGCGACCATCCGGCTGGAGGCGTCGACGCGCGGGTCGATGCCGGTGATCTTGCCGTGGAACTCCTGCGCATATTCATCCAGCGTGACGCTCAGCGGCTGGCCGATGCGCAGGACGGGCAGATCCTGCTCGGGCAGGCTGAAATCGACCCGCATGCTGTCAAGATCCTGAAGGGTCGCGATGATCGTGCCCGGTGTGATATAGGCGCCCGGATCAACCTGCGGCAGGCCGATAATGCCGCCAAACGGTGCGACGAGACGGCGGGTCTGAAGCCCCACCTCGGAGCGCGCCAGCGCGGCCTCGGCGGTGCGGAAGCTGGCCTCGGCGGATTCGAGGCTGGCCTCGGCTGCGACGCCGCGACGCTGCAACTGGCGGGCGCGGTTCAGCGCGTTCTCGGACAGTTCCAGCTGGACCCGGGCCGATTCGACATCGGCCAACTGCGTCACATCGTCCAGACGCACCAGCAGATCGCCCTCTTCAACGCGCTGATTGGTGCGGAAACCGATCTCGCGCACGATCCCGGCCGTCTCGACCGTCAGGTCGATCCCCTGCGCGGCATTCACCGTGCCGATCGCCTCGATCTTGGGATGCCATGTGACCGGCTCAACCGTGATTGTGTTCACAGGCAGCGTCTGCACGGGCATATTAGAGAAAAACTGCTGGATCATCTTGTCGCGGAACAGGTTGAACCAGACCAGCCCGCCACCGACCAGTGCCAGTGCCAGAATTGCAATAATCAGTCGTTTGATCACAGGAACCCCCTGACGCTGCGCCCGAACACATCATACCCGACTGCGTCATCCTGTCATAGGCTGCGCAGCGGGCTGGCTTGTATCCATTTCGCGTTTACTGTACCGTCTGGACGGTATTGTCAACGCCCGGATACACCTATGGCCCGCGACCCTGCCAACACCCGCAACAGATTGCTGCGCGCCGCCGACGAGATTGCGGCGACCCAGGGCGCAGGCGGGGTGTCTCTGGATGCGGTTGCCGCCCATGCCGGGGTGTCAAAGGGCGGGCTGCTTTATCATTTTCCCAGCAAGTCGGCGCTGCTGCGCGCATTGGTCGAGCATCATCTGGCCGAATATGAGAGCCGGCTTGACGCGACCTCATCGGGCCGGCCGAATGCCTTTATGCTGCAACTGATCGACGGCTTTTGCGACGAGTGGCGCGAGGACAAGCCCGTCGCCGGCCTGCTCGCAGCACTTGCCGAGGATCCGGCCATCCTTGCGCCGGTCGGTGCATTCTATGAGCGTGCAATGACGCGGGTGCGGGCGGAATCGACCGATCCGCTGCTGGCGCAGCTTGCGCTTCTGGCGTTGCAGGGCCTGCGTGCCGACCGGCTTTTGGGGGTGGTCGCGGCGTCGGACAAGCGGATTTCCCTTCTGCTGGACGAGTTGCGGGCGCGTCTGCGCGCCGGGGCCGAACGGGCGGAACACCACAGCCCGCATCCGGGCGGGCCGGCCTAGGGGGCACAGAGCCGGTCGATCAGATTTTCCAGCATCCGGTCGCAGCGTCCCAACTGGTCGCGGGTCACATATTCATCGGCCCTGTGACCCTGCGCCATGTCGCCGGGGCCGCAGACGACCGTCGCAATACCCAGCAGGCCGCTGAAAAATCCCGCCTCGGTCCCGAAGGCGACCTTGATCGCAGGGGCGTTGTCGCCGGTCAGTTGCCGCACCACCCCGACCGCGGCAGAACGGGCATCCGTCTCAAGCCCGGGATAGGCGTTCAAAAGCTCGATCCTGATCGCGGCCTCGGGGAAACGGGCGCGGTAGCGGTCGGCGATCTCGGCTGCGCGTGCGTTGAGTGCCAGGATGATCCGCTCGGGCAGGTCGGTGCTGATATTGCGGATCTCAAAGTCGATCCGGCATGTCTCGGGCACGATGTTCAGCGCCGTGCCGCCCTGCATCAGCCCGGCGTGGATCGTTGAATAGCCGATCTCATAATCCGGGTCGATGTTTCCGCCCTGTGCAAGCTCGTCTTGCATGCCGCGCAGGGCGCCAATGAATTCGGCGCCCAGATGCAACGCGTTCAGCGCATCCGGCGCCAGCGCGGAATGGGCCTCCCGGCCGGTGCAGATCGCGCGGTAGCTGGACTTTCCCTTGTGGCCGACCGCGATCCGCATCGCCGTCGGCTCGCCGACGATGCACAGCGCCGGGCGATCGCTGTTTGCCTGCATTGCCGCAACCAGTCCGCGCACGCCGACGCAGCCGATCTCCTCATCATAAGAGACCGCCAGTTGCAGCGGCTGCGCCAGATCGCGATCCTGTGCCAGCAGCAGCGCACGGATGGCCGATGCCAGAAACCCCTTCATATCGGCCGTGCCGCGACCATACAGCCTGTCGCCGCGCCCGGTCAGGGTGAACGGGTCCGAGGTCCAGTGCTGCCCCTCGACCGCGACCACATCGCTATGGGCCGAGAGCATGACCCCGCCCGCGCCAGATGGCCCGATCTGGATCAGCATATTGGCCTGTCCCGCGTCAGGGCCGGGAAATCGGCTGATCCGGGCCGGACCGCCGGCAAAAAGCCCGGCGATATAATCAAGCATGGCCGTATTGGGCTGTCGCGGCAGGATCGCAAACGCGACCAGATCGCGCAGGATCGAAACCGTATCGGGGACCGCCATCATTCCCCCCCTACAGATACATGTGCCGGATCGTGTCATCCGCCAGCATTTCGTCGCGGGTGCCATGCACGGCGATCTGGCCGCGCACGATCAGATAGCCGCGATGCGCGATAGACAGGGCGGTCTCGGCATTCTGTTCGATCAGCAGGACGGTCTTGCCCTCGGCATTGATCTGGGAAACGGTTTCGAAATATTCGTCGATCAGCTTGGGCGACAGGCCCAGCGACGGCTCGTCCATGATCAGCAGTCCGGGGTCTCCGATCAGGGCGCGGGCGAGGGCGACCATCGCCTGTTCGCCGCCCGACATCGTGCTGGCACGCTGCTCCAGCCGTTCGCGGATCCGGGGGAAAAGCGTGCAGGCATGGTCCAGCCGTTCCCCGAAGGGCCGCCGGCAGGCCGAGGCGTCATAGCCAAGGCGCAGGTTCTCGCGCACGGTCAGCGTCGGAAACAGCCGCCGCCCCTCGGGCACGAAACCGACGCCCAGGGCTGACAGCCGCTCTGCGCCCAGTGCATGGGCATCCTGCCCCATCATGCTGACCGCGCCGCCATCCAGCCGGATCAGCGCGCAAAGCGCCTTGAAGGTCGTCGATTTCCCCGCCCCGTTCGGACCCAGCAGGCAGACCAGCTCGCCCTGTCCGACTTGCAGCGAGACGTTCCGCAGCATCGGAACCGGCCCGTAAGAGGTGCTGACGTCACGCAGTTCAAGCATTTTTAATCGCCTTTTGCCCGAGATAAGCCTGCTGCACATCCGGGCGCAGCCGGATCTCGGCGAAATCGCCCCGCGCGATCATCTTGCCGTAATCAATCACCACGACCTCATCGGGCAGTTCGGCCACCAGACGCATGTCATGCTCGATGATGACAAAGGACAGGCCGTGGTTGGCGGCCATGACGCGGCGGATATCGGCCATCATATGTTCGGTGTCACGGTCATCCATACCCGATGAAGGTTCGTCCAGCAGGATCAGCCGCGGATGAGAGGCGAGGGCACGGGCGATTTCCAGACGCCGCCGGTCGGCCTGTGGCAGGATGCCGGCGGGCTGATATCGCCGCTCATACAGATCGGGCGACAGGCCGTGCAGGATCTCGCCGGCCTCGTCCGCGCAGGCATTCAGCTCGGCCTGTGACTTGCCCGGACGCAAAAGCGCGGTCAGAACCCCGGTTTTCGTGCGCGCATGCATGCCGATGATGACATTGTCCATGATCGACAGGTCGTTAAACAGGCGCGAGGACTGGAATGTCCGGGCCACCCCGGCCCCGGCAATCTTGTGCGGGGCCAGCCCGGTGATATCGCGCCCGTCCAGCAAGACCCGCCCCGTCGAGGGCCGGTAGATCCCGGTTATCAGATTGAACAGCGTGGATTTCCCGGCCCCGTTCGGCCCGATGATGCCCATGATCGAGGACGGCGGCACCGTCAGGCTGACATGATCGACCGCCACCAGCCCGCCGAAACGGATGCCAAGACCGTCCAGTTCCAGAAGCGGCCTTTTCATGCCTTGCCTCCGTAATGGCGCTGGCGTTGCGGAAACAGGCCCTTGGGCCGCAGCATCAGAAACAGGATCACCACGACCGAGACGAACAGCAGCCGGTAATCGGCGAAGACCCGCAGCTTTTCGGGCAGCAGGGTCAGCAGGAACGCACCCAGAATGACGCCCAGCGTATTATCCATGCCACCGACGATGACCATGGTCATGATCGTCACCGAAACAAGAAAGGTGAAGTTGTCGGGCGAAATGTAAGAGATGTAGAACGCATAGATCGTCCCGGCAAAGGCCGCCAGAAAAGCGTCGACGCCAAAGGCAAGGATCTTGTACCACACGACATTGATACCCTGACATTTCGCCGCCAGCTCATCCTCGCGGATGGCGTTCCATGCCAGCCCGACCCGGCTGGAATGCAGGCGCTTGGCCGACAGGATGGTCAGCCCCAGAAGCAGCGCCGAGAGGTAATAGAAATTGGCCTGCGCCGGCAACGAGGCTCCGAAAACCCTGATCGGCGACATGAAGGAATGGCCAAACAGTGTCGGCGCGGGAATGCCCACCAGCCCGTTCGCGCCCCCGGTCCAGCTGAGATTGTTCAGCAGCTGATGGATCACGATGCCAAAGGCGATGGTCACCAGTGCCAGATAGGTGTCGCGCGTCCGCATCGACGGCAGGCCGAGCAGAAAGCCAAAGATCGTCGCCACCACGGCGGCGGCGGGCAGGGTGGCCCAAAAGCTCCAGCCGAAATGGATCGCCAGCAGCGCCGAGGTATAGGCGCCGATGCCATAGGTCGCGCCGGTGGCGAAATTCGGAATATTGGCCGATCCAAGCTGAAAGTTCAGCGCCAGCGCCAGCGTGGAATAGATCAGCGCGATAATCAGCAGATGCAGCGCATAGGTATTCCCGCCGATCATAAAGGGAAATGCCAGCACCAGCACCACCGCCAGCACCGCGGCAAACGGCCGGGCGCGCTGATAGGCGCTGACGATGCGTTCCTCGATATCATGCCTGACCTGCATGAGCGCGAAAATCGCCCCCATCAGCAACAGCAGGCCGGTAATCATCCAGCTGGAATTGACCAGCAGAAAGCTGCGCAGCAGCATCGCCCCGCCCAATGCGGTGGCCAGCACGATGACATGCGCGGCGATGGCGCTGCCTTGCGCCGTGTGATGGCTCGGACCGATCATGGCTTATACCTTTTCGAGAACCGGCTTGCCCAGCAGGCCCGAGGGGCGCAGGCTCAGCATCGTGATGACGAGCAGAAAGACAAAGACCAGCCGGTAAGACGCACCGCCCGGCACCATGACCTGCACGACCGTCTCGATCCCGGCGATGGCCAATGCGCCGAGAATGGCCCCCATCATCGAGCCAAGCCCGCCAATGACCGCCGCAGAGAAACCGATCAGCCCCAGCTGAACACCGAAATCAAAGCGCAGCACCCCGGTATAGGACGCGAAAAGAAGCGCGCCGAGCGCCCCGGTCGCCGAGGCGATGAAAAAGGTAAAGGCAAAGATCGTCTGCGGTCTGATCCCCATCAGCCGCGCGGTCGCCGCATCCTCGGCCACGGCCCGGATGCGCATCCCCACCGGGGTGCGCCCGATCAGATAATACATGGATGCGACGATCAGCACCGTCACGGTGATGATCAGCAGGCTCAGCATCGGCAGGCGAAAACTGCCCAGCTGGATGCTGCCCTCGATCAGCGCCGGAAATGCCTTGGGGTTGGCGCCTTGCGGATAAAAGCCCCGGATCACCTCGCGGATGGCGGTGCCCAATGCGACCGTTGCAACCAGTGCCATCATCGCCGGCGCAGCCCGAAAGCGCGAGATGACCGCGCGGTCGATCCCGATCCCGACCAGCCCGGTCATCACCACCGCCAGCACCAGCGCAAGAAGCATGATCCCCAGCGTCAGCGTGCTGCCGGTCGCGCCAAAGACGATCTGCATCACACCCAGCGCGATAAAGGGGCCGATGATCGACACGTCGCCATGCGAAAAGTGGATCACGTCAAGCAGCCCGAACAGCAGGCTGAAGCCGATGGCGATAAGCGTGTAGATACTGGCCAATACCAGCCAGTTCAAAAGGTGCTGCAACAGCAATGCGTCCATCCCGTCCTCGCCCGTCGTGTCGTTTCATGTTGTTTGCGTCATGATGGACAAGATGTCGCAGGCCCTGCAAATGAAAACCCCGGGCGGCTCGGTCGCTTTTTCTGAATCTCTGATTAGGAAAATACAACTGTCCAACGGCGCGCGCCGAAGGAAAGCTTGCGCCATCCGCGGGGATCACCGGCGGAGGCTCTGCCACGCAACCATAGCACGGGCAGAGAAAAAACGGACGGCGACAAAACGCCACAACAGGAGAGGTCCATGTCAATCTTTCACAAGACCCGGCGCGGCATTCTGATCGGAATGGCCTTGGGCTGCACGATGTTCGCGCTTCCGGCCATGGCCGACAAGCCGACGGTCAAGCTGGGCTTTATCGGTCCGCTCTCGGGTGGCAATGCCCAGCAGGGGCTGGGCGCGCGCGGCGGCTTTCTGCTGGCGGTGGAACAGGCCAATGCCAATCCCGATCTGCCGTTTCAGATCGAGCCGGTGATCCTTGATGATGCCTCTGACCCCCAGACCGGGGTGTCTGCGGCGATGCGTCTGGTCAATGATCCTGATGTGATCGGCGCCACCGGGCACTGGAACTCTTCAGTTGCGCTGGCGACGATGCCGGTTTTTGCCCGCTTTGGGGTGCCGCTGGTCGTCTGGGGCGCGATCTCGCCCGAGATCACGCGCCAGAACCTGCCGCAGGTGACGCGCGTGACGCCGACTTTGCTGACCGAGAACAAGCCGCTGATGGAATGGGCCGTCAATGAACTGGGTGCCAGACGCATCGCCATCGTTGCCGACACCTCGGATTACGGCAAGGCCAATGCCGATTCGATCAACGAATTCACCCCCGAGGCCGGCGGCGAGGTCGTTTCCGTCGATCAGTTTCCGGTCGGCTCGACCGATTTCCGCGCCATCATCACCCGCCTCAAATCGGCCGATATCGACGCGGTTTATTTCGGCGGCGTGATTACCGAGGCCGGCATTTTCGCCCGCCAGATGCACGAGCTGGAGCTGGACAAGCCGATTCTCGGCATCTCGGGGATCTATGACAGCGAGCTGATCGCGATTGCCGGGCCGGCGGCCGAGAATGTCATCGTCTCTTATCCCGCAGCGGCGCAGACCCCCCGGCTGGAACAGCTCGAGGCCGATTACACCGCCGCAGGCTATGCCGATCCGTCCAACCCTTATACGAAATTCGCCTTTGATGGCGCCAATGTCATCATTCTGGCCGCAGCCGCAGCCGGCACCGAGGACAAGGCCGCACTGGCCGCGGCGATCCGCGGCATCAGCCATGACGGTGCGTCGGGGGTGATCACCTTTGACGAAAGCGGTCAGACCGAAACCCCCATCGAGATCAGGAAACACACCGTGCGCAACGGTGAATGGGTCGAATACTCGGCCGACTGAACCGTCAGTGTATGGGGGCCGCCGGCCGGCGGCCCTTGGCCCATATCCGGCCAGCATCGCGCGTCATCGGGCGAGCGGGCTGATTTCTGCCGACAAACTTACGGGCTGTCAGCCGCCCGTTGCAGGAGCAAATGATGATACCGGAAAAGACCGATACGCTGATCGTCGGCGGCGGACAGGCGGGGATCGCGATGAGCGAGCATCTCGGCCGCAACAATATTCCTCATCTGGTGATCGAGCGCGACCGGATCGCAGAGCGCTGGCGCTCGGCGCGGTGGGATTCGCTGGTCGCCAACGGTCCCGCCTGGCATGACCGCTTTCCGGGCCTGAGCTTTGATCAGCTTGATCCGGCCGTCGCGCCCGACGAGTTTGCCCCCAAGGAGGCAGTTGCCGATTATCTGGTCGCCTATGCCGCCCAGATCGGCGCCCCGGTTCGCTGCGGGGTCGAGGTGCTGGAGGTGGCGCCGCGGCAGAATGCCGAAGGGTTTGTGGTCACCACCTCGCAAGGGCAGATCGAGGCAAACAATGTCATCGCCGCGACCGGCGCATTTCAGAAACCCGTCATCCCGGCCATGATCCCCGGCGATACCGGCCTGGCTCAGATCCACTCCAGCGCCTATCGCAACCCCGGCCAGTTGCCCGAGGGTGCGGTGCTGGTCGTCGGTGCCGGATCGTCCGGCGTCCAGATCGCCGACGAGCTGCGCCATGCCGGGCGCGCGGTCTATCTGTCGGTCGGGCCGCATGACCGCCCGCCCCGCGCCTATCGCGGCCATGATTTTGTCTGGTGGCTGGGCGTTCTGGGCAAATGGGACGCAAGCGCGGCAGAGCCGGGGCGCGAGCATGTGACCATCGCCGTCAGCGGCGCGCGCGGCGGCGAGACCATAGATTTCCGCCGGCTGGCGCAGGAAGGGATCACCCTTCTGGGCCGCACCGAGGGCTGGGCGGACGGCAGGCTGCGCATTGCCGGCGACCTGATCCGCAACCTTGCCGAGGGCGACGCCAATCACGACGCCCTGCTGGACGAGGCCGACGAATATATCGCGCGCATGGGGCTGGATCTGCCGCCCGACCCGCAGGCGCGGCGCAAATTCGGGGATGCGCCCTGCATCACCCACCCGATCCGCGATCTCGATCTGGCGGCCGCCGGGGTCACCTCGGTCATCTGGGCTGTGGGCTTTGCCGCCGATTACGGGTGGATCAAGGCCGATATCTGCGACGATCAGGGCCGCCCCGTCCATCAGCGCGGCGTCTCGGTCGAGCCGGGGATCTACTTTCTCGGTCTGCCCTGGCAGTCGCGGCGCGGTTCCAGCTTTATCTGGGGCGTCTGGCATGACGCGAAATACATTGCCGACCATATTTCCATCCGGCGCCAATATGCCGCCGAACACGCCCGCCGGCTGCTGGCGCGGCACGCCTAGTCACGCAGGAAACATATCATGGCCCATACCCGCATCCGCAAGTTCAATACCAAGGAAACCTATCCCGAGCAGAGCCTGGACAACGATCTTTCGCAGGCCGTCGTCACGCAGGGTGGACGTATCGTCTGGCTGCGCGGGCAGTGCCCGCAAAACCTTGATGATGCCCGCAATATCGACAGCCACGACCCGGCCGAACAGACACATAAGGTCATGCAGAACATCCGCCAGCTGGTCGAAGAGGCCGGCGGCAGGATGGAACATGTCGTCAAGATCGTCGTCTACATCACCGATGTCCGCCACCGCGAGGCGGTTTACCGGACGATGGGCGAATATCTCAGGGGCGTCTATCCGGTCTCGACCGGGCTGGTCGTTCAGGCGCTTGCCCGTCCCGAATGGCTGGTCGAAATCGATGCCACCGCCGTCATCCCCGAGGATGCGGCATGACATTCTCGCTTGTCGCGCGCTGCGCGCAGACCGGAATGTTCGGTGTGGCGATCTCGTCCTCGTCGCCCGCGGTCGCGGCGCGCTGCGCCTATGCGCGCGCCGGCACCGGCGCGGTGGCGACGCAGAATGTCACCGATCCGCGGCTGGGGCCGGCGGCGCTTGATCTGATGGCCGGGGGATATGGTGCGGCGGCGGCGGTGGCCCAGATCCGTGCGCGCGCGGATTTCATGGAATACCGCCAGCTTCTTGTCATCGACGGCCGTGGCGATGTGGCGATCCACTCGGGGCCGAACTCGCTGGGGATCTGGGCGCAGGCGCAGGGGCGTGATGTCGCATCGGGCGGCAATCTGCTGGCACATGCCGGCGTGCCGCAGGCGATCGTTGACGGCTTCTCGGCAAGCCGGGGTCATCTGGGTGACCGGCTGATCGCGGCGATGCAGGCCGGTCTGGACGCGGGCGGCGAGGCGGGTCCGGTGCATTCCGCCGGCATGATGATCGTCGAGAGGATGTCCTGGCCGCTGGTTGATCTGCGCTGCGACTGGACCGAAACCTGCCCCATCGCCGCCCTGAACGCGGCGTGGCAGGTCTATAAACCCCAGATTGATGCCTATGTGCAGCGCGCCCTGGACCCGCGCGCGGCGCCCTCTTACGGGGTTCCGGGCGACGAATAGGGCCGGGTCGGCATGTCACCGTCCGGCGGCGGCAGGGTCTCGATGATCCAGCCCGTCGCGTGATCGACGAATGCACGCAGAAGGTTGCTGCGAAACGCCCCGCTGATCGTCAGCAACCCCAGCCGCATCGGGCGCACATCACCGGCCAGCGGGACAAAGCGCAGCGGCCTGCCATCGGGCGCCTCGTCACGGAAGGAGCGGACATTGGCGATGGAATAGCCGAAATCACTTGCGACAAGGCTGCGCATGACCGCCATGTCGCGGGTCCGCTCGACGATCATCGGGCGCAGCCCGGCCTCGCGGAAAAAGGACAAAAAGTAATCCGTGCTGAGCGGCAGATCCAGAAGCACCATCGGATAGGGCGCGAGGTCATGGACAGAAACCTGATCCTTATGCGCCAGATCATGCCTTGGGCTGAGCGCGACAAAGGGCGGCAGATCCAGGATCGGATGAAAATCCAGATGCGCGGGAATATCCAGATCATAGGTCAGTGCGACGTCGATCCTGCTGGCCTTCAACAGCTCGAACAGGCCCTGCTGGTCGCCCTCTTTCTGCGAGCTTTGGACATCGCAATAGCGGCTGACGAAGCTGCGCCGCAGGCCGGGCAGGATGATCTGTGCGAATGTGCTCAGCCCGCCGATCCGCAGCGGGCCGCTGATCTTGCTGGTCAGGCTGCCGGCCAGTTCCGGCAAAAGGCTGGCCTGTTCGATGATATGGCGCGCATGTTTCAGGATCTCCTGCCCGGCGGCGGTCGGCGTCATGCCCTGCGCGTGCCGGCGCACAAAGATCGGCAGGCCCAGTTCCTCTTCCAGATGGGTGATCCCGGTCGAGATCGAGGGCGGCGAGACGTTCAGCACCTGGGCGGCGCGCGCGATGCTGCCCATCTCGCTGACTGCGATCAAATACTCAAGCTGGCGCAAGGTGTATCTGAAGGCCATGGGCGTCCGTAGTTTCCTTTTTCTCTCGATATCGGGGCAGGCCCCCGGGCACAGCCGGCGCCCGGTTTTCTTTTAGGGCCATTACCACGTTCCGGGCAATTGTCCGGCAGGAATTTGATCACGGCGGGACCGCGATGCATCCCGGCCTGCATATTGGCAAGGCAGCCCCGGACATGAAATGCAATCTTGGGTTGCCGGGCAGAAGGCTACGTCGCGCCATGCGCCCTGTGGCGAGGCATTTCTGCTGCTGAACAGTCCTGTTCACGGTTGCCACACGGAAACTTCATCGACTAAAGTCCCTTGTCGGAAGGAATGTCCGGGTCGTGGCCGCAAGGCTGCGTGCGTCGTTTCGCCGGCAGCCTGCCTGTTGGCATTGTGCTGCCCGTTATGATGCAGGCCCGGCGCCTTAAAAATCAGGGAGAGTGAACATGATGCGATTCAGACTTGTCAGCCCGATTGCAATTTGCGCGGCCTTGGGAATGCCGGTGCTGGCGCAGGCGCAGACGGTGGTGCCGCCGATCGAAATTCTGACCACGACCGAGGCTTATGACCCGATCCGCTATGAGGGCGCCTATATCATCGCCGATGCGTGGCGCGAACTGGGTCTGGATGTTTCGGTCAGCCCGACCGAGTTTTCGACCCTGCTGGGCAAATTCTATGACCAGCAGGATTTTACCGTTGTGGTTGCCGGCTGGTCGGGCCGGGTCGACCGGCTTGATCCGCAGTTTTTCCTCGGCACGCTGTTCAGCGAGAACGCGGCAATGGGGGCGAACAATCCGGGCGGTTATGATAATGCCGAATATGACGAGCTGTTCCGCCAGCAGGCCCGCGAATTCGACCCTGAAACACGGCAGGAACTGGTCTTTAAGCTTCAGGAAATCGCGGCGCCCGACGCGCCGCTGGTGATCTTGTTCCACCGTGACGAGGTCGTGGCCTATAACAAGAATACATTCGAGAACATGGAGGCGATGGCCGGCGAGGCGCTTTATTCCGAATGGGTGCCGATGGAGGCAAAGCCGCTGACCGACCGCAAGATCCTGCGCTATGGCGGGCCGCAGTCGCCCGACAATATCAACCCGATGCTGGCCAATACCGTCTGGGCGTGGAAATGGATGCGGCTTTACTATGACCGCCTTGTCCGTCTGACGCCCGAGGTCGAGGTCCAGAACTGGATGGCACAATCCGTCGATGCTCTGGACGAGACCACGATCGAGGTCAAACTGCGCGAGGGGCTGACATTCCATGACGGCCATCCCGTGACGGCCGAGGATGTCAAATTCTCCTATGACTATCTGGTCAATTCGGATTACGGCTATTTCAACAGCTATCTGACCTCGCTGGATTCGGTCGAGGTCGTGGATGATCTGACCGTGCGTTTCCATCTGAAAGAGCCGTCGGCGCCCTTTGCCTCGATCACGCTCAGCCAGATCTCGATCCTGCCCAAGCATATCTGGGAAAGCATCGAAAACCCGATGGAACTGGCGCCGGCCGATGTCCCGACCGTCGGCTCGGGCCCGTTCAAATTCAACCAATACACCGCCGGCGAGTTCATGAAGCTCGACAAGTTCGAGGATCATTTCCACGCCGATGAGATCGCGGTTGATTCCGTCGAGTTCCAGATTTTTGCCGACAGCGAGGGCGTCTTTACGGCCATCCAGACCGGCCAGATCGACGTCACCGCCTGGCGTATGGAGGCCGGGCAGATCCCGCTGGCCGAGCAGAACGAGAACCTCGCGGTCGTGTCGGTGCCGGATTTCGGCTATTACCACATGACCTATAACCTGCGCGAACCGCATTTCGACGATACCGCTTTCCGCCGGGCGCTGACCATGGCCATTGACCGCGAGCGGATCGTGAATGTGCTGCTGGACGGACGTGGTGAAGTCGGCTCGAGCGTGATCGCGCCGGTCAATGCGTTCTGGCACAACCCCTTCACCGAACGCTTTGACTTTGACATGGATGCGGCCCGCGCCGAACTGGAAGCGGCGGGTTACAGCTGGTCGGCGGACGGCAAGCTCCAGAAATAACATTAAAAGGTGACTGGTTTCACCGCGATCCCCGGATCGCGGTGGACCGCCCCTGACCAAAGGATCACGCATGCGCAGCCATGGCTATCTGATCCGTCGCTTTCTTCAGGCGCTGCTTGCGCTGTTCATCATTGCGACGCTTCTTTTCTTTCTGTTCCGCCTCGGCCTGCCCGATCCGACGACGGCACTGGTCTCCGAGGGGCTGAACCCCGAGCAGCGCGCGCTTGTGCGTCAGCAGTTCGGGCTGGATCATCCGCTGTGGCAGCAATATCTGATCTTTCTGAAAAACGCCGTGACCGGTGATTTCGGGGTCTCGTTCCATTATCGCGCCCCGGTTGCCGACATCATCTGGGAACGGCTGGGCAATACGCTGGTGCTGATGCTGGCGGCGATTTTTCTGGCCTATGGGGTTGGCGTTCCGCTGGGTGCGTGGCTGTCATGGCGGCGCGGGACGGCGGCGGATTCCGCGGGCATCTTTTTCGGGCTGATGTTCCGCTCGGCGCCGATGTTCTGGACCGGAATGATCTCGATCCTGATTTTCGGGGTCTGGCTGGAGTGGCTGCCGACCTCGGGGATGCGGACGCTGCCTTATGAGGCGAGCGGTTTTTGGGACAAGATCCTGACGCTCGATTTTCTGCGCCACCTGATCCTGCCGGCGATGATCGTCGCGCTGTTCTATCTCGGCTCTCCGCTTCTGATCATGCGCAACACCATGCTTGAGGTCTACGGCGAGGATTTCATCGAGATGGCGCGCGCCAAGGGCCTGCCCGAGCGGCAGGTGCTGTACCGCCATGCCGCGCGCAACGCGCTGTTGCCGGTGGTGACGCAGCTGGCCGTGACGATCGGGCTTGCGGCCGGCGGGCAGGTCGTGGTCGAGGTCGTCTTTTCCTGGCCGGGACTGGGCCGCGAGATCCTCAATGCCGTGCGGACCTCGGACTTTCCTCTGGCACAGGCATGTTTCCTGATCATGGCGGGTTTCGTGATCTTTCTGAACCTGCTGGTCGATATCCTTTATTCAACGCTTGATCCGAGGGTGCGACTGGCATGATTTCCGCTGCATTCAAAGAATCCGCCGCCACTTTGCGCATGATGATGCAGGACCGGCTGGCGCTGATCGGCATGATCGTGCTGTCGATGATCGTGGCAATGGCCCTTTTCGCGCCGCTGATCGCCCCTCAGGATCCGTTTGCGATCAACGAGGACGAAGACGGTTCGGTCCTGCTGCGCACCGATGCGGGATGGATGTTGCAGCCCTCGCTGGGGCATGTGGCACTGAATGATGCCGCCTCGCGGCCGGGTGAGGATCTGATCGTCGGGCGCGAGGGCGGGCTGTGGCGGCGCGAGAATGGCGGCGACTGGTCACAGATCGCGCTGCCGGTCGGGGCGGATCTGTTCGGGATCGACATGACCGCATCCGGCACGGTGCTGGCCGTCGGGGCCGGGGGCACCGTGATGATGCGCGAAAACGGCGAATGGCGGCAGATCGCCACGCCGGCGCAGGCGGTGCTGCGCGCCGTTGCCTGGCTGGATGATGATCGGGCGCTGATCGTCGGTGACGGCGAAACGCTGTGGCGCTTTGACCGTGAGGGCGGGGTGGTCACCCCGCTTGTCAGCCCGGTCAATCGCGGCATGGCGCTGCGCGGGGTCGGGCGCGACGCCGATGGCACGGCTCTGGTGGTGGGCGAGCGCGGGATCGCGCTGCGCTATGACCCGGCCGATGACAGCCTTGCGATGGAACGGCTCGGCTCCAGCCGCGATCTGAACGCCTTGCATATCTCGCCGGCCGGCACGGCGCTGGCAATTGGTGAACGTGGCACCCTGCTGCGCCGCGAGGGCGCGGACGGCGGCTGGATCACCGACCGCGCGCCCGATACGCGCGCGCTGCAATCGGGCTGGATCGGTGATGACGGGCGCGGCTATGCGGTCGGGCGCAACGGCATCGTGATGGAGCGCGCGCCTGGCGGCGACTGGGTGCTGGCCCCCACCGAATCCGAGCGCCATCTGCGCGCCATTCTGGTCACTGACAGCCAGACGCTGGCGCTTGGCTCGGACCGTTTCGTCATCCGTTTCTCGCCGCCCTCGGCGCGGCACTGGCTGGGCACCGACCATCTCGGGCGTGACCTTTTCAGCCGGAATATCCACGGTTCGCGCATCGCGCTTCTGGTGGGTTTCCTTGGCGCGGCACTGGTCATGTTCATCGGCACCAATGTCGGGCTGATCGCGGGATATTACCGCGGCCGCACCGACACCATCCTGATGCGCACGGTCGATGTCATGTATGGCATCCCGTTCGAACCCTTTGCGCTGATCCTTGTGCTGCTGTTCAAGCCCAGCCTGCTGATCGTGATCCTTGCGGTTTCGCTGCTGACATGGCGCACGACGGCGCGGCTGATACGCGCGCAGGTTCTGTCATTGCGGGAACGCCCCTTTGTCAAGGCGGCGCGGGTGGCGGGGGCGTCGGATCTGCGGATCATGTATCTGCATATCCTGCCCAATGTCATGCCGCTGGTGTTTCTGGAACTGGCGATCACCGTCGGGGTCTCGATCATTGCCGAGGCGACGCTGTCCTTTCTCGGCCTTGGCCCGCCGCAATCGGTCAGCTGGGGCGGCATCTTGCATGATGCGCGGCTGTCGGGGGCGTGGCGCACGGCATGGTGGTGGAACCTGCCGCCGGGCCTGCTCATCATGGCGACCGTTCTTTCGGTCTTTTTCATCTCGCGCTCGCTTGAAGTCGTCGCGAATCCGCGTCTGAGGGCACGCCAATGACCGATAACCGAAAACCGCTTCTCGATCTGCGCGATCTGGCGATCCACTATCAGACCGGCAGCGGGCCGGTGAAGGCGGTCGATGGCATCGACCTGTTCATCCGCCCCGGCGAGGCGCTTGGTCTGGTCGGCGAATCCGGCTGTGGCAAGACGACGGCCGCCAAGGCGATGCTCAAGCTGCTGCCGCCCAACGGGCTGATCGCGCGCGGCACGATCGAGGTCGATGGCCGCGATCTGGTGCCGCTGACCGGCGAGGCGATGCGCCGCGTCCGCTGGAAGGATATCGCATGGATCAGTCAGGCGGCGATGAATGCGCTTGATCCGGTTTACCGGGTCGGCGATCAGATCGTCGAGGCGATGCAGGCCCATATCGAGATCAGCCGCGAGGATGCGCTCGGACATGCGGCCGAGCTGTTTCGCGCCGTCGGCATCGACCCCTCGCGCCTGCAAGCCTTTCCGCATGAGATGTCGGGCGGCATGAAACAGCGCGCCGTCATCGCGATGGCCATGGCGCTGGAACCCAAGCTGGTCATTGCGGACGAACCGACGACGGCGCTTGATGTGGTGACGCAGGCACAGATCCTCGCCCGGCTGGCCAAGCTGCGGCGCGAGCGGGGGATGAGCCTGTTGTTCATCACTCATGACATTTCGGTCGTCGTCCAGACCTGCGACCGCGTCGCGGTGATGTATGGCGGCAAGATCATGGAGACAGGCCCGGTCCGGGCGGTCTTTGGCGCGCCCTTTCATCCCTATACGATGGGGCTGACCAACGCCTTTCCGACGCTTGAGGGCGCGCAGCGGGAACTGATCTCGATCCCCGGCAGCCCGCCGGACCTGCTTGATCCTCCGCCGGGCTGCCGCTTTGCAGAGCGGTGCCCCTTTGCCACCGATCTGTGCCGCAGCGATGCCCCGCCGCTGCGCGAACTGGGCGAGGAGCGGGCGGTGGCCTGCCACTATCCCGACCGCGTCGAAGAGTTCCGCGCGACGGCCGCGCTGAACGAGACATGGGAACAGGTCGGCCGCCGTCTGGGCGCCGAGGCCGAGGGCCGGCTGGTGTCCGACCATCCGCCGGCCGAGGGCGAGATTCTGCGGGTCGAGAACCTGCTGCGCTATTTCGACCTGCCGGGCGGGCTGTTCGAGGCCGGCAAAAAGGTCCATGCGGTCGATGGGGTCAGTCTCAGCCTTCAGGCGGGCGAGATCCTTGGCCTTGCCGGGGAATCCGGCTCGGGCAAGACGACTGCGGGCGAGGTTCTGGTCAAGCTTCAGGAACCGACCGCCGGCACGATCCTGTCGGAAGGCGAGGATATTTCCACCCTCAAGGGCCGCGCTCTCAGGGCGTTCCGGCGCCGCGCCCAGATGGTGTTTCAAGACCCTTATCAGACGCTGAACCCGCGCTTTACCATCGCGCAGATCGTGGGCGAGCCGCTGAAGATTCACGGGCTTGCCAAGGGCGAGGCGATCACGACCGGGGTCATGCAGGCGCTGGAGCGCGCCGGGCTGAAACCGGCCGCGCTGTATATGGAGCGTTTCCCGCATGAATTGTCGGGCGGCCAGCGTCAGCGTGTCGCCATCGCCCGCGCTATCGTGCTGGAGCCGCGCTTTATCGTGGCCGATGAACCGGTCTCGATGCTGGATGTGTCGATCCGCGCCGGCGTGCTGAACCTGATGCGGCGCTTTCGCGACGATCTGGGCATCAGCTTTGTCTATGTCAGCCATGATCTGCCCACGATCCGTTATGTCGCCGACCGCACCGCGATCATGTATCTGGGTCAGGTGGTCGAGATCGGCCCGACCGAGACGGTCATCCGTGAACGGCGTCACCCCTATACCCAGCTTCTGATCGACGCCTCGCCCGAGCCGGACCCCGAGGTCATCAAACCGCCGCTGGAGGCCGCCGGCGAAATCCCTTCGGCGATCGAGGTGCCGAACGGCTGTCGTTTTCATACCCGCTGTCCGCTGGCGACACCCCAATGCGGCTGGGAGGCGCGGGACGTCATCTCGGCACTGTCCGATCAGGTGATCCGCGATGCGGATGCAGCCGCGGCGCAGGCTGAAACCCTTGGCACGCCCAGCCGTGACGGGCTGGATCTGACCGTGGCGGCCCCGCAGGGCACCGGGGCGGCAAGGGCCATGCTGATCGCGGCCATGACGGCCAAGCATCCCGCACTGACTGAGGCCGCAAGGATCGAGGAAACCGCGACCGGCCTGCATCTGCGCTTTACCCCGCAGACGCCGCCGGCGCTGCGCGATCTGGGTGGCGGCCACGCGGCGGCATGTATTCTGATCGAGGCCGCACCGTGACCAGGTGACACGCGCCCCCATCATCGCCGGACCCTGACAAGAGGCAGCTCATGCACGGATCATTCACGACCCGCCCCGAATTGCGTGGCCGCTTTGGCACGGTCACCACGACCCATTGGCTGGCCTCGGCCGCCGGGATGCGGATGCTGGACCGGGGCGGCAATGCCTTTGATGCCGCCGTGGCAACCGGCTTTGTCCTTCAGGTGGTCGAGCCGCATCTGAACGGGCCGGGCGGCGAGTTTCCGGCGATCTTTCATCATGCCGCGACCGGCCGGACGCGTGTTCTGTGCGCGCAGGGCACATCCCCGCGCCGCGCCAGCATCGCGCATTACCGCGCCGAAGGGCTGGAGATGATCCCCGGAAACGGCCTGCTGGCCGCGGTGGTCCCCGGCGCCTTTGACGGCTGGATGCTGATGCTGCGCGATTATGGCAGCCTGTCTTTGCGCGATGTGCTGGAACCCGCCGTTCACTATGCGGGCGAGGGGCATCCGGTCTTGCCGCGCGTCTCGGCCACGGTCGCGGGGCTGGATGATTTCTTTCGCGAATACTGGCCGAGTTCCCACCGGGTCTGGCTGCCCGGCGGTCAGGCACCGGCGCCATGGGCCTTGTTTCGCAACCCCGATCTCGCCGCGACATGGACGCGCCTGCTGACCGAGGCCGAGGCCGAAGGCCCCGACCGCATCACCCAGATCGAGGCCGCGCGCCGGATCTTCAGCCGCGGCTTTGTCGCGCGGGCGATTGTTGATTTCATCGCCGCCGGGCCGGTCATGGATGAAAGCGGCGCGGCCCGTCGCGGTATTCTGGGTGCCGATGACCTTGCCGGCTGGCAGGCCAGCTATGAGGAACCGCAATGGCTGGATTACCACGGCTGGCGGGTTCACAAGACCGGGCCATGGGGGCAGGGGCCGGCATTCCTTCAGGCGCTGCGCCTGCTGGAGGGGCAGGATATCGGATCGCTTGATCCGACGGGGGCCGGATTTGTCCATCTGGTGACCGAGGCGCTCAAGCTGGCGCAGGCCGACCGCGATGCCTATTTCGGCGATCCCGATGGGGCAGAGGTGCCGATGGCGGCGCTGCTTTCGGATGATTACAGCGCCATGCGCCGCAGCCTGATCGGCCCGCGTGCCAGCTTTGATTTCCGGCCCGGTGTCCTGCCCGGCTTTCAGGACCAGATCGCGATATGCCGGCAAGTCCTTGCGCCCGTGCTGGGCAAGGGCGCGGTCTATGAACCGACCATGGCCCATCTGTCCGAGCAGGAGGCGCGCGGCAAGGGTGATACCTGCCATCTGGATGTGATCGATCAATGGGGCAATGTCGTTTCCGCCACCCCGTCGGGTGGCTGGCTGCAAAGCTCGCCCATCGTGCCGGGGCTGGGATTTGCGCTGTCGTCGCGTGCCCAGATGTTCTGGCTGGCGCCGGGGCTGCCCAGTTCGCTTGCCCCGGGGATGCGGCCGCGCACGACGCTGACCCCCAGCCTTGCCACCCATCCCGACGGCCGCATATTCGCCTTTGGCACGCCGGGCGGCGATCAACAGGATCAATGGCAGCTGCCTTTCTTTTTGCGGGTGGCCCATCACGGGATGGGGCTGCAACAGGCGCTCGACGCGCCGCTTTTTCATAACATGAACGCGCCGTCCTCATTCGCGCCCCGGACCTCGCAACCCGGCCGGCTGGTCGTCGAGAGCAGCTTTCCAGAGACCACCCTCACCGAGCTTCGCGCCCGCGGGCATGATCTGGAGGTCGTCGCGCCATATGATCTTGGCCGGCTGACGGCGGCCCTGCGCGAGGCGGACGGGATGATCCGCTCGGGCGCGACGGCGGCCTCGATGCAGGCTTATGCGCTGATCCGCTAGGCCGGGCCGGGGTTATCACGAGGCAAGGGCGCAAGCCGGATCGGGGCGCGGGGGCATGCGTCCCGGCGTCCCGGGCCAGAGCCGCACAGGTCCGGCCACCGCCGCCGGTTGTTTCCGGCATTTGTCGGGTGCCAAGCGCCCGCAACAGCTCAAGGACGAAAATGCCAATCCGAAACCGATCACAATCAATCCCAGGGATTCTGGCTGTGAACGAGGGGCGACCGGGGGCAGGTCAGCGCCTTCATCGCGGCTGCCTGACCAGTGATCGGTCGTCGCGTCGACAAAGCAGCGCCGGACGTGCCCCGGAAATGTAGAGAGCAGGCGGATGCGCTTGTGCCGGATGACGAGCCGGCAGGCTCAAGACATCGTCTCTTCGTAGATCTTGAGTGTCAGCCTATACTGACCTTGCAGCGCATCAACTGCCCGCTTGATGTCACCTGCCAAGGCGGCATCCGCAATTTCCTGATGTTCATCGACGCTCCGGCGGCGCGGAAAGCTATTCGCCATAGAAATGAACCGGTAGCGTTCGGCAAGAAGCATCAGCTCTTCAGAAAAATGCAAAATATACTTTGAGCCGCAATTGGCAATCAGGGACCGGTGATAGGTTCTGTGCCGATCTTCCCAATTTGTATTATCGGGGGGCAATTGATCAGGGTCATTACTGTCGTAAAAATGGACAGGCGTCTGCTTGAGCCTGTGAGTGGCCAGAATAATTGCGTCTTCCCATTCCTCTGTCCGGTTCCTGATGGATTCTTCCAGCGCCTTGCCCTCCACCCAGCAGCGCGTTTGCACAATATCCCGGAAATCAGCCAATGAGATTGGTGGAACCGAAAAGCCGCGCTGATCAATACGATCAACCAGTCGCTCGGACGACAGGCGATTAAGGGCCTCTCGAACAGGGTTGGTTCCTGCTGAATAACGCTCGCCGATCTGATCTATGAGCAGTTTATGGCCGGGCGCCAGAACCCCGTGGACGATGTCGAGCTTGATCGCATTATAGACAATCGTTGCGGTCGTCGCGGTCGTCGCAGGCTCATTTCGTTGCGGGTTTGCCAGTCTTTTTCTCGCCTGATTTTCAGTCATGATTAACCCGTCCCTGCCTCGGTTACTGTCGGCTGTCGATACCAGCGACCGATGAGCGATGCCAGAAAACGATCTTACGCTCAAGTATAACCACCGACCAGAATAGCAGATACCCAAGAGCGCTCAGATAGAGGATAAGCGAGAAGATGCGGGGTGTCTGAAGCTGGCTTGCGGCGACGCGAATAAGCTCTCCCATTCCTTTCCCGCCTCCCAGGAACTCGGCCGTGATGGCACCGGCCATCACACCGACCGCACCGATCTTCAGCCCTGTAAAGATGTGCGGAAGGCCCGACGGAATTTTCAGCCGGACGAGCGTTTGCCACCGGCTCGCGCCGAGGCTCTTAAACATCATCCGCGCATTTTCATCCGAAGCGTGCAGACCCGCGGCCGTCCCGACGACAATGGGAAACGTGGCTATGAACGCGGCCAATGCAACCTTTGAGGCAATTCCAAAGCCCAGCCAGGCGAGAAACAATGGGGCAAACGCCACCTTTGGCATGGTATCTATTGCGACAAGGTAAGGTAGCAGGGCCCGTTCACCAAACGATGTTTCCCCCACAATGATGCCAAGCGTAAAGCCGAACAACATGGCAAAGGCAAAGCCGAACAGAACCTCTTTGGTGGTGATCCAGAATGCGGCCAGCATATAGCCGCCAGACGCCATATTTTTAGCCACAAACACAATATCCCGTGCAACCTCCTGAGGCGAAGGAAGAATGATGCGCGAAACAATCTGAAAGTGATGTATGGCCCACCAGATTGTCAGAGCGATTGCCAGCAGCCCGATCATGGCGACGCTTCTTGGAATACGGTCAATGAACGCAACATCCTCGCTCCAGGTTGTTTCAGGAAGCGAGACATTCTCGACCACGACCGGCCTTCCCATTTTCTTTGTATTCATCTCGGTCATGCGACGGATGCCCCCAGATCCAGACGATCGCGGATATAGCGGACATACTCGCCGAAATGGGTGGAGGACATCATGTCCAAAGTTCGCGGCCTGGGCATCTCGATATCAACCGCTTCGTCAAAGCGCCCGGGACGAGGCGACATGATATAGACGACGTCAGACAGAAGGATTGCCTCGGGAATGGAATGGGTAATCAGAAACGCCGTCGCGTTTCTCGACAGGCAAATCCGTTGCAGTTCGATGTTCATGAAG
>JAUNTL010000019.1:0-15021 GCA_030538705.1 Paracoccus sp. (in: a-proteobacteria) | reverse complement strand
TCACGGACCAGTTCGTCAAGCGCGGAAAATGGCTCGTCGAGCAAAAGCACCTGCGGCTCGGTAATCAGCATGCGGCAGATTGACGTGCGCTGCGCCATTCCGCCCGAGAGTTGCGACGGATATGCATTCTCAAACCCGCCCAGACCGACGAGTTCCATCAACGCCCTGGCGCTGTCTTTTCGTGCCGCGACGGCAGCCTTGCCTTCACGGATGTGGATCGGAAGAAGCACGTTCTCTATTGCTGTCAACCACGGAAACAGGGTTGCCTGCTGGTACATCATTCCGATTTCTTTGCGTGGTCCCAGCACAGGCGCGCCGTCGAGGACGACGGATCCGGTGGATGGCGGGGTGACCCCCGCCATTATTTTCAAAAGCGTCGACTTTCCGCAACCAGACGGACCGATGACTGACGAAAATGATCCCTTCCGCAAGTCGAGATTAATAGAATCAAGGGCCTTGATTCTGCCAAATGACCGCGAGACGTTTCGCAGTTGATAAACGGAAGGGGCCAGGTTCGTTTGGTCGCCTTTGGGTGCTGTAGCCTCCATCTGACTAGTCCGCCGCGTTCCATACGTCGACAAACTTGTTTGTGTAAGCGGCCTCGAGATCATCCATCGGTTTCACGAGATCGCCGCTGGCGACAAGGCTGTCCTCCCATTTCTTCCAGGCTTCCGGTGGCTGATATCCAATAGGATTGTCGTCTTTAACAGGCTGGGTGCGGTATTGCACGACAGTCAGCAAGTTGTCTGCAAATGCCGGATCCTCGCTTTCTTGTGGATTGCCTGCCGCAACATGTTTCAGCACGGTCTCTCGATTGGCAGGATCGAGACCGAACCTGGTCGCCTTTACCAGCGCCCGACCGAACGCTTCGATCGTTTCGGGGTTCTCGTCCAGAAACTGGCGCGTCACCGCATAACCATTACCAAAATATTCGAGATAAGGATCGGGTGTTATTTCGCGCAAGGGAATTCCTCGTGCCGAAATAATGGCCGAATCGGATACCGCCGCGGAATATGCACCGACCTCTTTGTTCACGAATGCAGCAACCGCTGTGCCGCCGTCCCCGATGGAGAGGAACTCATAGTCTGCGCCGTCCTTCAGGCCGACATCACCCAAGATACTGCGCGCAAAGCCAACTTCTGCGCCGTCGGCCGTCCCGACGCCAATGGTAACCCCCTTAAGATCGGCGGGAGATTGTGCGGGAGAGTCTTCGGGCACAACAAGGCCGAACACCGATTTTGCGAAGTGGTTGTAGATGAAGACAACGTCCTCGCCCCGCGAACGCGCCGCAAGAAGCGGCGCAGGGCCGGGTTGACCGATCTGCGCCTGCCCGGAGACCAAAAGCTGCAGGACAGACGCCGAGCCGTTCACGGTCTCGACGTTTACGTTAAGCCCCTCATCTTTAAAGTAGCCTTCCTGGATTGCGACATGCAGGGGGTAATTATTGATGGCCGAGGGATTGGGGAAAACAACCGTAAGATCCTTCGTTTCAGCCCAAGTGCCAGACCCCGTAGCAATTGCCAGCGCCAGCCCAAGACTGGCGCGTTTGAAAGTGTTCATTCCGATCCTCCCGATAGGCTTCCAGTCGTTCCAAACAGTGGTCCGTCCTTGCCGCACCTCACCGTTCGGGGTTGCTGCTGGCTCATCTCCAGCTGAGATAAATCATTCGATAATAGATATAGATGTGTCAAGATCGAAATCATGTATGATCTGACTTGATATAGAAATCGCACATGATAATCTCGGCCACATATGCGTCATCATGATGAGAAGTGGTGAGGCTTCCGCGTCATTGGAGGATAGCAGAGTATGAGTGAGTTCGTGATTGATCCGCCGGAGCAGGTGACGATTCCGGTCGCCGGATCTGACAAGGTTTTCCCCGTTCGGCGGATTTATTGCATCGGCCGCAACTATGTTGCCCATGTCGAGGAGATGGGTGGTGACGCTGATCGCGATCCCCCGCTCTTCTTTGAAAAGCCCACAGACGCTGTCGTTCTTGACGGGATGTCGATCCCGTACCCGCCGAAAACCTCTGACTACCACCACGAGGTGGAACTTGTCCTCGCAATCGGCAAGGGTGGCCGCAATATCGGCCCCGAGGCCGCCGAGGATCACATCTGGGGTTACGCGGTAGGTCTTGATATGACCAGACGCGACCTTCAGGGTAAGGGGCAGCCTTGGGAAATTGCCAAATCGTTCGACAATTCATTTCCTGTCGGCGCTCTGACGCCGGTATCTGAAATCGGCAAGCTGAGTTCTGGCAAGATCGAACTTACCGTAAACGGGCAGACGAGACAGGAATCGGATATCTCGCTGCTGATCTGGCGCATCCCCGAGATTATTTCACGACTGTCGGAACTGTTTGAACTCGTTCCCGGTGACGTCATCCTGACCGGCACGCCCCATGGCGTCGGCCCGGTGGTGCCGGGCGACGAACTTGTTGCGACCTTCGACGGCCTGACACCGCTGAAAGTCAGAATTGCTGAAGCTGCTGATCGGGTTAATTGACCGATCATCGGCCGGCGGCCCGGCAAACAGGCCATTGTCAGAAGCAGCCCCGACCCGGCGGGGCTGTTTCGCGTCCAGGCCTTGGAAAAAGTCGATCAATGATATGTGCCGGATCAGGTGAGGTTGTGCGGCCAGCCACCACCCATTTCTTCACACCAGACCAGCATCGCATTCGCGGTGAACCCGGTGCCATGGTCTGATGGAGAAGCGATCAGGGGTCACAGCAGGAGAAATCGCCTTCAACACGGCCAAGATTAGCATGCTTTCCCTGTAAACCCCGGGCATCCAGCAAAACGACACAGAACCGCAGGACCCGAAACGCTCCTTCAGACGTCGTGGCGAAAATGGGTGAAGCATTAGGGACACTGCCGTCTTACGGCCGGTGGCACCGTGACAAACCGCAGAAAACACGCGGGATTATCGCGCGCTGTCAACAGGGCAGGTTTCAGGAAAACTGACTGGCTGGGGTGGCAGGATTTGCCGGATTCCATACTTTCTTTATAGATCAGTACGTTAATAGAATCCCGCAATCAAAAAATGTTGCGGGAACTGTTGCGGGTTCGAATGACGTCGTGGTGCGGGAATTGTTGCAGAATGTTGCGGGGCATATCGCAATATCTGCAACTTTTACAACGCGTTAACGGAAAATTTCATGAAAGCTGGCTGGGGCGGTAGGATTCGAACCTACGGTACACGGTACCAAAAACCGATGCCTTACCACTTGGCCACGCCCCAACTGTGCGGGCGTATCTATCGCCGGATGACGGGGGGTGCAAGGGGGTTTTCGAAAAACTTGCGGGGACGGCGGGGCGGGCGTATGGCTGCGCGATGGATTGCGATATCTTGATCGTGGGCGCCGGGGCGGCGGGGCTGTTTTGTGCCGGCAGTATCGCCGGGGCCGGGACGGGCGCGCGGGTCGTGGTGATTGATCATGCCCGCGCCGCTGGTGAAAAAATCCGCATATCGGGCGGGGGGCGGTGCAATTTTACCAATCTCGCTACCGCGCGCGACCGGTTCTTGTCAGAAAATCCGCGTTTTGCGGCCTCGGCTCTGGCGGGGTTCAGCCCGCGCGATTTCGTGGCGCTTGTCGATGGCGCGGGCATCGGCTGGCATGAAAAGACGCTTGGGCAGCTGTTTTGCGACGGGCGCGCGACGCAGATCACCGATCTGCTGATCCGGCGCATGCGGGGCGCGGATCTGTGGCTGGAAACCTCGCTGCAAAGCCTTGAACGCGGGGCGGACGGGTTTACGGCGCAGACCTCTCGGGGGGTGGTGCGGGCGCGGGCGGTCGTGGTGGCCTCGGGCGGGAAATCCATTCCGAAAATGGGGGCCTCGGGGCTGGCCTATGATCTGGCGCGGCAATTCGGGCTGAGCCTGCATGAGACGCGGCCGGGCCTTGTGCCGCTGACCTTTGCCGAGCAGGAACTGGCGCTGACGAAACCGCTTGCGGGCGTTTCTGTCGAGGCAGAGATCAGCCATGGCAAGACCCGCTTCCGGGACGCGCTTTTGTTCACCCATCGCGGGCTTTCGGGGCCGGCAGTGCTGCAAATCTCCAGCTTCTGGCGACCGGGTGAGGAAATCACCGTCGATCTCGCGCCCGGCGCGGATCTGGGCCGGGCCTTGCGCGACAGACGCGGGCAGGGCGGGCGCGTAGGGGTGCCGACGGTGCTTGGCGGCCATCTGCCCGCCCGTCTGGCCGAGGCGATTGCGGCGGAGCTGGGGCTGTCGGGCGCCCGGCTGGCCGATCTGAACAATGCCGCCCTTGACCGCATCAGCGCGCGCGTCCATCGCTGGAAAATCCGCCCGGTCGGGTCCGAGGGCTATCGCACCGCCGAGGTCACCGTCGGCGGCATCGACACGCGCGGCATCGACGCGAAAACCATGCAGGCCCGCGACGTGCCGGGGCTTTACTTCATCGGCGAATGCCTTGACGTGACCGGCTGGCTTGGCGGCTATAATTTCCAATGGGCCTGGGCCTCGGGCCATGCGGCGGGGCTTTCGCTGGCGGGCGTGCTGCGCTAAACGGGCGGCTTCGCCAGAAAGGGCCGGATATGAGCCGATTTTCCTTCACATTGAACGCCACCGATGGGCGCGCGCGCACAGGCGTGATCGACACGCCACGCGGTCCGATCAGGACGCCCGCCTTCATGCCGGTGGGAACGGCGGCGACGGTCAAGGCCATGCTGCCGGAATCGGTGGCAGCGACGGGGGCGGATATCCTTCTGGGCAATACCTATCACCTGATGCTGCGTCCGGGCGCGGAGCGTATCGCCCGCCTTGGGGGCTTGCACCGCTTCATGAACTGGGACCGCCCGATCCTGACCGACTCGGGCGGGTTTCAGGTCATGTCGCTGGCCGATCTGCGCAAGCTGACCGAGGACGGCGTGACCTTCGCCAGCCATGTCGACGGCAGCAAGCATTTCCTTTCGCCCGAGACCAGCATGGAGATTCAGCGCCTGCTTGGCAGCGATATCGTCATGGCCTTTGACGAATGCCCCGCGCTTCCCGCCAGCCATGAGCGTCAGGCCGAGGCGATGCGCCTGTCCATGCGTTGGGCGCAGCGTTCGCGCGATGCCTTTGGCGACCGCCCCGGACATGCGCTGTTCGGGATCATGCAAGGCGGGGTCGAGCGCGATCTGCGCGAGGAATCGGCCGCCGCACTCCGCGCCATCGGCTTTGATGGCTATGCCATTGGCGGGCTGGCCGTGGGCGAGGGGCAGGATGCCATGTTCGGCGTTCTCGATTACGCGCCCGATCTCCTGCCCGAGGATAAGCCGCGCTATCTGATGGGGGTGGGCAAGCCCGATGATATCGTGGGCGCGGTGCAACGCGGCGTCGATATGATGGATTGCGTGCTGCCCTCGCGTTCGGGGCGCACGGGGCAGGCATGGACCCGGCGCGGTCAGGTCAATATCAAGAATGCGCGCCATGCCGATGACCCGCGCCCGCTGGATGAGGCTTGCACTTGCCCGGCCTGCACCGGCTACTCGCGCGCCTATCTGCACCACGTCTTTCGCGCCGGAGAGATGATTTCCGGCATGCTGCTGACCTGGCATAACCTGCATTATTATCAGGAACTCATGGCCGGGATGCGGGCTGCCATCGCCGCCGGACGGATGGATGATTTCGCGGCTGATTTCCACGCCATGCGCGCGGGCGGCGATATCGCGCCGCTCTAAGGGGGAATGCCGGTTCGACCCGGCCCGGATACCCAACCCCGCAGCCGCATTCATTGGCGCCGGAACCCGCCGTTTCAGCCCCAATGGACGCGGGCCGCCAGAGCCGCTATCAGCCGGAAATGCACCCGCATATTGGCGGCTGCCTTTACGATTGTTAACCGGGCCGGTCATCGCCAATCAGGCCCGATTTCAGGAGACCATAATGTCGCTTTCTCAACTCTGGCGTGACTATACGCTGATGTTTCTGGCCCTGTCCGCGCTCGCCTTCGTGGTGCTTTTCGCGGTCGGCTTCTTCTTTCCCGATTTCAATATGGACTACGCCAATGCGGTGGGCTTCATCATTCCGGCGATCGCGGGAATGCAATTGGGTGAGGTCTATTTCACCAAGACCGGCACCCGGCTTGGCGGGGGGCTGGCGTGGAAGGTCTCGGCGCTTGGCGCATTGACGGCAAGCGCGTTCGGCGTGGCCTTTGTGATGCTGATGGTCTATCTCGTGCCCGATATGTTCGGCGGCAATATCCCGAGCGGGCGTGAAATCATCCTGACCAATCTGGCGATTCTTGTCGGCGTGATGCTTCTCCTGACCCCGGCCATTCGCGGCTTCATCGCGCTTGGCACGCGCAGCGCCGCAAAGAACGCGGAGCGGCTGGCGGCCAAGGGCAAGTAAGCAGCCCCGAAAACGGGCAGGGAGGGGCCGCGCGCCCTTCCCGGCCTGCGCGCGACGGGGCTTTTCATCGCCGCGCAATCGGCCTATGCCAGCCGGACCGGCGGATGACCCGCCCATTGTCCGGAAAGCCCTGATGAGCGAATTTACGACCCTGACCACCACCGAGGCGCTTGCCGCCTTTTGCGATCTGGCCAAGGCCCAGCCCTATGTCACGATCGACACCGAGTTCCTGCGTGAGCGGACCTATTATTCAAAGCTCTGTCTGATTCAGATGGCACTGCCGCCGGCCAGCGGTGCGAAAGCCGATGGCGGCCCGGCCGTTCTGGTCGATCCGCTGGCACCGGGCCTGTCGCTTGAGCCGCTTTACGACCTGTTTCGTCACAGCGCGACGGTCAAGGTCTTTCACGCCGCCCGGCAGGATCTGGAGATCTTCTTTCACGACGCAGGGGTCTTTCCCGATCCGCTGTTCGACACCCAGATCGCCGCCATGGTCTGCGGCTTTGGCGAGCAGGTCGGGTATGAGACGCTGGTGCGCAAGATCGCGCGCGCCAACCTTGATAAGTCGTCGCGCTTTACCGACTGGTCCCAGCGGCCCCTGTCCGCGGCGCAGCAGGAATATGCGATTGCCGATGTCACCCATTTGCGGGCGATCTATGAATGGCTGGCGGCCCAGATCGACAAGACCGGCCGCGCCCCCTGGGTGGCCGAGGAGGTCGCCGTCCTTGAAGACCCCGAGACCTATATCACGCGCCCCGCCGAAGCGTGGGAGCGGGTGCGCACGCGCTCGAACTCGCCCAGATTTCTCGCCGTCGTGCGCAAGCTGGCCGAATTCCGCGAGGATTACGCCCAGTCGCGCAACGTCCCCCGCTCGCGCGTGTTCAAGGATGATGCTTTGGTTGAACTGGCCTCGACCCGCCCGGTGACCGAGGCGCAGCTGGCCAAATCCCGCCTGCTGATGCGCGAGGGCCGCAAGCCCGAGATCGCGGCCGGTATCCTTGCGGCCGTGCAGGCCGGGCTGGATGATCCCGACCCGCCACGCCCGGCCAGTGATGAACCGGGCGCGCCGGGCAATGCCGCCCTGGGCGAGTTGCTGCGCGTTTTGCTGCGTGCCAAGGCTGATGCTGCGGGGGTGGCGCCCAAGCTGATCGCATCCAGTGCCGATCTTGATGCCATCGCGCAGGGCGTGCGCAATGTCCCGGCGCTGCATGGCTGGCGGGCCGAGGTGTTTGGCGGCGATGCGTTGCGGCTGGCCGAGGGGCGCATCGCGCTTTCGGCCATTTCGGGCAGTGTGCGCGTGATCGAATTGTGAGCCTTGCCCCGCTGATGACCCGTCGCTGCGTGATTGATGCGCTGACCCCGGCCGATTTCCCGGCCATCCACGCCATCGTGACCCGGCCCGAAGTGGCGCGGATGCTGCGCCGTTTTCATCCTGGTCAGGGCGTGGCCGAGGTCGGTGCCTTGCTTGGCCCGCTTGATCCGGGGCGCAGCGGCCGATGCGCATGGCGGTGCGGCTGGCGGGGCGTTGCATCGGCCGGGTCGGGGTCGGGGGTGGCGCCGAGCCGTCGATATTCTATTTTCTCGCACCCGATGTCGCGGGTCAGGGGATCGCATCGGAAATCGTTGCCCCCTTTTGCGCGGCGACAGAGGCCCGGTTTGCCCTCAATACGCTGATGGCCGAGGTGTTTTGCGACAATCCCGCATCGCATCGCGTGCTGACAAAGGCGGGGTTTGTGGTGATCAGGATGGTGACGGATCTGGAATCGGCCGGCCGGAGTGTTGCGGCCCCGGGATGGATCATGCGGCGTGGCTGACGGGCAGGGCGGTGTGCGGCTATGATGCCCGCGATTCCGGGGCATGCGCGCATGCGACGGGCGGATCAGGCAGGTGTGACAGGCTGATCAGCGGCCGGCATCATGCGCACCGCCGCGATGCGCCGCCGTTCACCAGCGCAAAACGACGCTGCCCCAGCTCAGCCCGCCGCCAATCGCCTCGGTCACGATCAGATCGCCCTCGTTGAAGCGGCCCTTTTCATGGGCGACCGACAGCGCCAGCGGGATCGAGGCGGCCGAGGTGTTGCCATGATCGGCCACGGTCAGAATGACCTTTTCCATCGGCAGGTGCATCTTTTGTGCGGTCGCGGTGATGATGCGGGCATTGGCCTGATGCGGCACCAGCCAGTCGACATCACCCGGCGCCAGCCCCGCCTTGTCCAATGCGCGATGTGCGGTCTCGGCCAGCTTTTCGACCGCGTGGCGGAACAGAACATTGCCCTGCATGCGCAGATGTCCCGAAGTTCCCGTCGTGCCGACGCCCCCGTCGACATAAAGCAGATCGCGATAGGAGCCGTCACTGTTAAGGTCGGTCGCCAGAATGCCGCGATCAGAGGAAGTGCCCTCGCCCGCGGCGGCCTCCAGCACGACAGCGCCGGCGCCGTCGCCGAACAGAACGCAGGTTCCCCGGTCGGACCAGTCCAGAATGCGTGAAAAGGTCTCGGCCCCGATGACCAGAACCCGGTCCGCCTGACCCGAGCGGATCAGCCCGTCGGCATTGGCAAGCGCAAAGACAAAACCCGCGCAGACGGCCTGCACGTCAAAGGCAAAGCCCGTCCGCGCACCCAGCCCCGCCTGCACCATCGTCGCGACCGAAGGAAAGGTCAGATCGGGGGTCGAGGTGGCGACGATGATCGCATCCATCTGCCCGGCATCCATCCCCGCGTGGTCGAGGGCGGCACGCGCGGCGCGGATGGCCATCTGTGAGGTCGTTTCACCCTCGGCGGCGAAATGGCGGCGCTCGATCCCGGTGCGGGCACGGATCCATTCGTCCGTGGTGTCGATCTTGTCCTCGAACCAGCTGTTTTCAACGATGCGTTCGGGCAGGTAATGACCGCAGCCCCGGATGATGGTGCGGCGGGTCATGATGCGGCCTCATTGCCCGGCTGGTCGGGATCGCTCTGTTGTTGCTGCATGGCCTGTGCGCCGGCCTGTTCGGCGGTAATCTGTTCGACGCTGGCGGCGCCCTGTGCCACCCGCGCGGCCAGCCGGTCCTGAAAGCCCGATTGCGCCAGCCGGAAGGCCAGCTTGATCGCCGCCGAAACCCCTGTGGCATCCGCCGAACCATGGGATTTCACGACCATCCCGGTCAGGCCGAGGAAAACCCCGCCATTGACGCGGCGCGGGTCGATGCGCTTTTGCAGCCGTTTGAGCGAGGTCAGCGCCAGCAGGGCCGCGAAACGCGACAGGATGGAATTGGCGAATGCCTCTTTCAGGAAATCGCCGACCAGTTTGGCCGTGCCCTCGCCGGTCTTGAGCGCGATATTTCCGGTAAACCCGTCCGTGACGATGACATCGGCCCGCGCCGAAGGCAGATCGCCGCCTTCGACAAAGCCGACATAATCGAATTTTCCGGTGTTCTGGGCGGCGTGGATCATGTCATGGGCGGCCTTCAGCTCGGCCCGGCCCTTATGTTCCTCGGTCCCGACATTCAGCAGGCCGACGCGCGGACGCTCCAGCCCCATGCCGTTGCGGGCATAGGTCGCCCCCATCAGCGCATATTGCAGCAGATCGGGCGCATCGGCACGGATATCGGCGCCGACATCCAGCATGACATTAAAGCCCTGCGGATTGCGCGAGGGCCACAGACAGGCGATGGCCGGGCGATTGACGCCGGGCAGCTTGCGCAGGCGGATCATCGACAGCGCCATCAGCGCGCCGGTATTGCCACATGATACCGCGCCCGCGGCCTCGCCGGCGCGGACCGATTCGATGGCCGACCACATCGAGGTGCCCTGTGCGTTGCGGATCACCTGACTGGGCTTGTCATGCATGGTGACAACGCCCGGCGCGTCGCGGACCTCGCAACGCCCGGCGAGTTGCCGGCGCCGCGCGATCAGCCGCGTCAGCTCGGCCTCGGGGCCGTGAACGATAAAGCTGATATCGGGGTTTTTCTCGGCGCTTTTCGCGATCCCCGCAACGACAGCGGCGGGACCGGCATCGCCGCCCATCGCGTCAACGGAAATCACCACGCGGCCCCCGGTCAGGGGCGTGCGTGGTGCCGGATTATCCGCTGTGTCCGCCATTCAGCTTTGGGCCGGTCAGGCGGCGTCGTCGTCCAGGTCGATATCGGCCGACTGGGCCACGACCTCGCGGTCAGCATAATGGCCGCAGGACGGGCAGACGTGATGCGGGCGCTTCAGCTCGCCGCAGGACGGGCATTCATTGGGGTTCGCAGCCGAAAGCGCATCATGCGAACGGCGCATGTTGCGGCGGGAACGGGTCACGCGGTTCTGAGGGACAGCCATGTCACAACCTCGGGTCAGGGGCGGCGCAGTCCATGCGCGGCCGGTGTAGAAAAACGGATCAGAGCCGCGGCAATAGGCCACAACCACACCGGAATCAAGCGGAAACCTGTCCGGGGATCATGTATCGCGCGCGGCTCGCGAAAGCAGGAACATAGCGATTCCGCGCGCATGTGCAAGGGTGGATTGGTGGTGGATTGGCGGCGGATGGGCGGCAGATCGGCGGCGGGCCGGTGCCGCGACATCAGCGTGATGCGATCATCGTGCCGGCGCGGGCCAGATCCTCGGGCGTGTTGATGTTGAAAAACGGCTCTGCCCCGTCAAAGACCGCGACCGACGCGCCGTGATCGGCGGCCCATTGGCGGACGCGGCGCTGCCCGCTGTTCAGTGCGGCCCGCAGATCCCCGCGCAGCGCGACCGGCCACAGACCAAAAGTCGGATGCAGCCGCAAGGCGCCGCCGGCATCGTGATCGGCGGCCAGAACCGGCCCGGCGCCGCTTTGCGCCGCGCAAAGCCTGTCGATCAGATCCGCCGGCGGCCATGGCGTGTCGGTGGCGGCGCTGATGACGTAATCAGCGCCCATGCCGGCCGCCCAGCCCATGCCGGCCAGTATTCCCGCCAGCGGTCCGGGCCGGCCGGGCAGGGGGTCGGGCAGCACGGCAAGCCCGTATCGCGCGAATGCGCCGGGCGGCGCGTTGCTGCTGATCGCCAGCGCCCCGGCCTGCGGGCGCAGCCGGTTCAGCAGATGGCCGATCAGCACATCATCACCCAGCGGCACAAGCGCCTTGTCCGCCCCGCCCATGCGGCGGCCCTCGCCACCGGCCAGGATCACTACCGGCGGGCGGGTCACGCCACCCCGTCCGCGACCAGAGTGCGCGCCAGCTTGCGAAAGGCCTGCGCCGCCTGACCCTCCGGGTCCGAGACCACGGCCGGGACACCGGCGTCTCCGGCCATCCTGACCCCGATTTCCAGCGGCAGTTCGGCCAGCAGCGGCACGCCCAGCTTGCCGGCCTCGGCCGCGACGCCACCCTGGCCGAAAATATGTTCGGCATGGCCGCAGTTCGCGCAGATATGCACCGCCATATTCTCGATCAGCCCGAGGATCGGCACGTTCAGGCGGCGGAACATGTCAATGCCCTTGCGCGCGTCCAAAAGCGCGATGTCCTGTGGCGTCGACACCACGACCGCCCCGTCCAGCCGCGCGCGCTGCGACAGCGAAAGCTGCACATCACCCGTGCCGGGCGGCAGATCGACGATCAGACAGTCAAGCGCCCCCCATTGCACCTGAAACAACATCTGTTGCAGGGCGCCCATCAGCATCGGGCCGCGCCAGATCACGGCCTCGTCCTCACGCGTGAGCAGGCCCAGAGAGATCAGCTTTACCCCATGGCTTTCCAGCGGGATCATCGTCTTGCCATCCGGGCTGACCGGCCGGCCGGTGACGCCCATCATGCGCGGCTGGCTGGGACCATAGACATCGGCGTCCAGCAGACCGACGCGCCGCCCCTCGGCCGCCAGCGCAGCCGCAAGGTTCGCGGCCACCGTCGATTTGCCGACGCCGCCCTTGCCCGAGGCTATGGCGATGACATGGGCAACACCGGGGATCGGCTGGGGCTGGGGTGGCTGGGGCCGGCCGCCGCCCGGTTTCAGATCGGGGGGCGCGCTGCTGCTATGCGCGGTCATCACGGCACTGACGCGCCCGGCACCGGGCAGGGCACCCGCGGCCGCGCGCGCCTGCGCCAGCACCGGTTCCATCACATTCGCCTGGGCCGGGTCGATCTCAAGGACAAAGCGGATCTCGCCATCGGCCTCGACCGTGATCGCGCGGGCGATGCCGGCGTCGATCAGATTGCCGCCGCCGGGCAGGGCGATGGCGCGCAGCGCGGCGATGACCTGGTCACGGTTCAGACTCATGATCTGTTCACGCCTCTGCCAGCGCGTCGATGATGGCGCCGAAATCCGCAGCCTTGAGGCTGGCCCCGCCGACAAGCGCGCCGTTCACATGGGGCAGGGCAAAGATGCCCGCCGCGTTCAGCGGCTTGACGCTGCCGCCATAGAGCAGGCTGAAATCCGCGCCATCGCGGAAACGCGCGGCCAGACGGTCGTGCATCAGGGCGTGGACCTCGGCGATCTGGGCATCGGTGGGCACGCGCCCGCTGCCGATGGCCCAGACGGGTTCATAGGCGATGACGGTATTTGCCGCCGTCGCGCAATCGGGAACCGAACCGGCCAGCTGATCCGCGATCACCTCCAGCGTCACGCCGGCATCGCGCTGTGCCTCGGTCTCGCCGACGCAGATCACCGCCACCAGCCCGGCATGATGGGCCGCGACGGCCTTGGCCGCCACCTGTGCATCGGTTTCACCATGATCGGCGCGGCGCTCGGAATGGCCGAGGATGACATGGCTTGCCCCGGCATCGCGCAGCATTTCGGCCGAGATATCGCCGGTATGCGCCCCCGAGACGGCGCCGTGGCAGTCCTGCCCGCCGATATGAACGGCGCCGGCGCGCGCTTTGGCTTGTGTGATCAGCGTCGCCGGCGGACAGATCAGCACCGGACAGCCATTGCTCCGCGCCGCAAGCGCGTCCAGTTCGCTCAGCGCGGCGGTCAGCCCGTTCATCTTCCAGTTTCCGGCGGCGAGTTTCTGCGGGGCCATATCATTCCTCCTGTGTCTGGCACGGGGATAGGGCCGCAACGGCCGGGGTTCAAGCCTTGGGGGCGTCGTGATCCAGCGTGAAGGACACCGATTCCCCGCAGCCGCAGGCATCCGTCACATTCGGGTTGCGGAATTTAAAGCCGGATTCCAGCAGCCCCGTCTCATAGTCGATTTCCGTCCCGAACAGGAACATCTGTGCCGCCGGTGCGATCAGCACGCGGGCGCCGTTCTGCTCGATCACCTCATCACTGGTGCTGGCCTCGGCGACCAGATCCATCGTGTATTCCATCCCCGCGCAGCCGCCCTTTTTCAGCCCGATCCTGAGGCCATAGGCATCCTTGCCCGCCATCAGCCGCGCGATCTGGCGTTCGGCGGTGGGTGTGATCGAAACGGGCGGTGTGCCGGGGATGGAAAACATGGGCTGACCTCTGTTGCGCCTCCATTAGCTAGGGGGCGCGGGGCGCTTTCTCAAGTCACGGCAGCGCCGTTTCGCCCCCGATCGCATCCACGAAGGCGCGCCGGTAGAGGGCCGACAGATCCGCCAGCGGCGCGCTGTCACCGCCCAGTGTCACCTGATCGCCGCCGAATTTGCCGATTTCCGCGGCCGGAATGCCGGCGGCCAGGGCGGCGCGCATCAGCGCCTCGGACCCGGCGGCGTCGCAGGCGATCAGGAAACGCGCCTGATCCTCGCCGAAGAGCTGGGCAATATCACCGCTGTCCAGCACCAGCCCGACGCCCGCGCCCTCGGCCATTTCAAAGGCAGCAAGGGCCAGCCCGCCATCAGACAGATCCGTGCAGGCGCGGATATGGGCGCGGTTGGCGCGAATAAATTCGCCGTGCCTGCGTTCACTCGCCAGATCGACGGGCGGCGCATCGCCTGCTTCGATGCCAAAGGCTTCGGCGGCAAGGGCGGACTGGCCCAGATGGCCCGTCGTGGTGCCGATCAGAACGGCAATATCACCCGCTTGCGGTTGGCCGCCGATCAGATCGTCAAGGGTTTCCAGCAATCCGACCGCGCCGATGGTGGGCGTGGGCAGGATGCCCTTGCCGTCGGTTTCGTTATACAGCGACACATTGCCCGACACGATGGGAAAGTCGAGCGCGCGGCACGCCTCGCCGATGCCTTTGATCGCGCCGACGAATTGCCCCATGATTTCAGGCTTTTCCGGGTTGCCAAAGTTCAGGTTGTCGGTGGTGGCAAGCGGGATCGCGCCGACCGCCGACAGGTTGCGATACGCCTCGGCCACGGCCTGTTTGCCGCCCTCATACGGGTTGGCGCGGACATAGCGCGGGGTCACGTCGCTGGTAAAAGCAAGCGCCTTGCCCGTGCCATGGACGCGCACCACGCCCGCGCCCATGCCGGGGCGGCGGATCGTATCGGCGCCGACCTGCGTGTCATATTGTTCCCAGACCCAGTGTTTACTGGCATAATTCGGGCTGCCGATCAGCGCGCGCAGGGCGGCAACCGGGGTGATCTCGGGCAGCGTCCCCAAAGGCGCGGCGGGCGGGGTTTCGATCCACGGGCGGTCATATTCCGGCGCGGATGAGGACAGTTTCGACAGCGGCAGATCCGCCATGACCTCATTGCCATGCAGGATCAGGAAACGGTCCTCGGCAATGGTTTCGCCCACCACCGCGAAATCGAGATCCCATTTTTCAAAGATCGCCCGCGCCTCGGCCTCGCGCTCGGGCTTCAATACCATCAGCATCCGTTCCT
>JAUNTL010000018.1 GCA_030538705.1 Paracoccus sp. (in: a-proteobacteria) | reverse complement strand
ACTGACGATGAAGATGCCGAATGTATTGGCCGCCCCGGTCAGCGTCATCGTTCCGATGATCACCCCGACAAGGGCGCAGGCCACGCCGACGGGCAGGGCGGTCTTGGCGCCCTCGGCCAGGCTTTCGATGACCTGCCCGATGGTCGCGCGTCCGCCATTGGTGAAAACGCTCAGCATCAGCAGGATGCCGATCACCGACCACAGCATCACCTCTTGCCGGCCGCGCAGCAGATAGCCGACCAGAAGGCCCAGCCCGATCCAGAAGATCGACCGGATCACCCGCGAGGGCAGGCCCAGCATCAGCGAGGCCCCGAGGATCAGCATGATCGTCAGTGCCAGCCCGACCGCCCCGGCATAAAGCGGGGTAAAGCCGGAAAACAGCAAAAAGACCAGAACGGCCAGCGGCAGGATCAGATACCAGCCCTCGCGCAGCGCCCGCGCCGCCGAGGGCAGTTCATCGCGCGACATCCCGCGCAGGGCGCGCCGCCCGGCCTCCAGATGGACCATCCAGAAGGCGCTGACGAAATAGAGGATCGCCGGGATCAGCGCCGCGCGCACGACCTCGATATAGGCGACGCCCAGAGTCTCGGCCATGATAAAGGCGACCGCGCCCATGACCGGCGGCATGATCTGCCCACCCATCGAGGCCGTCGCCTCGACCCCGCCGGCGAAGGCGGGGCGATAGCCAAAGCTTTTCATCAGCGGGATGGTGAACTGCCCGGTCGTCACGACATTGGCCACGCCTGAGCCAGAGATCGTGCCCATCAGGCCCGAGCTGACGACCGACACCTTGGCCGCGCCACCCTGGCGATGGCCCACCAGACCCAGCGAGACATCGGTGAACAGCCTGATCATCCCGGCCTTTTCAAGGAACGAGCCGAACAGGATGAACAAAAAGATATAGGTCGCGCTGACATAAAGCGGTGTGCCGTAAACCCCTTCGGTGCCATAGGCCATCTGCTCGACCACCTGCTCGAGAGAATAGCCGCGCGTCTGCATGGCGCCGGGGAAATACTGGCCGAAAAGCGCATATATGAGGAATACCCCCGCAACGATTGGCAGGGCCGGCCCCATGACCACCCAGGCGGCGGCGAATACCGCGACCAATGTGGCAATGCCGACCCAGGTGTCGATGCTGTTGATATCGCCGGCCCGCAGCATCAGCGGCACATAATTGACCCATTGATAGACCGCGATACCAACCCCGATCAGCCCCATCGCCCAGGCGGCGGCCTGAATGGCGCGGCTGTGGCCGCGCAGCATGGTCAGCAGCGGAAAGCCCAGCAACAGCAGAAACGCCAGATGCCAGGCGCGCTGAATCTGACTATTGAGGTTCAGCAGATGTGCCGCTGTTGCGATCTGGTAAAGCGAGAATGCGACCGCGATCCAGAACAGCAGCCGGCCTTGCAGGCTGGTGGGAAAGCTCTCGGCAAGCGGATCATGGATCCCCAGGTGCTGGTCAGCAGCGGGTGCGGCGTGCTTTGGAACGGTCATTGAATGCAATCTTTGGCTGTGTCCCTGCCGTCAGGCGGTCAGGAAAGGGATCGGTCCTGATCATCTCAGGTTTTGCGGATTGTGCCGCGCCCGGAAAACCCCAGGGGCCAGACCCTTGGCAGGCCCCTGGCTATGGCCCCCGGCTGTGTCTTATTCGTCGGCCTTGACGCCGATTTCGTCGTAATAGCGCTGTGCGCCCGGGTGGACCGGCACCGGCATGCCGACAAGCGCGTTCTGCGGGTCAATCGCTTCGGCCGCAGAATGGGCCGCACGCATTTCGTTCAGGTTCTCGAACAGGCTCTTGGTCATGGCATAGGCGGTGTCATCGCTGACCGCATCCGAGCTGACAAGATAATTGATCACCGCCACCGTCGCCACGTTTTCATTCTGGCCGCTGTAGGTTTCGGCCGGAATTTCGCTTGCGACATAGGGCGCGCCCAGTGTCTCGGCGATCTCGGCGGGGATGGCCACAACCGAGATCGGGATGGCCGTCGACAGATCCTTGAGCGAGGCAACGCCGAGGCCCGCGGATTGCAGCGTCGCGTCAAGCTGTCGGTTCTTCATCAGCTCGACCGATTCAGCAAAGGGCAGATATTCGACGCGGCCAAGGTCGTCATAGCTCATTCCGGCGGCCTCAAGAATGGCGCGGGCGTTCAGTTCGGTCCCCGATTTCGGTGCGCCGACGGAAACCGATTTGCCGCGCAGGTCGTCCAGCGTGGCGATCCCGGATTCCTTGCTGGCAACGATCTGAATATAATTGGGATAGATGCCGGCGATGCCGCGCAGCTTGTCCAAGGGGACAGGAAAGCCCGCCTCGGCGTCGCCCTCAACCGCGAGTTTGACCGAATCGCCCAGCGAAAAACCGATCTCGCCGCGCCCTTGCTGAAGCAGGTTCAGGTTCTCGACCGAAGCCTTGGTTGACTGAACCTGCACGCGCGAATTCGGAACCGCCTCGGAATAGATTTTCGACAGCGCAACGCCCATCGGATAGTAAACTCCCGAGGTGCCGCCGGTCAGGATATTGATGAATTCCGTCGCCTGCGCCCCAAGCGGTGCGACGATGGCGGATGCCCCGATCAGAGCAGCGGCCAGCCGGTTGCGGATGGTCATGAGTTCGTTCCCTCCCGTGGAATTGGTTCTACAGGCGCAGGGTAGGGGTGAAAGCGGCGCAGGTCAAAAAGAAAGCCCCGCGGCAGGCGCGGGGCATCAAATATTCTGCCGCAGGCAGAAGGGCCATGGTTTCAGGCGTTTGCCTCACGGATCTTATCGGCGGCCTGCTTGTCATAGGCGATCTCTTTTTGATCAAAAAGCTGATCTAACTCGCCCGACAGCACCATTTCGGTCACGATGTCGCAGCCGCCGATGAACTCGCCGCGGACATAAAGCTGCGGGATGGTCGGCCATTCCGAATATTCCTTGATCCCCTGGCGGACTGTCTCGTCAGACAGCACGTTAACGTCACGATAAGCGACGCCCATATAGTTCAGCACCCCGGCAACACGGCTGGAAAACCCGCATTGCGGCATTTCCTTGGTGCCTTTCATGAACAGCACGACCTCGTTTTCATCAAGGGCCTGCTGGATCTGCGAACGCGCATCGGTCATGTCTTGGGTGCCTTTTCAGTCGGGGGCTTTGGTGGTCAGGGCAAGCGCGTGAAGCTGGCCATTCGGGCCGTCCATGCGCCCATCCAGCGCGGCATAGACGGCGCGCTGTTGCTGAACGCGGTTCAGGCCGCGAAAGGACTCGTCGATGACCTCGGCGGCAAAATGATTTCCGTCACCGGCAAGGTCGGTGATCGAGATACGGGCGTCCGGGAATGCGGCCCGGATCAGGGCTTCGATATCGTGGGCTTCCATAGCCATGCTTGCTGGTCCCTTTGGCTGTCTGACCAGATGTAGGGGAAGGGCAGGCCGCTCGCAAGGGCGTCTCAGGCACCCGGCTGCGGCCAGGCCCACCAGTGAGCGCCCAGAGGGGCGTCACGTCGCAACGCCTTCATTGCATCGGGATCAAGGCTGAACAGCCGCGGATCGCCGGCCGGGGGCATGCGCAGCCGCTCGGCGCTCAGCCCGGTGCGATTGGCATGCCAGCGCCGCGCCAGTTCGGCCGGTGAAAAGACCCGCCCGACATATTTCTCTGCCGCTGCTTTTTCGCTCAGCGCGATATAGTGCCGCAGGTTATGCGAATCCGGCGCCAGTCGCACCGGACCCGTCAGCCGGTGCCCGGCACTGGCGAGATTGGACAGGCCGGCGCCGTTGCGCCACAGCCGGATCAGCCTGAACGGCATTGGCGCGAACATGTAATAACGCCGCATCAGCGCGGCATAATCCTGTCCCGCAAAATCCTCCCCGGGCAGGGGTAGGAAAACAAATTCGTTGAAATTGATGGCGTTATGACTGGTATCTTCTGCACCTTGAACGAGATCATGCAGCCCCTTGCCGGGGTCGCGATGTTCGATGATCTCATCGGCGTCGATGTTCAGAATCCATCGTGGCGCGTGGTGATCAATCAGCCGCGCCTTGGCGCGCAGCTGAGCCTCGACCGAAAAAGAGCCGTCCCATTCCAGACGGTGCAGCCCGGCAATGCCCCGCCCGATCAGACTGGCGGCAATTTCGGCTGAACCGTCTTCGGAATCATTGTCAATATAGATCAGAGGAACATCTTCTTCTTGCATTTTTGATGCAAGAACAGATAGATAAGGGGATATATTGCGGCCACAAACAAAGGCCATCAGGCGCGGTGCGCCCATGTGGATCGCGGGCAGGGGGGGCAGGTCGACGTCCGGGCAAGGCAGGCGTTGGGCCTGAATCTGGGCCGTGACCGCGCCGGGGTCGTCGGTCAGATCGGCCAGCGGCTCGCGCAGGGGGAAATCTGCGGGCGTCAGACCCAGTTCGGGAACGGCGACAGGCGTTTCATCCAGCATGACGCGCCGGGACCGCAGGCCGCGCAGCGCGCCGTCAAGGATAGCGCGACCGGTCTGGATCTCCTGCACCATGATTCCGAGGCGATGCGCATCGAACGGGGCGCTGAACCCGGCCTCGGCGGGAATCGGCAGGCTGCGGGCCTCATCACGCATCTGGCCTTCGGTGATCCATGCCTCGATCCTCAGGGCGCGCAGGACGGTGCGCACCATATCCGCAGTATCTATTTGAAAAACAAGTATATTATCTGGAATAACCTGATTGAGCAGTCCCAGATCATAAAGCGCCGGCGCCGGCAGGACTAGAATACGGCGAAGCCCGCCCGGCGTGATCAGCGCCTCAAGCTGTGCGCGGCGGCTGGTCACGTCATCCGTGGCCGGGATCGGATCTGCCACGACCTCGGCACCGCTGCGATAGAGGGCCTGCATCACAGGCAGGGCGGCCACGGCCATCGAGGGCAGAACGAGGATGATCGGGTTTTCGGGCATCGGACCCTCTGACTTGAAATGCCAGACAGCGTTAGCCGATCAATCCCGAATTGGCCACGCCGGATACAACCAGCCCGGCAGTAAAGGTAATAATCGGTATTATGTAACTAAAACCAAAATCGACCGCCCGCCATCCGGCCGGTCTGCTTGTCATGGTGCCGGATCTCGCCCAGAACTGTGTAAGCCTCAGCAAGGAGAACCGCATGGCCGTAACCACGCCGATTTGTGATTTTGGTGCGCCGATGCCGGATTTTGCGCTGCCATCGCCGGACGGAAGCATCCATCACTCACGGGATCTGCGTGGCGCGAATGGGACACTGGTCATGTTCATCTGCAATCATTGCCCCTATGTTCAATCTGTGATCGACCGCATCACCCGCGATGCGCATGAGCTGATGCGCGACCATGGGATCGGCGTTGTCGCGATCTCATCGAATGATGCCGCCAGCTATCCGCAGGATGGTCCCGCCGAGATGCAGCGCGAGGCAAGCCGCCACGGCTTTCAATTTCCATATCTTTATGATGAAAATCAGCAAGTTGCCAGAGCTTTCGGCGCCGAATGCACGCCGGATTTCTTTGGTTATAATGCGGTGGGCGCGCTTCAGTATCGTGGCCGGCTGGATGCGTCGGGCCGCAAGGCCGGTCCTGCTGACGCACGGCGCGAATTATTCGAAGCAATGGTCATGATCGCGCAAAGTGGAAAAGGGCCGCGCGATCAGCAGCCGTCCATGGGTTGTTCCATCAAGTGGATGGTATAATAAATATTATTATATATCAATAAATTAAATCGTCAAACCTCGACGCCAAGCGCGCGTTTGACATTGGCTGTCCAGCCAAGAAAGTGCTGACCCTGCGCGATGATCGCCGGGCGCTTCATCAGCGCCGGCCGCGCCAGCAGCATCTGGGCAGGTTCGGCGCCGCGCTCTTCCTCGGACATCCCGCGCCAGGTCAGGCTGGCACGATTGACCAGTTTTTCGCCGAAATCGGCCAGCATCTGACGCCATTGATCGGCGGAGGGCGTATCAGCCTTGACGTCGTGAAAGGTGATCTGCCAGCCGGCAGCCTCCAGTTCCTTGCGGGCCTTTTGCACGGTCGAGCAGTAATCAAGCCCGAACATCTGAAGCGTTCTGGTCATCGCGGCACCCTCAGATCAGCGGCACAACGGGAACGTTGCAAGCCGCAAGGGCCAGCAGTGCCGCCAGTGCAAGAAAGGTTCTCATCGTATTCTCCCGGTCGTCACGCGCCATTATCGCCGCCCTGCCCCGCAAGGTCCAGCCGCGCGCGGGAAACCGCCTCAAAACCGCCTCAACATGTCGTGACCGCCGGCGGCGTTGCGAAATCCGGGCCGCAAGGTCACAATGGACGATAAAAAAGAGCGGATGAAAGGACAGGCCATGCGTCGCAATTTTCTCAGACTGATGCTGTGCGGGGTCAGCGGGCTGGCTCTGGCAAGCTGTGGCGCGGGGACCTCTGACCCGCGGTTTCGCAGCTATTCCGGCCCGCCGGTGACGCGGATCGACGTCCATAAATCACAGCGGCTGATGCTTCTTTATTCGGGTAACCGCGCGATCAAAAGCTATAATTTCGGCCTTGGATTCGCGCCTGCCGGCAATAAGGAATACGAGGGTGACGGCAAGACGCCCGAGGGGTTATATTATATCGACCGGCGCAATCCCAACAGCCGCTATCACCTTTCTTTGGGGATTTCCTATCCGAACGAGGCCGACAAGATCCGTGCCATGTCACAGGGGCTTCAGGTCGGCAGTGATATCTTTATCCATGGTCAGGGACCGGAAGGCCGCGTCGCGACCCGGCGTGACTGGACGGTGGGCTGTATCGCCGTGACCGACCGCGAGGTAGAGGATATCTACGCCATGGTCACGGATGGAACGCCGATCATGATCTATCCCTGATCGCGGCCGGATGGCGACACAAAAAGGCGGGCCGATCGGCCCGCCTTTGTCGTCTCTGGCACCCGGATCAGTTGATCAGCGGCAGCAGCGCGTTGATCGAATCCTTGGCATCGCCATAGAACATCCGGGTATTGTCCTTATAGAACAAGGGGTTCTCGATCCCGGAATAGCCGGTCCCCTGCCCCCGCTTGCTGACAAACACCTGCTTGGCCTTCCATACCTCCAGCACGGGCATACCGGCGATGGGGCTGTTGGGATCGTCCTGTGCCGCCGGGTTCACGATATCGTTCGAACCGATGACGATGACCACATCCGTATTGGGGAAGTCGTCGTTGATCTCATCCATCTCCATCACGATGTCATAGGGCACCTTGGCCTCGGCCAGCAGCACGTTCATATGCCCCGGCAGACGGCCCGCAACGGGATGGATGGCAAAGCGCACATTCTTGCCCGCCGCGCGCAGCTTGCGGGTCAGTTCCGACACCGCGCCCTGCGCCTGTGCCACCGCCATGCCGTAACCCGGCACGATGATGACCTCATCGGCATCATTCAGCGCGGCGGCCACGCCCTCGGCGTCGATGGCGATCTGCTCGCCCTCGATCTCCATCGCCGGGCCGGCATCGCCGCCGAAACCGCCAAGGATCACGCTGACGAAATTGCGGTTCATCGCCTTGCACATGATATAGCTGAGGATCGCGCCGGATGACCCGACAAGCGCACCGACCACGATCAGCAGATCATTGCCAAGCGTGAAGCCGATCATCGCCGCGGCCCAACCCGAATAGCTGTTCAGCATCGAGACCACGACAGGCATATCCGCCCCCCCGATCCCCATGATCAGGTGGTAGCCGATGAAGAAGGCCGCAAGCGCGATCACGATCAGCCACAGCGCCGCCGGGCCTGCGCCCGCCACATAAAGCACCGTCGCCAGAAGCGAGATCGCGGCCGCACCCGCGTTCAGCATATGCCCGCCGGGCAGCTTCTTCGGCTTGCCGTCGATCTTGCCCGAGAGCTTGCCATAAGCCACGACCGAGCCGGTGAAGGTCACCGCGCCGATAAAGATGCCAAGGGCGACCTCGACCTTGAGCATGGCGATTTCGGCCGGGGTTTTCTGGGCCAGAACGGCGGCAAAGCCCTTCAGCGTCGCCAGTTCCTCGATGGCGCGCAGCATGGCCTCGGGCGTGATACGCGCGGCCGCGCTCAGCCCGCCATTGACGGTTTCAAGCAGGTTTTTCAGGCGGCCCAGTTCAAACTGGGCGTTGAAGCCCACGAAAACGGCGGCCAGACCGACAAGGCTGTGCATGGCCGCGACAAGCTGCGGCATCTCGGTCATCTGGACGCGATTGGCGATGACCCAGCCGATGCTGCCGCCGATGGCCAGAAGGATCAGCGACAGCCACCAGTTCCCGGCACCCGGCCCGATCAGCGTGGCCAGCACCGCCAAAGCCATACCGGCAATGCCATACCAGACGGCGCGTTTCGCGCTTTCCTGCCCCGACAGCCCGCCAAGCGCCAGAATGAACAGCACCGCCGCCACCACATAGGCCGCCCCGGTCAGGCCGAAACCGGCCACCGCTTTTCCCATTTCACCCGTGGGTGCGATCATGAGTTGATCCATCTTGTCCCCCTCAGGATTTCTGGAACATGGCCAGCATCCGGCGCGTGACCAGGAAGCCGCCAAAGATATTGATGCCTGCCATCAGCACCGAAAGCGCCGCCAGCAGCACGATCAGCCAACCGCCCGATCCGATCTGCATCAGCGCGCCGACGATGATGATCGAGGAAATCGCATTGGTGATCGCCATCAAGGGCGTGTGCAGGCTGTGGCTGACGTTCCAGATGACCTGAAAGCCCACAAAGATCGCCAGCACGAAAACGATGAAATGCTGCATGAAGCTGGCAGGTGCGACCAGCCCGACCAGAAGCATGATCGCAGCCCCCACAGCAAGCAGCGTGACCTGACTGCGGGTCTGGGCGCGAAATGCCTCGACCTCGGCCATGCGGCGTTCCTCGGGCGTCAGTTCGCGCTTCTTTTCCTTGGGCTTCTGCGCCGCGATGGCCGCGATTTTCGGCGGCGGTGGCGGCCAGGTCACATCGCCGTCATGGGTGACGGTCGCGCCGCGTATGACATCGTCTTCCATATTCTGGACGATCACGCCGTCCTTGCCCGGCGTCAGATCGGTCATGAAATGGCGGATATTATTGCCATATAACTCGGATGACTGGGCGGCCATGCGCGACGGGAAATCAGTATAACCGACGATGGTCACGCCATTCTCGGTGATGAATTTCTCGTCCGGGATGGTCATTTCGCAATTGCCGCCGGCGGCCGCGGCCAGATCGACAATGACTGATCCGGGTTTCATCGCCTCGACCATGTCGCGCGTCCACAGGACAGGCGCATCGCGGCCGGGGATCAGTGCGGTGGTGATGACGATATCCATCTGTGGCGCCAGTTCGCGGAACTTGGCCAGCTGCTTTTCGCGGAACTCGGGGCTGGAGGGGGCCGCATATCCCCCGGTCGCCGCGCCGTCCTGTGCGGGTTGGTCAAATTCGAGGAACACGAACTCGGCGCCCATCGATTCGATCTGCTCGGCAACTTCGGGGCGGACGTCAAAGGCATAGACCTGCGCACCCAGGCTGACCGCCGTGCCGATGGCCGCCAGACCGGCAACGCCGGCCCCGACAACCAGAACGCGTGCCGGCGGCACCTTGCCGGCTGCGGTGACCTGCCCGGTGAAAAAGCGGCCAAAATTATTCGCCGCCTCGATCACGGCGCGGTAGCCCGCGATATTGGCCATCGACGACAGCGCATCCATCTTTTGCGCGCGCGAGATGCGCGGCACCATATCCATGGCGATGGCGGTAATCCCCTGCGCGCGCGCAGCCTCCAGCAATTCGGGGTTCTGGGCCGGGTAGAAATGCGAGATCAGCGTCTGACCCTCGCGCATCCGCCCGATCTCGTTCGTTTCGGGCGGGCGGACCTTGGCCAGCACATCGACCGTGCCGGTCAGCGCCTCGGCCGAAGGTTCAACCGTGACACCGGCCTTGTCATATGCGGAATCCGAGAACCCGGCCCGGACGCCGGCGCCGGTCTCGATATGGACCTCATGGCCGAGTTTTTGCAGATGCGCCGCCGAAGCCGGCGTGATCGCAACCCGCGCCTCGCCGTCCTGCGTCTCTTTCAACGCGCCAATCTTCATGGCCACCCTCCTAACGATAACGCTCGGGCATGAATAACACCCGGAATTTCGCTTTCACAAGTAAGCGAGCGGCGATTGCGGGCAAAAACTGTCAGCTCGCCCCGCCGCGGGTGCGAAGAATGCAAAAGCCGCCGCAGCGCCAGGCTGCGACGGCTGATGTCATTGCCCTGACCAGATATCCCTGTCCGGGCGGCGCGTCGGATCAGTTCGACGTCGTGGAGGGCGTGGCCGGCGTGGCCGGCGGCGTCGTGGTCGTGGTGGTGCCGGTCACCGCATTGGCTGCGTCCTGCGCCGCTTCGCTGACGGCATTGGCGGCATCGGTCGCGGCCTCTTCGACGGCATCCGCGACATTCGATGCCGCTTCGCTTGCCGCCTCAGCGGCAGTTTCGGCGGTTTCCTCGACGGTCACGACCGCATCGCTGGCCGCGCTCTCGACCGCGTCAGCGGCGCTGCTTGCGGCCTCGCCAGCCGACTCTGCTGCATCCTCGGCTGCTGCTGCGGCGTCATCAGCCGCGGCTTCCGCATCGGTCGCGGCGGTTTCGGCCGGGGTTTCGGTCGTCACGGCAGGCGTTTCCTCGACCGTCGTCTCGGCCTCATTGCCGCCCATGAAACGCGTCAGCACGAAATAGGCGAGCGCGAGGGCCAGCAGGATGCCGATAATCAACGGCAGCGGTGAAGAACGCTTCTCAACCGGCTCGACATAGGTCTCGCGCGGCGTGGTCTTGTTGGGATCATTCGGATCGTAATTTGCCATAATGGTCTCCTTGACTTCAATCTGGCGGGCCTGACCGCCTTCACCGCAGGATGGCGCAGCATCCTTCACGGCTTGCGAGGCCGGTATCCTGCGATTAACTCGGGCACAAGATGACAAGTTCCCGCGAACGCAGCTTTTTTCTGCAAGGAGATGATGATGAGCGAAACCCGGCCCAGTCAGCAGCCGACGCTGCTCTCTGACTATCGCCCCTATCCTTTCGCAATCACGCGCACCCGGATCGAGGTCTGGCTCGACCCTGCTGAGACCCTTGTCAGGGCGCATATCACCATGTGCCGGCAGGGGCCGGGCGCGCCGGTTCTGGATATCGGCGCCGGCGTTACCCTGCGCCGCATCGCCATCGACGGCGCCGACCTCGACCCCGGCGCGTGGCGCCGCGAGGGCGAGCTGCTCAGCCTTACCGCCCCCCTGCCCGACAGTTTCACACTGCAAACCGATTGCATCATCAATCCCGCTGCCAATACGACGAATGAGGGGCTGTATCTGTCGGGCGGGATCTTCTGCACCCAATGCGAGGCCGAGGGGTTTCGCCACATCACCCCCTACCCCGACCGCCCCGACGTCATGGCGCCTTTCGAGGTCGTGATCCATTCGGATCTTCCTGTCCTTTTGTCGAACGGCAACCCTGTTGCGCAGGCTGAGGGCCGCGCCGAATGGCACGACCCCTGGCCAAAACCCGCCTATCTGTTCGCACTTGTCGCCGGTGATCTGCGTGCCGTGCCCGACAGTTTCACCACCCGTTCCGGCCGTCAGGTCGCGCTGAATGTCTGGGTTCGCCCCGGTGATGAGGAACGTGCCGGCTTTGCCATGGAATCGCTGAAAAAGTCGATGAAATGGGACGAGGAGGTTTATGGGCGTGAATATGATCTGGATGTTTTCAACATCGTTGCCGTCGATGATTTCAATATGGGCGCGATGGAGAACAAGGGGCTGAACATCTTTAACTCAAAGCTGGTTCTGGCCAGCCCCGATACCGCGACCGACAGCGATTATGAACGGATCGAGGCGGTGATCGCGCATGAGTATTTCCATAACTGGACCGGCAACCGCATCACCTGCCGCGACTGGTTCCAGCTGTGCCTGAAAGAGGGGCTGACGGTGTTCCGCGACCAGCAGTTCACCAGCGATATGCGCAGCGCGGCGGTCAAGCGGATCGAGGATGTCGTGACCCTGCGCGCGCGCCAGTTCCGCGAGGATCAGGGCCCGCTGGCCCATGCGGTGCGGCCGGAATCCTATGTCGAGATCAATAACTTCTACACCGCAACCGTTTACGAAAAAGGTGCCGAGATCATCGCCATGCTCAGGCGGCTGGTCGGTGAGGATGATTACGCGCGCGCGCTTGATCTGTATTTCACGCGCCACGACGGCGATGCGGCAACGATCGAGGACTGGCTCAGGGTCTTTGAGGATGTGACGGGCCGCGACCTTGCCCAGTTCAAACGCTGGTATTCGGATGCCGGCACCCCCGTTGTGACGATGGCCGAGGAATGGGACGCGGACAGCGGCCGTCTGGTGCTGCATTTCGCCCAATCCACGCCGCCCACCCCCGGCCAGCCCGACAAGCCGCCCCGCGTCATCCCGGTTGCGGTTGGTCTCATCTCTGCCAACGGGGATGAGCTGCTGCCCGAAACGCTGCTGGAGCTGAGCGCCGCAAGTCAGAGCTTTGCCTTTGACGCCCTGCCCTCGCGCCCGGCCGTCTCGGTGTTGCGGGGCTTTTCCGCGCCGGTGGTCCTGAACCGTGATCTGGACGCGGCGGGCCGGTCATTTCTGCTGGCCCATGACCGCGATCCCTTCGCCCGGTGGGAGGCCGGGAACCAGCTTGCGCGCGAGACGCTGGCCGCGATGATCGCCGAGGCGCGGCAGCCCGCGCCGGCCTATCTTGATGCGATCGGCCGGCTGATCGCAGACGAGGACAGCGACCCGGCCTTTCGCGCGCTTTGTCTGCGCTTGCCGTCCGAAGAGGATATCGCCGTGCTGCTGTCGGAAACCGGCACGATCCCCGATCCCGATGCGATCCATGCCGCGCGTGAGGGCCTTGCGCGCAGCATCGCACGGCGCCACGAGGCCGCATTGCGCGAGACCTATGCCGCCATGGCTGTCCCCGGCCCCTTCAGCCCCGATGCCGGCCCGGCCGGGCGCCGCGCGCTGCGGCTTGCGGCGCTGAGCCTGCTCAGCCGTATCGACGGGGGCGACGGGGCGGCCCGGCTTTATGATACGGCCGGCAATATGACCGAACGCGCCGCGGCCCTTGCCCTGTTGATCGCGGCAGGGCGCGGCGATCAGGCCCTGGCCGATTTTCACAGCCGCTTTTGCGACAACCGGCTGGTGATCGACAAATGGTTCGCGTTGCAGGTGCAATGCGCGCCGCCCGCCACGGCTGCGGCCACGGCCGGAATGCTTGCCAGCAGGGCGGATTTCGATTGGAAAAATCCCAACCGTTTCCGTGCGCTTATCGGCGGGCTGACGGCGAATCACGCGGGCTTTCATGCCGCCGATGGCAGCGGTTACGATTTTCTGGCCGGCTGGCTTTTGAGCATGGATCCGCTCAACCCGCAGATCGCGGCGCGCATGTCCTCGGGGTTCGAAAGCTGGGCGCGCTATGACGATATGCGCAAAAACCGAGCAATTGCTGCACTGGATCGCATCCTCGCGGCACCCGGCCTGTCACGCAATCTGGCCGAAATGGTCACCCGCATCCGCGAGGCCACATGACCGCCCGCTTCATGACAAGCCCTCTTGCAGGTCAGCCCGAGCGTGAGGATAATCCGGCCACCATGACTGGACCGCTGGATAGCCCTCGTGACGAGATGCAGCGCCGTCTCGATCCGCTCATATCAGAGCGGGCGCCATGGCTTTATTCCGGCCGCCCCCATCATACGATTGCCCGTTGGCTTCTGATGCGGATGCTGGGCTATCCGCGCACGCTTGATCTGGGCGCGCGTTTTCGTGACAGCACCACGGACGAGATCTTCAGCACGATGGAGAAGATGATCGTCCGCGATATCGAGGTCGCGGGGCTGGAGCATATCCCGAAAGAAGGCCCGGCGCTGATCGTGACCAACCACCCGACCGGGATTGCCGACGGGATCGTTCTGCATTCGCTGATCGGCCGGGTGCGGCGCGATCTGTTTGTTTATGCCAATCAGGACATCCTGCGGGTTCTGCCACAGCTGGAAAACGTGATCGTTCCGGTCGAATGGCGCAGCGAAAAGCGCACCATGGCCAAAACCCGCGCGACGATGGAACAGACCCGCGCCTGGCTGGCAGATGGTCGTATCGGGCTGATCTTTCCCTCGGGCCGTCTGGCCAAACGCAGCGGGCTGACCTTGCATGAACGCCCGTGGATGGCCTCGGCGGCCATGATCGCGCGCAAGACCGATGTGCCGGTGATCCCGCTCAGGCTGCGGGCGCGCAACTCGGCGCTGTTCTATCTGTTTGATGCGATCCATCCGACCTTGCGCGATGTGACCCTGTTTTACGAGGTTCTGAACAAGGCCGCCCAGCAGTTTCAGGTAACGGTCGGTGCGCCGGTCATGCCCGGCTCTCTGCCCGGCAAAAGCGAAGAGGCCATCGAAATGCTGCGCCGGATCACCCTGTCGCTGCCCGAGCCGGTCGATACCCGCCCGGTTTCGACCTCGCGGCTGGTTCAGCGCCGCATCATCAAACACGTCTGAGACCCGCCCGCAGCAATGGCGAAACGAAAAGGGGGCCTCAAGGCCCCCTTCTGCATCGCGCTTGACCGGCGCTGTCACCCTGAAACCTGTCGGCAGGGTTCCGGGGGGCTCGCCCCCCGGGATCAGCGCTTATTGTGCCGGCGCGGCCTCGGTCTCTGCCGCTGCTTCGGCTGCGGCGCGCATTTCTGCATGAGCCGCCTCCAGCTCGGTAAAGCCGGCGGTGAACCCTGTCAGCGACATGCGCAGATTCACGATATCCTCGCGCGGGGCGCCATAGGGCAGAACGCTGACAGTCGCGGCATTGCCACGGCGCAGCGCGGCCAGTTCGGCATCGGTGAATCCGATCCGTGACACACAGCCGACCGGCGCGCAGAGGTTGAACGGATAGGTGTTCTGCGCACCCGAATCAATCTGTAGCCCGACACCGGCGGTCAGATCGGTCTCCAGCGGCGAAACCAGGGTTGCGCCGGCCGCAGCCTGGCCGTTCTGCAACGGGATCAGCGAGATTTCGGCAACCGAATTGCCATTGCCGTCCTGCATCAGCTGATACAGCTCGCACGGATCGGCATTATTCGGCGTCCGGATGCAGCGCACCGTCCAGTCGCCATGGGTGGCACGGGCGTAATAGGCCCCGATCTGCGGCTCGGCCGGCTCTGCGGCGGCCGCCTCGGCCGGTGCATCTGCCGGGGTTTCTGCCGGTGCATCCGCCGCCGGGGTTTCGGCGGTGGTCGCTTCGCTGGCGGCGGCGGCGGCCTCATTGGCGGTCGCGGCAGCGTCCTCGGCGGCCTCGGTCACGGCGGCGGCCGCATCCTGCACGGCCTGCGCCGCGTCGCTGGCTGCATCGGCAGCGGCGGCCGCATTCTCGGCCGGGGTCGTCGTCTGCGCCATCAGCGGCGCGGCGCCCAGCATCAGGATCGCGACGATCGCGGTTGAACATTTCTTCGGTGACATCATGGCCTCCTAGCATCAATGCGGTCGGCAGAGGGTTATCATCTGTTGTGGCGCTTGTCAGGGGGCCATGGTCATCGCAAGTGACATGAACTCTTCATAAATTTGTGTCAGAAAAATGCCTGACAGCATGATGCGTGCCCTGCCCCCGCGACAGCGGCAAATAAAAAAAGGGCCACGCGAACGTGACCCTTTCCCTCCCTGCCGGACTGGCCGGTCTTTAGTATTGGGCGGACCGTAATGGCCGCGCCAAAGGGCGTCAACTGTCCTTTTTGACAGTTTTGCATGCCTGCATTACCCAGGAAAAAAGCCGCGCCCGAAGGCGCGGCAGTCCAACAGGGAGGAGGTGTTCAGAATGAAAACGCACAAGAAATCCTGAACATACCGAGATTGGCACAAGAACCTTAAATTAGTATTGTCGCCCCGCTGCCAGATGCAGCAATGACCGCAATCAGCCGCAGGATGCGTCCCATGAATATTCTCGATCACGATCAAGGCACTGTTTTTGTTGGTGGCGGTGGTGAGGATTATAAGCAGGCGCAATACCTGTTGCTGAAATATGCCAACCGCCACGGGCTGATCGCAGGGGCGACGGGCACCGGCAAGACCGTAACCCTGCAAACGTTGGCCGAATCAATGTCGCTGGCCGGGGTGCCGGTGTTTCTGGCCGATGTGAAGGGCGATCTGGCCGGGCTGGCACGGGCCGGATCCGATCAGGTCAGGCTGCACGAGGCGTTCGCCGCCCGTGCCGCGCGTATCGGGGTTGAGCTGAACTATCAGTCCTGCCCGGTGACATTCTGGGATGTCTTTGGCGAAAAGGGTCATCCGGTGCGCACCACACCGGCCGAGATGGGGCCGTTGCTGCTGGCGCGCCTGCTTGATCTGACCCCCGTGCAAGAGGGCGTGCTGAACATCGCCTTTCGTGTCGCCGATGAGCAGGGGCTGGCGCTTCTGGATCTCAAGGATCTGCAATCCATGCTGGTCTGGGTCGGGCAGAATGCCGCCGATCTGTCCCTGACCTATGGAAATGTCAGCGCCGCCTCGGTCGGCGCGATCCAGCGCGCGCTGCTGGTGCTGGAGGGCGAGGGTGGCGACCGGCTGTTCGGCGAGCCGGCGCTGGAGCTGTCGGATATGCTGCGTCAGGACGCCTCGGGCAAGGGCGTGGTCAATATCCTTGCGGCCGACCGGCTGATGAATGCGCCGCGGCTCTATTCGACCTTTCTGCTGTGGCTGCTGTCAGAGCTGTTCGAGCAGCTGCCCGAGGTCGGCGATCCGGCGCGGCCGGTCTGCGCGTTCTTTTTCGACGAGGCCCATCTTTTGTTCGACGGGGCGCCACGCGCGCTTGTCGCCAAGATCGAACAGGTGGCGCGGCTGATCCGCTCAAAGGGGGTCAGCGTCTGGTTCATCTCGCAAAATCCGGCCGATATCCCCGAAAACGTGCTGGGGCAGCTTGGTAACCGGGTTCAGCACGCGCTGCGCGCCTTTACGGCCAAGGACCAGAAGGCGTTGCGCATGGCGGCCGAGAATTACCGCCCCAACCCGGCTTTTGATACGGCCACCGCGATCACCGAGGTCGGCACGGGCGAGGCCGTGACCTCATTTCTTGATGCCAAGGGCGTGCCGGGCGTGGTTGAACGCACGCTGATCCGGCCCCCGCTTTCCCAGCTTGGCCCGATCACCGATGCCGAGCGGGCGGCGATCATGGCGGCCTCTCCCATGGGGCTGAAATATGACAAGACCATTGATCGGGAATCCGCCCATGAGCTGTTGACCAAACGGACCGAGGATGCCGCGCGGCAGTCAGGTCAGACCGCCGCCGGCAGCGGTGCGGGCGCGAATGACGACGATCTATGGATAATCGGCGGCAAACCGGACGAGAAGTTTACCCGCGCCCGTCGTTACAACCCAGAGTTGACAATCCCGACCCCCAGGACGACCGCACAGCGCGGCGCTCAGGGAACCGCATCAGGCAAGGCGCGCTCGTCGCGCAGCGATACGGTGCTGGAAACTCTGGGCAAGACCGTCGCCCGCGAGATCGGCCGCTCTGGCACACAGGTGATCATGCGGGGCGTGCTGGGCGGGTTGTTCCGGGGCAAGTAAACCGCAAGATCGCGGCGCCGGCAGAGGCCCCATCCCGCTGCGCGCCGGCCTCGGCCCGCATCTCTGCCAAAAGCGCGATCAGCAGCAAAACATGGCGTTTCATGTCATAATCCGCCCGGCCCTCGCGCCGGGCGCTGTCTGCTGCCGCCTCGGCCGCGCGCAGCATGCGCAGGGCCACGGGGCCGGCGGGCGCGCTTTCGCGGGCCAGCAGCCGGGGCAGATCGCGGTTGCGGCACCATCCCCCCTGACCGGCCCGTGCCGCGCGAATCAGCGCTTTCGGACGACGCAGCGAAGCTGCGGGGACAAGGCGGAGAAACTGGTCGTGATCGGCGATAAAGCTCATGTCATATCCTTCGATTCGAAATCGCTGTCGTGACATTCGCACAACTTCAGGATGTGTTGCGGGATTCTGCCGAGCAACGTCCTGCGGGACAGGGAATCTTTAGGAATTGTTAGGAAATATGCCGTTCTGCTTAACCGGAACCTGTCCAGAAAACACAGGTCGGCCAACGATGGGGCGGATCTCTGCCGACCGTCCTGTCACAGACAAGGGACGAACATGACCATTTTGACGCCAGATTTCGGCATCGCCGGCGCGGTCCGGTCCGGCGCAGCGGGGGATGCGGCCGGAACGATCCCCGTTGCTGCCGGAGTTGCCAGTGATTCCAGCCTGATCGAAGACGCGCAGCTGTATCTTCGCCATGTCCGTGAAGGTTGCTCGATCCGCGCCATCGCGCGTGAATCCGGCTGCCACGCCTCGACCATCCTGCGCCGGATCCGCCGCTTTGAAAGCCGTCGTGACGACCCGCTGATCGACGATGCGCTGCAACGCCTGGGGCTGGGGGAACTGCCTGCACGTTCCCGCCCGCGCGCGGGCGATCAGACCCGCCGCATTCTGCGGCGTCTGGCCGAACCGGGTGCCGAGATGGTCGTGGCGCCCGGCATGGACAAGGCGATCATCACCCGCGCCGACATCCGCACCGCCATTCTGGAGCGTTCTGTGGCCGAGGATTTCGCGCTGAAGGGCTGGGTCGAGCCGGTTCCGCGCAGTGCCGGCGGGCGGATGTTGCGCTATGCGATCTCGGGCGCCGGGCGCGCCCGGCTGCGCGCGCTCGGCCGGGGCGAGGGCGGGCTGCCGCTGGCGGGTGATTTTGCCGATGCCCGCCCGGTCGGCACCTCGGCCGCCGACGGCATGCACGAGGCGGCCGGCAGCTTTGATCACGCAGAGCAGCACCGCAACTGGGGCACCCGCACCCTGCCCGACCCCGAGAATGGCAAGCCCCGCCGGATGCGCGTCAACCTGTCTGAAAGCCCGCTGCAACTGCTTGCACGCCGCCGCGATGGCAAGGGCGAGCCATTTCTTCACCCCGATCTGGTCGCCGCCGGCGAGCGTCTGCGCGAGGATTTCGAGCTTGCACAGATGGGGCCGCGCATCGCCCAGAACTGGGACCGCTTTCTGACGGCCGGCATTGACGAGGGCGCGCGCGGTCCGCGCCGCGAGGGCGGATCTGATCATGCCCGTGCCCGTGTCGGTAATGCGCTGCGCGAGCTTGGTCCGGGCATGGGGGATCTGGTGCTGCGGGTCTGCTGCTATCTGGAAGGGCTGGAGATGACCGAGCGCCGGCTGGGCTGGTCAGCGCGTTCCGGCAAGATTGTGCTGAAACTCGCGCTGGAGCGGCTGGCCCGCCACTATGAGGCCCAATATGGCCCCGGAAGCCGCATGATCGGCTGAGCCATGTCTGACTGCGGGACTGAGGACCGCCCGCGGGGCGGTCCCCATGCCTGTCAGGCGGCCGCGCGGCGGCGCTGCAAATAGGCCAGCAGGTTTTCCGGCGAGGTCTCGCCATAAGGGTCTTCGGCACAGTTATCGGCCTGACCCGGCTCGATGAAGATCGCCTCGATCACGCCATCATCAACGATCGCCGCGTAACGCCAGCTGCGTTCACCAAAGCCGAGATTGTCCTTTTTCACCAGCATGCCCATGGCGCGGGTGAACCTGGCCGAGCCGTCGGGGATGACCTTGACATGGGCCAGATCCTGCGACTTTGCCCATTGGTTCATGACGAAACTGTCATTGACCGAAATGCAATAGATCTCGCTGATGCCCAGATCGCGAAAGCGGCCGGCATTCTGTTCGAAACCGGGCAGCTGATAGGTCGAACAGGTCGGCGTAAAGGCACCCGGCAGCGAGAACAGCACCACGCGCCGGCCGGCGAAATAATCCGCCGTGGTCATCTCTTGCCAGCGAAACGGGTTCGGCCCGCCGAGGGATGGGTCGCGCAGGCGGGTGTGAAAGGTGATCTGGGGCAGTTTGTCGCCGGTTTTCATCGTCATGGCTCCTGTCAGTGGTTTGCTCCTCCCGGCAGGCGGGTTTGCATCATGGCGCGCGGCGTTGCGCAACCCCTGCTTTGTGACTACCTATTGGGGAAACGCGACAAAGGCCCTGATGATGTCCGACCAGCCCCCTGCCCTGCGCGCCATGTCGCAGCGGCCCCGCCATCCCGAAAAGGCCCACCGTCCCGATCAGGACCAGCCAAAGAAACCGGCATGGATCCGGGTCAAGGCGCCCACCTCGCAGGGATACAAGGACACCCGCGATATTCTGCGCGAGAACCGCCTGTCCACCGTCTGCGAAGAGGCGGGCTGCCCCAATGTCGGTGAATGCTGGTCGCAGGGCCATGCCACCATGATGATCATGGGCGATATCTGCACGCGGGGCTGTTCGTTTTGCAATATCATCACCGGCAAGCCCGACGCGCTCGACCCGTTCGAGCCGGGGCGCGTCGCCCATGCGGTGCAAAAGCTGGGGCTGAAGCATGTTGTGATCACTTCCGTTGATCGTGACGATCTGGATGACGGGGGCGCCGAGCATTTTGCACAGGTGATCCGCGCGATCCGCCACCGCTCTCCTGATTCGACGATCGAGGTTCTGACCCCGGATTTTCTGAAATGCGGCCCCGAGGCGCTGGAAGCCGTTGTCGAGGCGCGGCCGGATGTGTTCAACCACAACCTCGAGACCGTTCCCGGCCTTTATCCGACCGTGCGCCCCGGCGCGCGCTATTTCCACAGCCTGCGGCTGTTGCAGCGGGTCAAGGAACTTGATCCGGCGATGTTCACCAAATCCGGCATTATGGTCGGGCTGGGCGAGGACCGGCAGGGCGTCTTGCAGGTGATGGATGACATGCGCGCGGCCGATGTGGATTTCATGACCATCGGGCAATATCTGCAACCGACGCCAAAGCACCACCGCGTTGACCGCTTTGTTACGCCCGAGGAGTTCGCAGGCTATGAGAAATCCGCCTTTGGCAAGGGATTCCTTATGGTGTCCGCCACGCCGCTGACGCGTTCCTCTTATCACGCCGGCGATGATTTCGCCCGGTTGCGCAGCGCGCGGCTGGCAAAGCTGGGCCGCGCCTGAGACAGCGCCGCCCGCAGCGCGCGGATATCGCCCGTGATCCTGTCATGCCGCGCCGCTTTGCCCCGTCCGGCCTGCATTTTCCCGGCCCATCACAGGGCGATGTCATCCATCCTCGGCATCGCCTGATTGCTTTCCTGCGGGCGCGGGTCACAAAACGCGTCACCTGTGGCAGAGCGCTCGCCCATGAACCCGGATGAGCGCGGGTCACTATTCTGGCCGCGATTTGCGTCACAGGCTGTCCCGGCGCGCCGGTGCCCCGCATGCCGAGGCCCGGATCGGCGGGAACGGCGGGAACAATAGGCTGTGCGGTCGCCGCCTTTGCCGGCAAAGGCGAAATCAGACGATAAACGGGCGCGCGTCCCCTCTTGCCCATTGCCGCGACGGCGGTTATTCCGGCGCGACAGGCCCGAGTGGCGGAATGGTAGACGCAGCGGATTCAAAATCCGCCGGAGCAATCCATGTCGGTTCGAGTCCGACCTCGGGTACCACGGAACTTTGCGCTGAACGGGGGAACGCGATGACCCGCCATGGCGGATTGCCCCGCATGATCGCGGCCTTTGCCGTGCTTGGCCTTTTTGCGGGTTGCGGTGATCGTGGCGACGATTATCCGGCCCTGCTTCCCACCGATCAGATACTGGCCGAGCCGGCGATCCCCGGCCATGCAGGGATTGCGGCAACCTCGCCTGATCAGGTCGTGGCCGATCTGCAATCCGCAGGCGCGGCACTGGCGGTTTCCGCGGCCGATGTGACCGCCGCCCCGATCACCGATGATGCGATGATACGGCGCGCCGCCGAGCTGCGCCGCCGCGCGGCTGCTTTGTCAGCCCGCGATCCCGCCTGTGAAACCGCACCGGGCGAGGCGCCTTTGCCGGGCTGCTGAGACGCTACCAGCGGCATTCGCGCAGATCACGCGGATAAAGCATGAAGGTGGTATTCCCCGGCCCTTTGTCGCTGATGTCGCGGGTCAGGCTCTGCATGCAGCCATTGGATATTCTTTCCCCCGGCAGCAGCTCGTCGGTTTCGGCCATCAGATAGCCGACATGCAGCCGCAGCCGGCCATCGGCGCCGATTTCGGGCACGAAACTGCCGCTGTCGCAATCGCTTGCACAATCCAGCCTGCCATCAGCCCGTGGCCAGCAGGCAGCACTTGCCGAAAACGCGCGGGGGTCGTCGCGAAACTGCACGCGGATCTCATAGCCGGTGATGCGCTTTGGCCCGGTATAGCCGGACATCCACATCGCACGCGCCTCAATCATGCGGACCTGCTGGCCGGGATTGGCGGCCAGATGTTCAGGCGAATAGCTGCGGCCAAAGCAATTCAGAGCCTCGTCCGCGGCCTGGGCCGGGCTGGCCAGAAGCGCCACAAGGGCGATGATCGTCAACTTCGGGCCGGTCATGATGCCCCCTCCTTGTGGCGTTCCGGCCATGGATGCCACAGGCCGCCAAGGCAGGGCAAGCCGCAATGAAAACGGGGGCGCGCGGCCCCCGTTTGCGTTCTCTCTGCCGTCAGTTCGCCGGTGCCACCAGACCCGGCGGCGGGCCGCCAAGCGGGTTCATCGCGCCGCCTGCGGGTGCGGCCGGGGCCGGCACGGTCGCGGGATCAGATGCGGGATCGGATGCAGGCGGGGCACCGAAATTCGGCGGGCCGCCCAGACCGCTGCCCAATCCGCCACCCAGCCCGCCCGGCGCGGCATCGCCCGCGGCCGGCGGCGGTGCCCCGAAGGGCGAGCCAAGCCCACCGCCAAGTGAGCCAAAGCCGCCACCACCCATCGGCAGTTCGATCCGCATCTCGGATGTGTCGATCTTGCGCACCGTATCGCGCCGGACGATATCGGGAAAGGCGATCACGACGATGATCATGATGATCTGAAGCACGATAAACATCGCTGCGCCGCGATAGATCTCGGTCGTGGTGACCGCCGGGATCCGCTTGCCTGTCACGACGTCGGTATAGGGCCGGCGCGGCGCGACCGAACGCAGATAGAACAGCGCAAAACCGACCGGCGGGGTCAGGAACGAGGTCTGAAGCACCATCCCCAACAGCACCCCGAACCAGATCATGTCAATTCCCAGCTCATTCGCCGCCGGCACCAGCAAGGGCACGATAACGAATGCGATTTCAAAGAAATCGAGGAAAAAGCCGAGAATAAAGATCAGCAGCGAGACGACGATCAGAAAGCCATATTGCCCGCCCGGCAGCGCCATCAGCAGATCCTTGACCCAGACCTGACCGTTGATCGCGTAAAAGGTCAGCGAAAACACCGTGGCGCCGATCAGGATGAACATCACGAATGCCGACAGCCGCGTCGTTGCCACCAGAGCATCGCGTGTGATCGTGTAGCGCAGCCGGCCCTTGGCTGCCGCCAGCAGGAGCGCACCAAGCGCGCCCATGGCGCCGCCTTCTGTCGGGGTCGCAATGCCCAGAAAGATCGTGCCCAGCACCAGAAACACCAGCCCCAGCGGCGGCACCAGCACCATGATGACCGCGCGCGCCAGTGGCGACAGCACATTCAGCCCAAGCAGCCGGTCAACCGAGGCGAGAATGAACAGCACCACAACGGCGATAACCGCGGCCCAGACGCCGGGATGCGAATTGCCCTGACCGTTCAGCCAGTACTGCCCCGCAAAGAACAGTGCGACGCCCGCGACAACAAGCGCGATCACCGATCCATAGCCAGAGCCAAGCCGGCGCGCCTCGGGCGGCAGGGCAGGCATCGAATTTGGCCGCAGGATCGAGGTCACGGCGATATAGGCCATATAGACAGCCGTCAGCAGCAGGGCCGGAACAAGTGCGCCGCGATACATATCGCCGACCGACCGGCCAAGCTGGTCGGCCAGAACGATCAGCACCAGCGAGGGCGGCATGATCTGCGCCAGTGTCCCCGAGGCCGCGATCGCGCCGCTTGAAATGCGCGAATCGTAACCATAGCGCAGCATGATCGGCAGCGAGATCAGGCCCATCGCGATCACCGAGGCCGCGACCACGCCCGTCGTTGCCGCCAAAAGCGCGCCGACCAGCACCACCGCATAGGCAAGCCCGCCGCGCACCGGCCCGAAAAGCTGGCCGATCGTGTCGAGCAGATCCTCGGCCATCCCGGATTTTTCCAGAATGATGCCCATGAATGTGAAAAATGGAATCGCCAGGAAGAGATCATTTTTCATGATCCCCCACAGCCGTTCCGGCAGGGCGAAAAGCAGGTTCCAGTGCAGGTTGATCTGCCCGTTGGAAAACGGCGTCAGCTCTACCCCGATCACATAGAAAAGCAGTCCGTTGGCCGCCAGCGCAAAGGCAATCGGATAGCCGAGCAGCAAAAACAGGACCATGGACATGAACATGATCGGCGCAAGGTTATGTGCGATAAGCTCGATCATGATGTGCGGTCCCCGCCGAACTGTTCACGCGAAAGGCCGGCGGCCTCGGCGGCGATGGCCTCTTCACTGGGATGAAAGCCGTCATCGGGCAGATCCCCGCGCATGACGGCGATCTTCTTGATGATCTCTGATACGCCCTGAACCGCCAGCAGCGTGAACCCGAGCGCGATCATCAGCTTGCCCGGCCAGATCGTCAGCCCGCCGGAATTGGTCGATACCTCGCCCGAATGATACGAGCGCATGAACCACGGCCAGGCCATCCAGTTGATCAGCAGCACAAAGGGCATCAGCAGGAACAGGTGGCCCAGCAGGTCGATCCAGTGCTGGACGCGGCGCGACCAGCGGCCATAGATGACGTCAATGCGGATGTGTTCGTTCTCCATCAGCGTATAGGCGGCCGCACACAGAAAGGCCGCGCCATAGAGATACCATTGCAGCTCAAGCCAGCGGTTGGACGCGCTGATCTCTAGATAGCGCAAGAGCGGCGTCGATTGCAGATAGCGCACTAATGCATTGCCGACGCTGACCAGCACCGACAGCAAAATCAGCCAGGCGACAGCCCGGCCGATCGCGGCATTGATGCGGTCAATGACGCGCGCAAGGGCCAAAAGCCCACCCATGATGTTATCCTCCCGGTTGTTCGGGCCTCTTTAGGCGGGCCCCGTATGTCAGCGTCTTGTAACGCCCGCAAGCGTCGGTTCAAGCGCCGTCCGCCCTGTGGCGGATGTTTGCGGGGCTGACGCTACGTCATGCCGCTGTGGGAAAGGTCCGCTGGCCGGGGCTTGTGCCGGCGATGGATTTTGGCCAATTCATGTCTCGTCCTGCGCGACATGCCAGGTCGGGGGCGCCAGAAAGGGTGTTTGAGCAATGAAATTCCTGATCGGCCCGGCACTTGCGCTGATGCTGATGCCGGTCTCGCCACTGGCCGCAGAGCAGACCGGCACGGGCGGCGAGTTCCGTTTCTGGCTGCTTGATCCCGTCGAAACGCTCGATCCGGCCAATGCCGTTGATCGCGGCGCCGATGATGCCGTGCGTAATCTTTTCGAGGGGCTGCTGAACGAGGCGCCCGATGGCACCCTGCTGCCGGGGGTCGCGAGCGGCTACAGCGAATCGGACGACGGGTTGCGCTATGTCTTTACGCTGCGTCCTCAGGCCCGCTGGTCAGACGGGGTGCCGGTCACGGCGCAGGATTTCGTCCATGCATGGCGCCGGCTGGCCGACCCTGCGACCGGGGCGGAACTGGGCTGGTATGTCGCGGATGTCATGCGTCTGGCCAATGCGGACGAGATCCGCGCCGGCCAGCTGCCGCCCGAGGATCTCGGCGTGGTTGCCATGGATGATCACCGGCTGGAAATCACGCTCTTGGCCCGCGCGCCGTGGTTTCCCCGCACGCTGACCCATGTCGCGGCCTTTCCCCTGCCGCGCCATGTCGCGGATGGCGGGGGCGTGACCGGCAATGGCGCCTTCATGCTGGAAAGCAACGGTCCCGATGGCATTTCCATGATCCGCAACCCCGCCTATTGGGATGCGGAAAATGTCGCGCCCGACCGTCTGAGCGGTATCGTCGAGAATGATCAGACGGCCGCGCTGGCGCTGTATCGTGCCGGCGGGATCGACCGGGTGCAGGTTGCGGCGGGGCAGCTGGAGCGCCTGCGCGCCGAGCTGCCCGCCGAGACCGTGGTTCTGCCGGTTGGCTGTACCTATGGCTATATCCTCAACCTCTCGGAAAGCGGGCCGCCGGCGCTGGCGGATCCCGCGATCCGCCGCGCGCTTGACCTTCTGACCGACCGCGAAACCATTGCCGGGACCGTTCTGGGCGGCGGGCAACAGCCGGCGGGATCATGGACCCATTGGGCGATTTCGGGGTTTGTGGCGCCGGCCCGGCCGCAAGATGACCCCGGCCCGGCCGGGCGCGCGGCCGAGGCCGCGCAGCTGCTTGAGGCCGCCGGGATTACCCCCGAGACCCCCCTGCGCCTGACGCTGAACTATAACACGCTGGACGATCATCGCCGCATCGCGGCCGCCATTCAGCAGATGTGGCGCCCTTACGGGATCATGCTGCGGCTGAATAATCTTGACTGGCGCGTCCATGAAGGACGCATGAAGGCGCAGGAGTTCGAGCTGGCCCGGTTTGGCTGGTGCGCCGATTACGATGATCCGGCCGCTTTTCTGGACTATTTCCGCCGTGACGGCGTGAATGCGGGTCGTTTCGACAATCCGGCCTATGATGCGCTGCTTGATGACGCGCTGATCGCGGCGGACCCTGCCGCGCGATACACCGCCGCCGAGGCGATTCTGGCGCGCGAGCTGCCCATGATCGCGATCTATCACTATGCCCGCGCCGAACTGATCCGGCCGGGGATCGGGGGAATCGCGCGCCGCTCGGCCCTAGGCCGCTGGTATGGCAAGGATATTCGCCTGACGGCGCCCTGAACGGCATGCAGGTGCTTGAATTTACGCAAGACGCCCCCGATCTTTGCGCAGTGAAAATGATGTTCTGCCCAGCCCCCGCCTTCGCCCTGATGCCCCTGCCCTGCGGCCGGGCACGCGGGCCGCATGAGGGCCGCATCTGATGCCGCCCTCTGCCTGGAAAGAGCCGCCCCGGACCTTTGCCGCCCGCTGGGCCGCGATGAAGAACATCCCGCCCTTTCTGCGCATGGTCTGGCGCGCCGCACCCGGGCTGACGCTGGCGACGCTCATGCTGCGGCTCTTGCGTGCGGTTTTGCCGGTGACCTCGCTGTGGATCGGCAAGCTGATTATCGACGAGGTGATCCGCCTTGTCGCGCTTGACGGGCCGCAGACGCTGGCGGGCTGGTGGGACAGCGATCTGACCGGCTATCTCGCCCTGCTTGTCGCCGCCGAATTCGGGCTGGCGATCCTGTCTGACCTGCTGGCGCGGCTGGTTGCATTGATTGATGCGCTGCTGACGGAACGGCTGACCATATCGCTGACCATGGATCTGATGGCCCATGCGGCCGACCTCGATCTTGAGGATTTCGAGGATGCCGGTTTTCAGGACAAGCTTGACCGCGCGCGGCGTCAGGCGGCGGGGCGCATGACGCTGATGGGGCTGATTTTCGGGCAGTTGCAGGATATGGTCACCGTGCTGACCTTTGCTGGCGGGCTGATCGCCTATAGCCCGTGGCTGGTCGTGCTGCTGCTGGTGACGCTGATCCCGGCATTTCTGGGCGAGGCCCATTTCAATGCCCGCAGCTATTCGCTGGATTACGGCCGCACGCCTGAACGGCGTGAGCTGGATTACATCCGCCAGATCGCAAGCTGGCCCGAGACGGCCAAGGAAATCAAGATATTCAACCTGCACGGCTTTTTGTCGGCACGTTACCGGCTGCTGTCGGAACGCTTTTATACCGAACGCCGCCGTATCGCGCGGGCGCGTGCCTTTTGGGGGGTGATCTTTACCGCTCTGGGCACGCTTGGCTATTACGGCGCCTATCTGTGGATCGTCGGGCAGACGCTGGCGGGTCAGCTTTCGATCGGGGATCTGACCTTTCTCGCCGGCTCGTTTCACAGGCTGCGTTCGCTGCTGGGCGGGCTGCTGACGTCGTTTTCCTCGACCGCGGCGCAGGCGCTTTATCTGGAGGATCTGTTCGAATTCTTCGACACCCGCCCTGAAATCGCATCCACCCCCGGCGCGACCCCGGTGCCGCAACCGGTCAGGCAGGGCTTTGTTTTCCAGAATGTCGGCTTTCGCTATCCCGGCGCCGACAGCTGGGCCGTCCGCAACCTGTCCTTTCATCTGCGCGCCGGCGAGACGCTGGCCCTTGTGGGCGAAAACGGGGCCGGCAAGACCACGCTGGTCAAGCTGCTGGCGCGGCTTTACGACCCTGACGAGGGGCGCATCCTGCTGGATGGGCGCGATCTGCGCGACTATGATCTGGACAGTCTGCGCGCGGCCGTCGGCGTGATCTTTCAGGATTTCGTGCGCTATAACATGACCGCCGCCGACAATATCGCGGTCGGCCGGATCGAGGCCCGCGAGGACCGCCCCCGCATTACCCGCGCCGCTGAACGCGCGCTTGCCGACCGGGTGATCGCGCGCCTGCCCGAAGGCTATGACCAGATGATCGGCAAGCGTTTCGTCAGCGGGGTCGAGCTGTCGGGCGGTGAGTGGCAGAAGCTGGCCATCGCGCGCGCCTATATGCGCGAGGCGCAGGTGCTGATCCTGGACGAGCCGACCGCCGCCCTGGACGCGCGTTCCGAATTCGAGGTGTTCGAGCGGTTCAAGGAACTGTCCGAGGGCCGCACCGCCGTCCTGATCTCGCACCGGTTTTCATCGGTCCGCATGGCCGACCGCATTCTGGTGCTGGAAAACGGCCGCGTCGAGGCCGAGGGCACGCATGAGGCCCTGATGGAGGCGGGCGGGCGCTATCGCGAGCTGTTCGAGTTGCAGGCGGCGGGGTATCGCTAGGGGGCGGCCCCTGCCCCTGCCCCTGCGCGCCGCGAAGCCGTTTAGTCGGCCGCCGTCGCCTCGGCCCGTGATTTCCCCGATACATCCAGCGCCAGCGTCGCCGCCATGAAACTATCCAGATCGCCGTCCAGCACGCCCTGGGTATCGCTGGTCTCGTGGCTGGTGCGCAGATCCTTTACCATCTGATAGGGATGCAGCACATAAGAGCGGATCTGATTGCCCCAGCCGGCATCGCCCTTGGCGTCGTGCTGGGCGTTGATCTCGGCGTTGCGTTTGTCGAGTTCCAGCTGATAAAGCCTTGCTTTCAGGGCGTTCATTGCCGCGTCGCGGTTCTGGTGCTGGGATTTCATCGAGCTGGTGACAACGATATTTGTCGGCAGGTGGGTGATCCGCACCGCCGAGTCGGTGGTGTTGACATGCTGGCCGCCCGCGCCCGACGACCGATAGGTGTCGATGCGGATGTCGCTGTCGGGGATGACGATCTCGATATTGTCGTCGACCACCGGATAGACCCAGATCGACGAAAACGAGGTATGCCGCCGCGCCGCGCTGTCATAGGGCGAGATGCGCACCAGCCGATGCACGCCCGATTCCGTTTTCAACCAGCCATAGGCATTGTGCCCCGAAATCCGGTAAGCGGCGGAACGGATGCCCGCCTCCTCGCCCGGAGATTCAGAAATCAGCTCGACCTCATAGCCCTTTTTCTCGGCCCAGCGGACATACATGCGCGCCAGCATCGAGGCCCAATCCGCGCTTTCCGTGCCGCCGGCGCCGGCATTGATTTCCAGAAAGGTGTCATTGCCGTCCGCCTCGCCGTTCAGCAGGGCCTCCAGCTCTTTCTGGGCGGCCTCGGCGGCCAGCGATTTCAGGTTGGCCTCGGCCTCGCTGACCAGATCGGCGTCGCCCTCGGCCTCGGCCAGTTCGACCATTTCGGCATTGGCCTCGAGATCGCCCGAGATGCGGCGATAGCCCTCGACCGCATCGGACAGGGCCTGGCGGTCGCGCATCAGCTTTTGCGCGCGCGCCGGGTCAGACCACAGATCGCCATCCTCGATCATGGCGTTCAGCTCTTCCAGACGGTGGGGGGCGGTTTCCCAGTCCATGCGCTGCGCCAAGAGCCGCAGGGATTTGCGGATCGCTTCGATGGTGGCGGCGGTATCGGCGCGCATGGCTTGGTCCTTCGTGAAAACGGTGGGGGATCAGATAAACCCTGACCGGCTGCCCGGCAAGGGTTTCGGCCAATCGGATGGGCAGGCCCGCCCGCTAATACAGCCCGCCCGAGGACATCGTGCCGAAATCGGCCTTTTGCGGGATCACGCGCTGCTGTCCCGAAGAGGTCGTGACCGCACGCCCCGCCGATCCCGCATTTTCCGATTGCGGCAGTTCCTTCAGCGTCAGCGGGATGCCTTCGATCTTGGGCATGATCCTCGCCTCGAAACCGCCGTCGATATAACCCATGCCCGAGGTCAGGTCCGAACCTTCGCGGAAGAATTCGGAGATGACATTGGCCCCGCTGGCATCGGCGGCCAGACGCGCGCCGCTGAAACGGTCGATCTTGAGGAAATAGCCCCCCGGCGGCACCTTGAACTTTGTGCCACCATATTCCTTGACCGCCTCGCGCATGAAGGCGTTGAAAACCGGCACGCAAAGCGTCCCGCCAAAGGCATCACTGCCCAGCGTGCGCGGCGTGTCGTGACCCAGATAGCAGCCCGCGACAATATTCGAGGAATAGCCGACGAACCACACATCCTTGGCGTCATTGGTCGTCCCCGTCTTGCCGGCGATCGGCACCGGCAGGTTCACACCCGAGCCAGAGCCGCGCGTTACCGCACCTTCCATCATCGAGGTGATCTGATAGGCGGTGACGGCATCCATCACACGCTCGCGCCGGGTGTCGATCCCCGGCGAGGTGCCCGCCGGCAGCGCGTTTTGCGAACAGCCCACGCAATCGCGCTGATCATGGCGGTAAACCGTGCGCCCGCGCCGGTCCTGCACGCGGTCGACCAGCGTGGGTTCCACCCGCTCGCCGCCATTGGCAAACATCGCATAGGCCGCAACCATCTTGAACAGCGTGGTTTCCTGTGCGCCGAGCGAATTGGCCAGAAACGGATTCATATGGTCATAGACCCCGAAACGTTCCGCGTAATCGGCAACGGTATCCATGCCGATATCCTGCGCGATCCGGATCGTCATCAGGTTGCGCGACTGCTCGATCCCGGTGCGCAGCGGCGTCGGCCCATAGGTGCGGTTCGAGGCGTTTTTCGGCCGCCACAGACCCGCCGGCGTATTGATGGCGATTTCTTCGTCGACGACGATAGTTGCGGGCGTATAGCCGTTATCAAGGGCCGCGGCATAGACAAAGGGCTTGAAGCTTGACCCCGGCTGCCGCATCGCCTGCGTGGCGCGGTTGAACACCGAGGACTGATAGGAAAACCCGCCCTGCATGGCGATGACCCGGCCGGTATTGACGTCCATCGCCATGAATCCGCCCTGAATTTCGGGCACCTGGCGCAGCGTCCAGCGGATGAACTTGCCTGATCCGTCCTCGGTCATGGCGCGGACCATGACGACATCGCCCGGCTGGACGAGATCGCCCGCGCCCTGCGCGCGCGGTCCCAGCCGGCCATCGGGCTGGCGGGGGCGTGCCCATTGCACATCGCGCGCCGGCACCCAATGGCCCGGCCCGGCCTCTTCGATACCTTCGATGCCGACGCGGGCATTGCCGCCCTCGATCGCCAGAACGACGGCCGGCATCCAGTCCGGCACATCGCGCGGTGCGGCCTTGATATCAAACAGCGCCGCGCGCCACGCGGCTTCGGTGGCGCGGTTTTCCTCGGGGATATTGGCGATGACACCGTGCCAGATGCCGCGGTTGCGGTCATAGCTTTCCAGCGCGTTGCGCAGCGCCGCAGAGGCCACCGCCTGCATATGCGGCTCGACCGTGGCGCGGATGGTCAGGCCGCCGCCAAAGAATTCATCCTCGCCGAATTCCTGGCTCAGCTGGCGGCGGATTTCGTCGGTGAAATAGTCGCGCGGCGGCAGACGTTCCTGAAACGCCTCGAAATCACCGTTCTGGACCGAACGCAGCGGCATCAGCGATTCGGCGCGGAATGCGGCCTCGTCGATATAGCCGTTCTGCCACATCTCGCGCAGGACATAGTTGCGCCGCTGGGTCAGTGCCTCTTTGGCGCGCACAGGATGGAACCGGCCCGGTGCCTGCGGCATGGCGGCGATGGTTGCGGCCTCATGGGGGGCAAGCTCGGACAGCGTCTTGTTGAAATAGGTCTGGGCCGCGGCGGCGACGCCATAGCTGTTCTGGCCCAGAAAAATCTCGTTCATATACAGTTCGAGGATCTGTTCCTTGCTGAGCGACTGTTCCAGCCGGGTGGCTAGGATCAGCTCTTTGACCTTGCGTTCGACCGAACGGTCCGAGGACAAAAGGAAATTCTTCATCACCTGCTGGGTAATGGTCGAGGCCCCGCGCAGGTTCTGCCCCCGCGAGACGACCGCATCACGCAGCGCCGCCGCCATGCCGCGCACGTCATAGCCGTGATGGACATAGAAATTCTTGTCCTCGGCCGAGATGAACGCCTGTTTGACCAGATCGGGAATATCCTCGCCGGGCACATAGATGCGCCGCTCCTGGGCGAATTCGTCAATCAGCCTGCCCTCGCCGGAATAGATCCGGCTGATCGTCTTGGGGGCATATTGGGTCAGCTGCTCGTGGCTGGGCAGATCGCGCCCATAGGTCCAGAACACGCCGCCAAGGATCAGCATGCCAAAGATCAGCGCGGTAACCAGCACCGAAAATGCTGCCCCGAAGAATGAAAGGATGAACCGAACCAATGAACCGCCCGCGCTGATGTGATGCGGCTTATTAGCGATCAAGACCGGCGGCGTCAAAACAAGCTTGGGTGAAAGGGCGATCTGTGCATCTGTTCGGATCAGCGATTGGGGCCGATATCGTCACATCCGCGTGAGCCGGTCACAGCATGCCCGGCCCGCTGGCGCGGCGTGGCGCGGCGGGCGGGCATCTGATCTGATCGGCGCGCGGCACGCCGGTCCGGGTCAGGCTGCCCCAGAGGGCCGGACCGCGCCTCAGTTGCGGCGCAGGGCGCGGCGCGCATTATCGTCCTGTGCCCAGTCGGTCACGGCGCCGGCCAGGGCGGCGGCCATCTGCGCGCGCCAGACCGGATCCGTCAGATTGGCCCGGTCGACAGGATCGGTCAGAAAGCCGAGTTCGATCAGCACCGACGGGATATCGGGCGATTTCAGCACGCTGAAGGCGGCGCCCTTGATCGGGTTGCGATGCAGCGCCAGACCCGCCTGCGCCAGCCGCGCCGACATGTGACTGGCCAGTGTTTCCGATCGCGGCTGTGTATCGGCGCGCGCCATATCCATCAGCGTATCGGCGATCTGATCATCGGTGCCCTGCAAGTCCAGACCGGCGACCAGATCGGCGCGGTCGTGGCGCGCCGCCAGCTGGCGCGACGCACGGTCGTCGGCCTGACTGTTCCAGATGAAGATCTGCGCCCCCGCCGCCTGCCCCTCGGGCAGCGCATCGGCATGAAGCGAGATCAGCAGATCGGCCCGTGATGCCCGCGCCTCGGTCATGCGTGCCTCCAGCCCGACAAAGACGTCACGCCGGCGCGTCAGCACGACCTCGAACCCGGCGCGGATCAGCTTTTCAGTCAGTTGATGGGCGAAATCCAGCATCAGATCAGCCTCGCGCAGCCCGCCCTCGACCGCGCCGGCATCGATCCCGCCATGGCCGGGGTCAATGGCGACGCGCAGCGGGCGCGGGCGGGCGGGGTCGGCGGTCGGGGTCGTCGGGCGCGGCAGATCCCATAGTGCCGACATGGCATTGGCGGCGCCGGCGAATTCCTCGGCGGCGACCGGGGTCAGGCGCAGGCGCAAGGTGGCGCTCTCGCCCGTTTCCATCCCGGCGCGGCTCAGCGCCATGGGTTCGCGCAACTCGAACACGAGACGTTGCCACCCGGCCCTGAACGGGCCATCGCGCAGGGCGGCCAGATGTCCGGCCCCGCGCAGATCGGACAGCGCGCCCAGGCTGTGCCCGGCCCCGCGCAGATCCAGCACCAGCCGCCGGGGTCCATCGACCAGCAAGGTGCGATAGGGCACGGGCCGGGTCAGATGCAGCTCGATCAGCAGATCGCCGCCTTCTTGCGTGATCGCGGAACGCGCCACGTCCAGACGCGGCACCTCATCCTGCGCCAGCCCGGCAATCGGCCACGCCAGCAGGCATAGCAGCAAGACCAGCCCGCGCATCACCGCGCCGCCATGAAACGCGTCAGCCGCGCGATGCCCTCGGCGATGTCAGACGTCGCGCGCGCATAGGAAAAGCGCAATGTCCGCGTGCCGCGCAGCGGGTCGAAATCCAGCCCCGGCGTGACCGCGACCCCGGCGCTCTCTAGGATTTCGGCGGCGAAGGCGCGGCTGTCCGCGGTCAGATCCGAGATATCGGCATAGATATAAAAGGCCCCGTCCGGCGGCGCGATACGCCCGAACCCGATCGCGGGCAGCGCCTGCATCAGCAGGCGGCGGTTTTCGGCATAGGTGGCCAGATTTGCGGCGCATTCCTCTTCGGCCTCCAGCGCGGCAAGGGCGGCGATCTGGCTGGCATGGGGCGGGCAGATAAACATGTTCTGGGCGATCCGCTCGAGCGTGCGGACATGATCGGGCGGCACGACCATCCAGCCGATACGCCAGCCGGTCATGCTGAAATATTTGGAGAACGAGTTGACGACATACACATCGTCGCTGACCTCCAGCGCCGAATGGCAGCGCCCGCCATAGCTCAGCCCGTGATAGATCTCGTCCGAGATCACGCTGACGCCCATCGCCGCCGCCTGCCCCAGCAGGCTGCGATAATCCTCAAGGCCCAGCATCGTCCCCGACGGGTTGCCGGGCGAGGCCAGCATCAGCCCGGCCACGCCTTCGGGGATATCCTGCGCGCGGGGCTGATAGCGATCCACGGCGCGGGTCGGGATGCCCACGGGTTCCAGCGACATGGCGCGCAGAATCTGGCGATAGCTGGGATATCCCGGCTCACCCAGGGCCACCCGCGCGCCGGCGTCGAACAATGCCGCAAAGGCGAGGATGAACGCCCCCGATGAACCCGAGGTGACGATGACCCGGGCCGGGTCAAGATCGACCCCGTACCAGCGGCCATACAGCGCCGCGATCCCGGCCCGCAGCTCGGGCAGGCCAAGCGCAACCGTATATCCCAGCGGCTGATCAAGCGCGGCCCGCAATGCCGCACGGGCGCGTGCCGGTGCCGGTGTCGAGGGCTGGCCGACCTCCATATGGATGATGCGCCGCCCCGCCGCCTCGGCCTGCCGGGCGGCCTCCATCACATCCATGACGATAAAGGGATCGACCTGTCCGCGCTGTGAGAGCCGCATATGCCTGACTGCCTTTGCCTGTTTTGGCGCGGGTATGCCTGCCAGCGGCGCGCGCGGTCAAGCCTTGGTGACTTGCCAAGCCCGCATATTGCCGCCACATTCCGCCCAAACCTCGAAAGGACTCCGATGAAAACGCTGATTGCCGCCCTGTTGCTGAGTGCCACCCCGGTCATGGCCCTGGACCTTGCCGCGATGAACGAGGGCGAGCGCGGCGCGTTCAATGACGCGGTGCGGGCCTATCTGCTGGATAATCCCGAAGTGCTGATCGAGGCGATGAACGTCCTTGAGGATCGCCGCGTCATGGCCGAGGCCGAGGCCGACGCGACCGCCCTGCGCGAGCTTGCGGACCAGATCCATAACGACGGTCACAGCTGGGTCGGCGGCAATCCCGAGGGCGATGTGACCATGGTCGAATTTGTCGACTACCGTTGCGGGGTCTGCCGTCAGGTTTACGGCCATGTCTTTGATACGGTCGAGGCGGACGGGAATATCCGCCTGATCATCAAGGAGTTCCCGATTCTGGGCGAGGAAAGCACCGCCGCCTCGCGCTTTGCCATTGCGGTCAAGCAGGTCGCGGGTGACGACGCCTATCGCGATATCCATGACCGGCTGTTCAACCTGCGCGGCGGCGTGACCGAGCAATCCTTGCGCAACCTTGCGGGTGATGCGGGGCTGGATGCCGAGGCGGTTCTGGCCGCGATGGACAGCGAAGAGGTGAGCGCGGTTCTGACCGCCAACCGCCAACTGGGTGAACGCATGCAGATTTCCGGCACGCCGACCTTTGTGATCGGCGACCAGCTTTTGCGCGGCGTGCCCCGCGCCGGTCTGGCGCCCGTGATCGAAGAGGTCCGCGCCGCGCAGGATGGCTGAGCCGCGCCGCCCTATCCGGCGGCGGTATAGTGCAGCACCCCGCTGAAACCGCAGCTAGCGCCGTGGTGATACATGCAGCCGCCTTGCTCGGTCAGTTCAAGCGTGAAAGCGTCATCCGAGGTCGAGCCGGTCCATTCCATGTCAACCTGGCATTGACGGGCATTGACCGGGTTTTCGGGGATCGAGGCATCGAAATCCTCATTCACGACGATCAGTGTGGCCATCCGCCCGCTCAGCGTGATTTCGCCCTCGATACCGCCGCCGCATCCGCCGGAAGTGTCGGTCGCGGGCAGCGTCGTCATCAGCGAGACGGCATAGCGGTCGCCTTCGATCGGGGTGATTTCGGCGCTGACGATCTCGCTTTGCTGATCCCATGGCGTCGCATAGCTGACGGTCGAGAACCCGCCAGCGGGATCAAAGCCCGGATCAGCGAAAAGCGCGGCGGGAACGGCCGCGGTGACAAGCGCGGCGATGGCGATTCCGATTCGTTGCATAAGATCGTCCCTTAAAAGCCGTTATGCCGCATTCTTGCGCGCGTCCCCGCGCCTGACAACTGCGCCGGTCCCGTGGCGCATGCCGCCGCGTCAGGACGTGCCATCCGTCGCCTTTTGTGCCGCCTCGATCTGAGCCGCGCGGCTCTCGACCTGTTCGACGATATGGTCGATCATCTCGGCATTGCTCATCTTGTGGCTCTGCCGGCCAGCCAGATAGACCATGCCTGATCCTGCACCGCCGCCGGTGAAGCCGATATCGGTCATCAGCGCCTCGCCCGGCCCGTTGACGACGCAGCCGATGATCGACAGCGAGATCGGCGTCTTGATATGTTCCAGCCGCTCCTCGAGGATTTCGACGGTCCTGATGACGTCAAAGCCCTGACGCGCGCAGGACGGGCAAGAGATGACCTGAACCCCGCGCGTGCGCAGGCCAAGAGATTTCAGGATCTCAAAGCCGACCTTGACCTCTTCCACCGGGTCGGCCGACAGGCTGACCCGGATCGTATCGCCGATACCGGCCCATAACAGGTTTCCCAGCCCGATCGCGGATTTGACCGTCCCGCCGCGCAGTCCGCCGGCCTCGGTGATGCCCAGATGGATCGGGGCGTCTGTCGCATCCGCCAGCTGCTGATAGGCACTTGCGGCCAGAAAGACGTCGGATGCCTTTACGCTGATCTTGAACTCGTGAAAATCGTTGTCCTGCAACAGCTTGATATGATCCAGCCCGGATTCGACCATCGCATCGGGGCATGGCTCGCCGTATTTTTCCAGCAGATGACGCTCCAGCGAGCCGGCATTGACGCCGATGCGGATCGAACAGCCGTGATCGCGCGCGGCGCGCACCACCTCGGTCACGCGCCGGGCATCGCCGATATTGCCGGGGTTGATGCGCAGACAGGCGGCCCCCGCCTGGGCGGCCTCGATTGCGCGACGGTAATGGAAATGGATATCGGCCACGACCGGAACCGGGCTTTCGCGGCAGATCTCATAGAGCGCCCGCGTGCTGGCCTCGTCGGGGGTCGAGACGCGGACGATATCGGCGCCGGCCTCGGTCGCCGCGATGATCTGTGCCAGAGTCGCGCGCACATCCGTTGTGTCGGTATTCGTCATGGTCTGGACGCTGATCGGCGCATCGCCACCGACCGGAACCCGGCCCACCATGATCTGGCGCGAGCGCCGCCGCCCGATATCGCGCCACGGACGGATGGGATTATGCGTCATCATCGAACCCTTTCGTTCCCGCGACAGATAGTCCCTCGGGCGCGGTCCGGCAAGCAGGGGGGATTACGGCCGGTCGCGCTGCACCGGCAGGATCACGCTGAAGGATGACCCCTGCCCGAGTTCGGATTCGACCCGCAGCTTGCCGCGATGGCGGTTGATGATGTGCTTGACGATGGCCAGCCCCAGCCCGGTGCCGCCCTGCTGGCGCGAGCGGTGGTTGTCGACGCGGTAGAAACGTTCCGTCAGCCGCGGCAGGTGAATCGAATCGATCCCCTCGCCATGATCGCGCACCGTGACCGACAGGGCCGGGCCGCGCAGGGTCGGCTCATGCGCGATCCGCCTGAGACACAGGATTACCTCGCCGCCCGAGCCGCCGTATTTCACCGCATTCTCGACCAGATTATGGAACACCTGCGTCAGCTGATCGGCATCCCCCGCGACCAGCTCTGGCCCCGCATCCGCGCCCTCGACGCGGATCTGCACGCCCTGCGCTGCCGCCTGCGGGGCCAGCGTCGCTGCGACGGCGCGCACCAGCATGGCAAGGTCGATCTGTTCGGCCGGGCGGCGGCGTTCCTCGGATTCGACGCGGCTGAGCGACAGAAGATCAAGCACGAGCCGGTTCATCCGGCTGGCCTCGGCCTCCATGATGGCCAGAAACCGCTCGCGCGCGTCGGCATCGTTGCGGGCCGGGCCGCGCAGCGTCTCGATAAACCCCATCAGCGCCGTCAGCGGTGTGCGCAGCTCATGGCTGACATTGGCGACGAAATCGCGGCGCTGCTGTTCGGCGGCCTCGCGGCCGGAGCTGTCCTCGATCACGATCAGCGCGCCCGCGCGTCCGGGCAGGGCCGAGACGGTGATCTCGGCCGGGATATCGCGCCCGCGGGCCGAGATCACGACCCGGTTGCGATGCCCGCCCGAGGCCACCGCCATCAGCGTCGGGTCCGGCACCGGCGGCTCGACATGGGCGGGGTCAAGGACGGCGTCAACGGCCTGAACCACGACCGGATGGCGCAGCACGGTCACAAAGGGGCGGTCCGTCAGCGGCGCGCCCAGCAGCGCGGTTGCGGCCGCATTGGCGGCCATGACACGCGCCGCGCCATCGACGGCCAGCACCGGCACCGGCATCGCCGCGATCAGATCCTGAACGATGCGGCGGTCCACCTCAGCCGATCCGTTTCATGCCGTCGCGGAAGCGGGCGGCATTGGCGCTGTAACGCCGGGCGGATTCCAGCAGACCCCCGATCTGGCCGGCATCCAACTCGCGCACGACGCGTCCGGGCGCGCCCATGACCAGCACGCCGCCGGGAATGTCCTTGCCCTCGGAAATCAGCGCCCCTGCCCCGATCAGCGTTCCCGCCCCGATCCGCGCGCCGTTGAGAACCGTCGCCCCCATCCCGATCAGCGCACCCGCGCCGATGGTGCAGCCATGCAGCATGGCGCGATGACCCACGGTGACATTCTCGCCGACATGCAGCGGATAGCCGGGATCCGTATGCAGGCAGCACAGATCCTGCACATTGGCGCCGGCGCTGATGCGGATCTCTTCGTTATCGCCGCGCAGCACGGCGCCCCACCAGATGCTTGCGCCCGGTTCGATCACCACCCGGCCGATAATCTGTGCATCCGGCGCGATCCACGCGTCCTCGGCGATCTGTGGTGCAACGCCATCAAGTTCCCAGATCATGCGCTTATCCTTCCATCAGCGTCTTGACGAATGGCCCCAGCCCCTTCTGGCGGTCGCGTCGCAGCCGTTCGGCGGTCAGGACAGCACAGATCCGTTCAAAACTTGCCTCTATATCGTCATTGACCAGGACATAATCATATTCCGCCCAATGCGAAATCTCGCCCCGGCTTTTGTCCATGCGCCCGGCGATCACCTCGGGCGCGTCCTGTCCGCGCGATACCAGCCTGCGCTCCAGCTCGGCCATCGAGGGCGGCAGGATAAAGATGCTGACCACATGCGCGCCCAGCACGCTGGCGCGGATCTGCTGACCGCCCTGCCAGTCAACGTCAAACAGCGTGTCACGCCCGGCCAGCATCGCGGCCTCGACCGGGCCGCGCGGACTGCCGTAAAGATTGCCGAATACCTCGGCATGTTCCAGCATGTCGCCCGCCGCGACCATGGCGGCGAACTCGGGCCGGGTGATGAAATGGTAATGCTGGCCGTCGATCTCGCCCGCGCGCGCCGGGCGCGTCGTGGCCGAGACCGAAAAGGCCAGGGTAGGATCCCATGAGATCAGCCGCCGCGCCAGCGTCGATTTCCCCGCCCCGGATGGCGATGACAGAATGATTAACAGTCCGGTCCGGTCCATCCCGTCCCCCTTTTCATTTGGCGCATTTGCCCTGCTGTCACGGCGGGAATCAACCCCTTGTGCCTTAACCAACCGGCAAGATTTTATGCGCGCGCCGGTCCGGGATGGGTTACAAGGAGGCCGGCACGGGCTGGCACGCGGCCCGGCATCCGGGGACAAGGACAGGTCACGACAGATGAATGACGGCCCGGATCACGGCAAGGCGGGGGGTGATGGCCCTGTGCAGGATCATGATCGCGTCATCCGGCTGGACCGGCACGCGCCTGCTGACGCGCCCTTTGACGCGGCGCGGATCGTGGCCGGCCTGCGCGGTTTCTGGGACGGCCTGCGGGCTGGCCGGGCCGTGCCTGATCGCACCGATGTCACGCCTGCGGCGATGGGGCCGGCGGTCGATTACGCCTTTATCCTCGAACGCACGGCGCCGGGCGCGGCGCGGCTGCGGCTGGCCGGGCGCCATCTCGTCGATCTGATGGGGATGGAGGTGCGTGGCATGCCGCTGAGCGCGCTTTTCAACCCGCCGTCGCGCGGGCAGCTGTCGGATGTGCTGGAGGCCGTGTTCCGTGGCCCCCAGATCGCCGATCTGGTGCTGCGCTCGCCCGCCGGTTTCGGGCGCGGCGAGTTGGAGGCGCGGATGATGCTTTTGCCGCTGAAATCCGATCTTGGCGATGTCAGCCGCGCGCTTGGCTGTCTGGTCAGCGGTAGTCCTTGCGGTGCCGCGCCACGGCGCTTTGACATGATCCGGGACGTGCATCTTCCGGTGATCGAGGGCGCGCGCCCGCTGCGGCCCGGTCCCGGCGGGTTTGCCGATGGCGCGCCCGACTGGCGGCCGCCCCCGCCCCCGCCCCCGCCACGCGGCGGCGGACCAAAACCCGGCGGCAGGCCCGCAGGGGCAAAACCGCCCGCCACACCGGACGAGCGCCGCGCCGCCTTTCGCGTCATCCCCGGCAAGGGGGGTGATCCGTCCTGACCGCGGCACCCTGCTGATCGCGCACCATCCTGACGGCTGCACGCCCCTGCCCGCTGCCCCGTCCTGACCGTGGCACGCCCCTTACTGTGGCA
>JAUNTL010000017.1:13031-41790 GCA_030538705.1 Paracoccus sp. (in: a-proteobacteria) | reverse complement strand
CGGGGCGCAAGACCTGGGGGCGCGAAGCAGAAACGCGCTGCGGGCGCGCGACCCTGCCCCGGAAGGAAGGGCCGCGCCACACCACAGGCCCGCCCGCCCGCGCCCCGAGGGCGGCATAACGACAATGTCCCGGCCCTTGACGGGCCCGCCCGCGCGCGCCCCGAGGGATCACGCGGTTGTCGCCCACAAAATCAACGGTGGCCCGCCCGCGCGCGCGCCGAGGCGATCTGCGAAACAGGTGCCGACCGGCGCCCCCCGCCGCTGTTGGCCTGCTCAGTCCCGGCCCGATCCGCGCCTGAGCATATCAGGCCCGCCCGCGATTTCGGGATCGGCTGTGCCGATCACCTGATCCTCGCGGCCACGATAGGGCACGGCGCGCAGGATCGTCTGGATCGCCGCGATACGCGCGCGCCTCTTGTCATCCGAACGGATCACCGTCCATGGCGCCGAGCGCGTATGCGAACGCGCCAGCGTATCGGTGATGGCATCGGTATAATCATCCCATTTATCCAGACCGTCGACGTCGATCGAGCTGAGCTTCCACTGCTTGAGCGGGTCTTTCTCGCGCGAAAGAAACCGCTTGAGCTGTTCGGCACGGCCGACATTCAGCCACAGCTTGATCAGGATCACGCCATCATCAACCAGCATCTCTTCGAATTCGGGCAGCTGGCGGAAGAAATGCTCGCGCTGGCGGTCCGTCGAAAAGCCAAAGACGCGCTCGACCACGCCGCGATTATACCAGCTGCGGTCAAACAGGGCGATCTCGCCCGCCGCCGGCAGCCAGTCGACATAGCGCTGGAAATACCATTGGGTCGCTTCGCGTTCGGTCGGTTTGGGCAGGGCGACGATATAGGCCGAACGCGGGTTGAGATTCTCGCGCACCCGCTCGATCGTGCCGCCTTTGCCGGCGGCATCGCGGCCTTCAAAGATCACGGCGACGCGTTTGCCGGTGACGGTGATGTCATGCATCATCCGCACCAGCTGGACCTGCAATTCCACAAGGCGGCTGTTATATTCCTTGCTGCCCATCTCGTCGGGATAAGGGAAGGAGGGGTCGAGCATATCGTCCTTGCCCGATTTTTCGACCGCATTGCGGATATCTCCGGGTGCAGAGTTCTGGAAATATTCGCTGATCCTGCCGACCAGTGGCATCGGATGGGGGCCTTTGTCCTCTTTGGGCATGCGTATGTCCTTGGCTGCTGTCTGTTACGCGTTCATATCCGGTCCGGGCGATGCCGGCCCTTGCCGCCTGCTGCTGCGGATGGGTTGCGGCCTCGCGCGCCCCTGCAAACGGGCGGGCCGCGCCTGCCGGGCCGCAGGCGGCTCAGCTGCGGGTGCCGATCTGCGCAGCCTCGAAAGGCGTCGTCTGATAGATCTCATTGAGCCAGTTTCCATAAAGCAGATGCGCATGGCTGCGCCAGCGGTTCGAGGGCGCGCGCGCGGGGTCGTCATCGGGGTAATAGTTGCGCGGCACGCTGATCGGCTTGCCGGTGGCAATGTCGCGGTCATATTCCTCTTTCAGGGTGCCGGATTCATATTCCAGATGGTTAAAGACATAGAGCGCGCGGTGGCCGGCATCCTCGACGATGCATGGCCCGGCCTCTTCCCCGGCCAGCAGGGTGACCAGACCGGGGCGGGCGTCGATATCAGGCTGGCGTATTTCGGTCCAGCGGCTGACCGGAACCAGCACGTCATCAGAGAATCCGCGCAGATACGGGCTGGCCGGGGCCAGGTTCAGGTGGCGAAAACAGCCGAAGGCCTTGTCGTCCAGAAGGTGCTTGGGCAGGCCGTGAAAATGCCATGCCATCGCCATGCCGCCCCAGCAGACGCCCATGGTCGAATGGACATGGCCCTGCGTCCAGTCGAACAGGCGCCTCAACTCGTCCCAATAGGTCACCTGATCGAAGGGCAGCTTTTCGACCGGCGCGCCGGTGACGATCAGCCCGTCGAATTTCTCGCCGGCGGCCTCGACCTCGCGAAAGGGGCGGTAGAAACTGGCGAGATGGTCGGCGGCGGTGTTGCGGCTTTCATGATCCGACATGCGGATAAGCTGAAAGTCGATTTGCAGGGGCGTGGCGCCGATCAGCCGGGCGAACTGCGTTTCGGTCTGGATCTTTTTCGGCATCAGGTTCAGCAGCGCGATCCGCAGCGGCCGGATGTCCTGTGTCGCGGCCCGGCCCGGCGACATGACCATGACGCCCTCATCCGACAGGATGTCATAGGCGGGCAGGTCGCTGGGCAGGGTGATCGGCATGGGTTCAGTCTTTCTTGCGGTCGATGGCGCGGGCGATCAGCGCATCAAATTCGGCGGGCGTGCGGATATCGGCGACCTCTTCGGCGAGGATGGTAATCCCGCGCCGGGCCATCGCCTCATATCGCGGCTGGCGATGGGCAAGGGCGCGGGCATAGGTCCAGCGGATGAAAGCGTCAGGGTCGACCTGATCGCCCCGCAGCCCTTTTTCCATACGGTATTCTGTCCACGCCCGGTCGAGAAAGGCGGGCTGGTAATACATCGGCTTGGGCGCGCGGTCAAAGCGGCGCACCAGCTCGGCCGTATGGGCGTCAGATCCCCTGATCCAGACCATCAGCAACTCGCGCTCCAGCGCCGCCAGAACGGGGTCGCCGGGGGCGTCCGGCTCGACCACCTCGCAGATCGAACCCGAGGTATCGCAGACGAAATGCGGCAGGCCATAGATGTCATGCGCGCGGTCAATGAAATGGCCGGTATCCAGCATTGCCGCAATCTCGGCCGCGCGATGTTCGTTCTGGCGGCGCATATAGTCGTCGAACTCCAGCCCGCCGCGGGTCACGCTGCCGGGCTTGCCCAGATAGGTCGACAGCGGCGACAGATTGTCGAAGGTGATATTCGAGGCGATATAGACCGAATCCGACAGCAGCAATTCGCGCAGGAACGGCACCTTCATCGCCTCGCGCTTGAAGTTATCGGCGATCAGCTCGCCCATGTAGCGGGTGCCGATGCGGTAATCGACGCTGTAATGGAACCACGTATTCGAGGCCCGCAGCATCGACGACAGATAGGTCTTGCCAAGACCCGACATGCCAAACAGCATCACCCGCTTGCGGGGGCTGCGCATCCAGTCCTGTCCCGAGGAATATTTCATGCCGGCTCCTTTGGCGGGCAATCTAGGCAGCCGGGGCGCGATAGAAAAGGGGGGCGCCGCGACCAGCAGCCCCGGGACGGGAAAAGCCCCGCGCGGGCGGGGCTTTTCGTGATCAGCTCAGGTGATGACGGCTGTTCTCAGAACGAATAGCCGATGCGGACGCCAAGGCCCCAGGCATGACCGCCATCCATCTTGGCGACCTCGCGCTTGGCCCCGCTGGGACCGACGCCAAGCGGCGTATCGCCCAGCTTGGTATAGTTGATGCCGGTCGTCACCTTGAGGCGGTCCTGGGTATAGACTGCGGCCAGTGTGACACCCTTGCGCCCGTTGGTCGGTGCCAGCGGTGAAACGGTGTCACCCTCAGAGGGTTCGTAAAGCAGCGAAGCCGAGCCGGACCAGTTTTCATTGAACCTGCGCCCGACGCCGATCGTATAGGTCGTGGTGTCGGCCAGCTCGACCAGCGGCGCACCGTTGGGCAGCGGGAAGACCGCGTTATCGACCTCGAACTCGGACCATTTCACCCAGCGGATCGAGCCGAAGACGAGCGTGTCGGCCGCGACCCCGGTCTGACCCTCCAGCACCCAGCTGCGCGGGGTTTTGACCTCGTGCTTGGCATCCGAAATCGTTGCCAGGCCGCGATAGCTTTCCTTCATCTTGAAATCATGGGTGATGGGCGAGTTATAGGTCAGCGAGATCCGCGCAGCGATATCGGGCACCTCATAGGCGACACCCGCGACCCAGCCGACGCCAAGCGTGCCATTGATGTCGAGATCATAGCCCGAGACGCCGGTTCCGGTGTTCAGCTCGCCGCCATAGCCCGGCCCGCGCAGCGAGACCTTGCCATCGGCATAAGACCCCCGGATACCGCCATGGAACGAGACATTGTTATCCATCTTGTAACGCAGAAGCGCGGTATAGGTCGTCGAGTTGATCGTGACCTTTGTGCCGCCCAGCACCGGCGATCCGCCATCAGCAGCCATCGGATAGCTGACATCCGCGCCGAAGGGCTGTTCAAAGATGACAGCCGCCGACAGGTTGTCGTTGAACTGGTGCTTGTAGGCCAGCCCGACAAAGCCATAGCCCGAGGCCACATCACCGGTCCCGAAGCCCATGATGTCGCGGCCGGTCACCTTGGGCGTGACGCCGCCAAAGCTCAGTTCTGCGTAATTGCCCTGCTCGAACAGGATGCCGAGCGATTGCGGTGCGCGCTCGATCCCGCCAGCCAGGGCCGGCGCGGTCGTGACCGCCATGACTGCCACGCCCGACAGCAGTTTCCATGCTGCGTTTTTCATTATCATTCCTCCCTTTCGCGGCGATGTGGCCGCGCCCTTCCATATCTCAAGCATGATCCCCGTTTCCGGTGCCGGTCAATCACCGCGCGGAAATGACGTGGCGTTCACTTTGGGGGGGTTGCCTCTGGCGTGGCCTAGATGCAACGTTTCGCGCGCCATCGCCCCGTTTCGCGGTGCTGTGGCAGAGAAAGGCGGGTGAGATATGGCCGAGAGACTTAAATTCGCGATGCCCCGGCAGGTGCCTGCCGGTCTGTGGCGGCGTGTGCCGCCGGCTGTATTTCCGCCGCTGCTGGGCCTGCTTGGTCTGGCGATGGCCTGGCGTCTGGCGATTGTGCATTTCGCGCTGCCGCCCGGCCTGTCGGGGATGCTTGATGGTATCGCGGTGGCGCTGTTTGTCTTTGCCCTCACCGCTTATGGGGTCAAGCTGGCGCGCCGGCCGGCTGTGCTGTTTGACGAATTGCGTATCCTACCGGGCCGTGCCGGGGTCGGTGCCGGGGTTGTCGGCATCTATATGCTGGCGGCTGTGCTGTCGGCCTATGCGCCCTGGCTGGGGCGGGTTGTGCTGGTCGCGGGTCTGGGGACGCATCTGGCCATGCTGACGGTGCTGCTGGCGGTGTTCCGCGCCGGCCCGCCCGAGGTCCGCACCGTAACGCCGGCCTGGCATCTGAACTGGGTCGGTTTCATCGTTGCCGCCCGTGCCGCCCCGCTGCTGGGATGGGAGGGGCTGGCCAATGTCCTTTTGTGGCCGATGCTGGCGATGGCGTGCTTTGTCTGGTTCGTCAGCGCGCGTCAGTTCATCGCCGGCCCGCCGCCGCCGCCGCTGCGTCCGATGCTGGCTATTCATCTCGCGCCGATGGCGCTGTGTTCCTCGGTGGCGCTGCTGACTGGTCACCTGACGCTTGGGCTGATCGGCGCGGGCGCCGCGGCGCTGTTGCTGGCCGCGCTGCTTGTGGGCGGGCGCTGGCTGACGGTGGCCGGGCCTTCGCCGCTATGGGGGGCATTCACCTTTCCGCTCGCGGCGACGGCGGGGCTGTTCTGGCTGCTCCATGATCTGATCCCCTCCGAGCCGCTGCGCCTGGGCGCCGGGCTGGTGCTGATCCTGGCCACGATGATCGTGCCGCCGATTGCCTTTATGATCCTGCGGGACTGGGCGCGCGGACGGCTTGCGGTCAAGACGAACGCCGCGATTGCGTGAACATGCCCTGGCGGGCGGGCAGGGGGTGGACAAAACCCGCGCAAGGTGAAAAGGGGAACTGCCAAACGAACCCCCAAAAGGATAGCTGCGATGCAGATTCGTGAGGCACTCACCTTCGACGATGTTCTTCTGGTTCCGGCGGCCTCGCGGGTCATGCCCTCGACTGCCGATGTCACCACGCGCGTCACCCGCGCCATCGCCATGAATATCCCGCTGCTCAGCTCGGCCATGGATACCGTAACCGAAAGCCGGATGGCGATCGCCATGGCACAGGCCGGCGGCATGGGTGTGCTGCACCGTAACCTGACCGTCGAGCAGCAGGCCGATGAGGTCCGCCGCGTCAAGCGCTTTGAATCCGGTATCGTCTATAACCCGATCACGCTGCGCCCCGATCAGACGCTGGCCGATGCCAAGGCGTTGCAGGATCGCTATAACGTCACCGGTTTCCCGGTCGTGGACGAGGCCGGGCGCGTGGTCGGCATCGTCACCAACCGCGACATGCGCTTTGCCAGCGATGACGCAACCCCGGTGCGCGTGATGATGACGGCCGACAACCTCGCCATCCTGCGCGAGCCTGCCGACCGCGCCGAGGCCATTGCCATGATGAAGGCGCGCCGGATCGAAAAGCTGCTGATAACCGACGGGCACGGTCATCTGACGGGCCTGCTGACGCTGAAGGATACCGAGAAATCTGTTCTGAACCCGCTGGCCTGCAAGGATGATCTGGGCCGGCTGCGCGTCGCGGCGGCCTCGACCGTTGGCAATGAGGGATTCGAGCGGTCTCAGGCGCTGATCGAGGCCGGTGTCGATATGGTGGTGATCGACACCGCGCATGGCCATTCCGAAGGGGTTGCCATGGCGGTCGAACGGCTTCGCGGCTTTTCCTCTGCCATCCAGATCGTTGCGGGCAATATCGCGACCGCCGATGCCGCCCGCGCCCTGATCGGTGCCGGCGCGGACGCGGTCAAGGTCGGCATCGGGCCGGGCAGCATCTGCACAACGCGCATCGTCGCCGGTGTCGGCGTGCCGCAACTGACCGCCATCATGGATGTCGCCGGCGCCGCCGGTGACGTGCCGGTGATCGCGGATGGCGGCATCAAGTTCTCGGGCGATTTTGCCAAGGCCATCGCGGCGGGGGCCAGCTGTGCCATGGTCGGCAGCGCGATCGCCGGCACCGACGAATCACCGGGCGAGGTCATTCTGTATCAGGGCCGCTCGTTCAAATCCTATCGCGGCATGGGCAGCCTTGGGGCGATGGCGCGCGGATCGGCCGACCGCTATTTCCAGAAGGATGCAGCCTCTGACAAGCTGGTGCCCGAAGGGATCGAGGGGCAGGTTCCCTACAAGGGCGCGGTTGGTGCGGTCATACACCAGATGGTCGGCGGTCTGCGCGCGGCGATGGGCTATACCGGATGCGCCACCGTCGAAGAGATGCGGCAGCGCTGCGAATTCGTCCGCATCACCGGCGCGGGACTGAAGGAAAGCCATGTGCATGATGTTCAGATCACGCGGGAAAGCCCGAATTACCGGCTGGGGTGATCGTCTGGCGCGGATAGCTGGTCCTGTCGCCGCCTCTGCCAGCCCAAGGAGGTCCGGCCGGGCTGTGCGGGTGCAGGGCATCAACCTGATCGCGTGAAAGGCCGGGGCCGGCGCGGCAAGGTTTCAGCACGGCAAAAGGCGCGCCTGACAGCGGGGTGCGCGGGCATGGCAGATCCTGCGGCCTGCGGCGCGCTTTCGCCGGGCGTGGCCGTGAAAGCCCGTGCCACAAGAGGGGTGAGGCAGGCGACATCCCTCCCGGACAGGGGCATGGTTCGCATCAGCATTACCCGCGCGCGCCCCGCGAGCGCAGATAATCCTCGCGCGCCCGATCCTCGCCGCATTACGCGCGCGCGCCGCGACCTCGTGCAGATGACGATGGTGTTCCAGAATGCGTTGCCCGCGCGCGCCCCGCAGCCACCGCGCATCAGTCCGCGCCGCCGATGTATGCATTACCGCCCGTGCGCGCGCGCCGTCGGCGGGGGTTACGGTCACACCGCGCTCGGCGCGTTACCCCCCCCCGCGCGCGCGCCCCGCAGAATGCCGCGATGACCTGCCCGGCGCGGTCTTGCATTCTGCCGGTGTCGCGGGTGTCCAGATGTGGCCTGTCGTTTTCCCGCAAGGGTATCTGCCGGCCTGACCGGCGCGTGATGGCGTGAGCTCATCAGGGCGGATGCCAGAATGGCCCCCGCCATCAAACGCGCGGCCGGGGTCAGGGCGGGATGCACCGGGGTCGCAGGTATGCGGTATTCCGGCGCCCCCAGGCTGGTCGCGCCCTATCGCGCCCGCCCGGCATATGCCCGGTATTACCGGCCCGGATATCGCTGCAACCATTCCCGCATCTCGCGTTCGGCGATACGAAGGGCCTCGGTGTTCAGCGTGCCGCTTGTCAGCGCGCAGGCAATCGCGCGCACGCGCTTGTTCATCATCGGCGCGTCGGGATCGGGCAGATCCACCGCCAGCTTGTCATAAATGGCCAGCAAGCGGTTTTGAACCGTGCGCTCCGACATTCCGCGGCGGCGGGCAATCGCGCGGTCGGGAAGGCCCACCGCCATATCAAGAAGAACGGCATATTCGCTCTCGTTCAGGGTGGCGCCGGGCCGGAACTGGCGTTGCTGGATGCGATGAATTTCACGGTCGATCAGCACCTGCCCCTCGACCAGCACCGCGCGCAGCGCCAGATGCAGGCGCTGGACAGGCGCGGTCTTGAGAACATAGCCATAGGGCGAGCCGATCGGCGCGATGCGCGCCAGCCCGCGCAGATAGGCCTCGTCCGCATAGTTCGACCAGAACAGGATGCGCGTCTCGGGCCGCTCTGACCAGATCGTGCGCGCGGCGTCGATGCCGTTGCGCACCCGCATCTGAAGATCCATGACAATCGCCTCGACCCCCTGGCGTGCCAGGATCTCGCCATCGCGGCCGTTATCCGCGGCAAGAACCTGCGTAACCTCGGGCAGGGACTGCATCACGGCGTCGCGCATGAATGCGGCGTGCATCGGGTCATCTTCAACAAGCAGGATTTTCATTGACGGGGCCAATCATGGATATTCGTGGCGGCAGGCAACATGACGCTGATACTGGTTCCGCTGCGCCCGCTGCGCACGGACAGGCGGGCGCCGATCAGATGCGCGCGGGTGCGCATATGTGACAGCCCGCCATTGCGGCGGCTGCGCCGCGCCTCTTCGGACAGGCCGCAGCCGTCATCCGCGATGATGATGCGCAGCCGTGTGCCGGCGATGATGCGGACCTCGATCCGTCCGGCATCGGCGTGGCGGCAGGCATTGTTGATTGCCTCCTGCGCGATCCGGTAAAGCGCGATGCGGATAACCGGATCAAGCTGGTCGATGACGTTGCGGCTTTCGTCGCGCACGCCGATGACCGTCCCGGCCGCCGCCGCGCGTTCCAGATGAACCCGCACGGCATGGGCAAAGCCGAACATCTCGAGGATGGTCGGAACCGCCTCGTTGATCACCCGGCGCAGGTCCATGACATTGTGATCCAGCCGCGCCAGAACCGTCTCGGCGTCGATACCGCCGGGCTGCGACAGCTCGCGCATCAGGCGGCTGAGATCGGCGAGAACCTGATCATGCAGGTCCATGCCGATGCGCTGACGCTCTTTTTCCAGCGCCTCTGTCAGGTTGAGCGCGCCCTGCCGCAGCCCTTCTTCACGGGCGCGCGCCTCGGCCTCGACGATGGCCGCATGGCGCGAGCGCTCGGCCTCGCGCAGGGCGAACATATAGGGCGAGATCAGATCAGCGACAAAACGCGCCGCCGTCACATCGCGAAGATCATAGGAGTCCGCCGCCTTGCGCGAGATGCTGAGCGCGCCGATAATACCGTCCGAGACGACCAGCGGGACATGCACACGCGAACGCAGCCCATGATCGAGGATCGGCGCGCAAAACGCGTCAGGGTGCTGAAACCGCAGATCGCGTGTCGCATCCGCGGCGAGAAAATAGTCGACCACACCGGTCAGCAACTCGCGGATCGGGCTGCCCGCCACGCTGCCCTCGAACCGGCCCCATGCCGTGTCGATGCCGGTCTCATAGGCGGCGGATAACCTGCCATCATGGCGCAAAAGGCAGATGTCCAGATGGTCATAGGGCAGAAAGCAGCGGATCTCCTGCGCGACGCTGTTGATTGCCGAGCGAAAGTCCAGCCGACCCGCAAGCGCCCGCGAGATGCGGAACAGATGAGGCTGCAACGGCCGGGCATCCTCATCGGCAAGGGCGGGCAGGCGGTCGGCGGAAGGCTCCATCTTCGGGCATCTCTTGGGTCGGGTAACGGAACCACGATGGCACAGCCGGGGCGGCCGCGCCACGCCGACAGGCAGAACTTGCGGATTCCCGCACATGCGTCGCGGGCGAGCGCAGCAAGCCCCGGATTTTATGCTTTGCAGACCGGTGGCTCTGGATGATCCTGTATTCAGGGAAATGGGGGCTGCAACCGTGCGCGGCCCCCGACGGGAGGAGAAAGAAAGATGAAAGCTCGGAACGGGTTTCTGATGGCAACGGCACTGGCCGGGATGGTGATGTCGTCCTCGGCGGTCAGTGCGGATACGGCCGATAAAAGGATTGCGCTGTCCAACAACTATGCCGGCAACAGCTGGCGTCAGGCGATGCTGGAAAGCTGGACACGTGTGACCGGCAAGGCGGTCGAGGACGGGATCGTCGCGGCGGCGGACGCCTTTACCACCGCGGAAAATCAGGCGACCGAGCAGGCCGCGCAGATCCAGAACATGATCCTGCAAGGCTATGACGCCATCGTTATCAATGCTGCCTCGCCCACGGCGCTGAACGGCGCGGTCAAAGAGGCCTGCGATGCCGGGATCACCGTTGTGTCGTTCGACGGCATTGTCAGCGAGCCTTGCGCCTGGCGGGTGCAGGTCGATTTCCGCAAGATGGGCTCCGATGAGATCGACTATCTGGCAACCCGCCTGCCCGAGGGCGGCAACCTGCTGGAGATCCGCGGTCTGGCCGGCGTATCGGTCGATGACGAGATTCACGCCGGGATCGAGGCCGGCGTGGCGGCACATCCGCAATTTACCATCGTCGGAGCGGTGAATGGCGACTGGGCGCAGGACGTGGCCCAGAAAGCCGTGGCCGGCATCCTGCCGTCACTGCCTGAAATTGCCGGCGTGGTGACACAGGGCGGCGACGGCTATGGCGCGGCGCAGGCATTCGCTGCGGCGGGACGCCCGACGCCCATCATCGTCATGGGAAACCGTCAGGATGAACTGAAATGGTGGGCCGAACAGCGCGACGCCAATGGCTATGAGACGATCTCCACCTCGATCGCGCCGGGGGTCTCGACGCTGGCCTTCTGGATCGCTCAGCAGATTCTGGACGGGGCGGAGGTGCCAAAGGATCTGACGGTGCCGTTCCTGACCGTTGATCAGGACGGGCTGGATGCGGCGCTGGAAAACACGCCCGAGGGCGGGGTGACCAATGTCGATTACTCGCTGGATGACGCCAAGGCCGTGATCGCCGGCAAGTGATGGCGTCGGACAGCAGCCATAAAGGGACCGGGGCAGAAGATGCCCCGGTCGTCACGCTGACAGCGGCCTCGCGCAGTTTTGGCACGCTTCAGGCGCTGGCAGAGGTCGATCTGCGCATCGCTCAGGGCGAATGTATCGGCCTGGTCGGGCATAATGGTGCCGGCAAGTCCACATTGGTCAATCTTGTGACCGGTCTGCTGAAACCCAGCAGCGGGCGCGTTGCATGGGTGGGGGGTGGCGGCCCGGCCGAGGCCGGTATCCGCGCCGTGTCGCAGGAAGGCACGCTATGTCCCAACCTGACCGCGCTGGAGAACCTTCAGATCGCGCAGCCCGATCTTGGCGGATGGCGCTGGCGGCCGCGCGCGGCGGCGCGCATTCAGGCCAGCCTCGACCGCATCTTTCCCGGTCATCATCTGCGGCCGGATCAGCTGGTTGCGGATATGACGCTGGCCGAACAGCAGATGGTTGAAATCGCGGTCGGTTTCGCCGAAGGGCCGGTGCCGTTGCGGATGGTGGTTCTGGATGAACCGACCTCGTCGCTGGATGCCAGCATCGCGGCGCAGCTTCTGGCACATGTGCAGCGGTTTTGTGCCGGGGGCGGTGCGGTGATCTTTATCACCCATATGCTGGGCGAGGTGTTCACCGTCGCCAGCCGGATCGTGGTGATGAAGGATGGCCGCAAGATCGCGGACCGTCCCGCGCGTGAACTGAACCGGCAGGTGCTGGTCGATCTGATGGGCCATGTCGCCGAGGATCACCATGATGACGCCAGCGGTGAGGCCACCGGCCGCGCGCGCGCGGCACCAGAGGATGGCGCGCCGATCCTGACCACACCCGAGGGCATTTGCGCCGGCCGTGGCGAGATCGTCGGGCTGGCCGGCCTTGCCGGGCATGGTCAGGCCGAGGCGCTGGCGCGCTATTATCTGTCCACCAGTTCGGACTGGCGTGCCCCGGCGCGGCCGGCCGCTGCCTTTGTCGCCGGCGACCGGCGCCGCGACGGGGTGATGCCGGGCTGGTCGATCCGCTGGAACCTGTCGCTGGCGGCGCTCTCCGGCCTGATCCGCCGCGGCATGATCGAGCGCCGCGCCGAGGCCGCGCTGGCGCAGGACTGGAAGGACCGCATCGACATCCGCAGCCCCGATCTGGGCAATCCGCTGCTGTCACTGTCGGGCGGGAACCAGCAAAAGGTGCTGTTCGCCCGTGCCCTTGCCACGCCGGCGCAGGTGATCGTCATGGATGACCCGATGCGCGGCGTCGATATCGGCACCAAGACCGAGGTGTATGAGATGATCCGCCGCGCCGCCGATACGGGCCGCACCTTCCTGTGGTATTCGACCGAGATGGACGAGATCGGCAATTGCGACCGTGTTTACGTGTTCCGCGACGGCGCCATCTCGGCCGAGCTGAAGGGCGAGGCGATCACAGAGGAAAATATCCTCGCCGCCTCGTTCGAATTCGGAGATCAGGCGGCATGAGCGGGCGTGTGAACCTGCGGCTGGCCCTGCCGGTGATCTCGCTCATGTTGCTGATCGTGGCGGTGTTCTGGCTTCAGCCGCGCGCCATGAGCTATATGGGCGTCAATCTGCTGTTCAATCTGGCGGTGCCGATTGCGCTGGCGACGGTGGCTCAGATGCTGATCATCATGGTCAATGATATCGACCTGTCGATGGGTGCCTTTGTCAGCCTTGTGGCCTGTATCGGTGCCGCGATCCTGCCGGACCAGCCCCTGCTGGGTGTGGCCATGCTGGGTGGCTGTGTGCTGGCCTATGCGGCGATGGGCGCGCTGATCGAGTGGCGCGGACTGCCCTCGATCGTGGTCACGCTGGGCATGTCATTCATCTGGGCGGGGGCTGCGGTGCTGATCCTGCCCTCGCCGGGGGGGACCGCGCCGGCCTGGATCGTCGCGATCATGAAGGCAAAGCCGCCCATGGTGCCGATGGCGATCATCGCCAGCGTGCTGATCGCGGTGGTGGCGCATCTCTTGGTCATGCGGTCTGCCCTTGGCGTGCGGCTGCGCGGGCTGGGTGGCAATCCGCGCGCGCTGACCCGTGCCGGCCATTCGCCCGTGCGGCTGCGCGCAATGGCCTATGCGCTGGCGGGGCTGTTTGCGGTGGCCTCGGGGCTGGCGCTGATCGGGCTGACGACCTCGGGTGATGCCAATATCGCGCTGCGCTATACGCTTTTGTCCATCGCCGGGGTCATCCTTGGCGGCGGCGAGTTCACCGGCGGGCGTGTCTCGCCGGTCGGCGCGGTGATCGGCGCGCTGACGCTGACGCTTGCCGGCAGCTTCCTGTCATTCCTGCGCCTGTCGCCGGATTGGCAGATCGGCGCGCAGGGCGTGATCCTGCTGATCGTTCTGGCGGCACGGCTGCTGGTGCGCCGGGTGGAGCGGCGGTCATGACCGCCGCGCTTGTCAGAGTCCACCGGGCGCCCTGGTTCTGGGCCTGGGTTGCGGCCTTTGCCGCCTTTGCGGCCACGGCCGCGTTGTCAGGGCAGGGCGGAGGACCGGCGGCGCTGGCGGTGGCGACGCTGACATTTGCCAGCTTTTCGGTGCTGACGGGGCTGGGGCAGATGCTGGTCATCACCATGGGACCGGGCAATGTCGATCTGTCGATCCCGGCCACCATGACACTGGCCGCCACCCTGTCGCTCAAGCTGATGGGCGGGATGGCGGGGCCGGTGCCCCTGGTCGTCCTTGCCGGGCTGGCGGTTGCCCTTGGCGTCGGCGCGGCGGCGGGGGCGATGAATTATGCGCTGATCCGGCTGTTCCGCATCCCGCCGATCGTGGCGACGCTGTCGGCCAGTTTCATCTATCAGTCGCTGGCGATCTGGTCGAACCGGGGCCTGCGGATCAAGCCGCCGCAGGTGCTGGCCGATTTTACCACCGGCGGCGCGCTGCTGGGCGTGCCGAACCTTGCATGGACGGCGCTGGCGGTCAGTATCGCGGTCTGGTTTTTGCTCAACCGTGCGCCTTATGGCCGCCGCCTGTCCGCCATCGGCCAGAACATGCGGGCCGCGCGGCTGGCCGGCGTGCCGGTCGCCGGGATCGCGGCGCGGACCTATATTCTGTGTGCCACGCTGGCCGGGCTGACCGGGTTTCTGCTGGCCTGTTTTTCGGGCGGGGCCGCGCTGAATATGGGCACCGAGTTCCTGCTGATGTCTATTGCCGTGACGGTCATCGGCGGTTCGTCCATCGCGGGCGGCAATTCCAACGTGCCGGGGATATGGGCGGGTGCGCTGTTCATGTATCTGATTGTTGCCATGCTCAATTCCTATGGCCTCGGGGCCGGGCTGCGCCTGCTGCTGACCGGCGCCATCATCATCGCCATCGTAACGATGGCCAGTGGAAGAAAGGCTCATACGTGACCGGAAGCCCCCGCCTTTACGAGTCCCGCGACCCGCGCTTTCGCAACCTCATCCATCCGAATGCGCGATTGCAGCAGATCGGCAGCGGATTCGAATGGGCCGAGGGTCCGGTCTGGTTTCCCGCCTTTGAGACGCTGCTGTTTTCGGATATCCCGGCCAGACGGATGATGCGTTGGACGGCCGGGACCGGATGCAGCATCTTTCGCACCGATTCCGATTATTCGAATGGCAATACGCGCGATCCGCTGGGGCGGCTTGTGACCTGTCACCACGGCGCGCGCTGCCTGCGGCGGACGGAACATGACGGTCGCATCACCGTGCTGGCGAGCGAACATGACGGCCGGCGGCTGAACTCTCCCAATGACGTAGTGGTGCGTCGCGATGGCAGTATCTGGTTCACGGATCCGACCTATGGCATTCTGTCCGACCTTGAGGGCTATCGCGCGACGCCCGAACAAAAGGGCAGCTACGTCTATCGCCTGCCTGCGGATGGCGGCGCGCCGGTGGCGGTCATCACCGACATGACCCAGCCGAACGGGCTGTGTTTCTCGCCCGATGAGCGGCTGCTCTATGTGGCGGAATCCGGCTCCAGCCATGACGCAGAGGTGCCCGCGGTCATCCGTGTTCACGAGGTTTCGGCCGATGCAAGCAGCGTCGGGCCGGGGCGCGACTTTGCGCTGATCGAGACCGGGCTGCCCGACGGCATCCGTTCTGATGCCGCCGGAAACATCTGGTCCTCGGCCGGGGATGGCGTGCATGTGTTTGCCCCGGATGGCACCCTGCTGGGCAAAATTCTGGTGCCAGAGGTGGTCTCCAACCTGTGCTTTGGTGGCCCGCGGGGAAATCGCCTGTTCATGACCGCGACGAGCAGCCTTTACCAGATAGCGGTGGATGCCTGCGCGCCGGCCTGAGGCCGGCGGCGGATATCCACCGTCGGCGCCCGCGCGCATCCGGGTCCGTTGACCGGGTGGCGCGGGCAATGGACCGCGCGCGGCAATTGCGGCGCGGCCCTCAAGACCGCAGCCCGCTATGCGCGCAAAGCCAAGCCGCCCGCAGCGGTCTTACAGCCGGACAAGGTCAAGGCACATAGCTGGTGGGCTACACCGAGCGAGCCGGCACAGCAAGATCGCGCCCAGGACCGACCCGCCTCAACGTGCCGACGTGCTACAGCCCTCACCAAGGCCCATTTTGCGAAACAGCATGGCCGCCGGGCAGATGCCGGTCAGCGATGACTGCATCAGGTTGAAGCCGACAAACGCGGTCAGCCAGACGAAATGCGGCGAAACCCAATATGTCAGCGCGAGGCTCAGCAGAATCATGGAGCCTGCGAAAAGACGGACGGCTTGATCAACGGTCATATTACACTCCTGTGGTTGCAAGGTTGGGACGGAACACCCGGTAGATGGCCGGGATGACAAGGACCGTCAGCAAGGTAGAGCTGAGCAGCCCGAACAGCAGCGAGATGGCGAGGCCCTGAAAGATCGGGTCGGTCAGGATCACCGCCGCGCCGATCATCGCGGCGAGCGCGGTCAGGATGATGGGCTTGAACCGGATGGCGCCGGCCTCGATCAGGATCTCCAGCGTGGATTTTCCGGTGGGATCGGCGTGGCGGATGAAATCGACCAGCAGGATCGAATTGCGCACGATGATCCCGGCCAGTGCGATGAAGCCGATCATCGAGGTGGCCGAAAACGGTGCCCCGAACAGCCAGTGCCCGGCCATGATCCCGAGGAAAGTCAGCGGCACCGGGGTCAGGATCACCAGTGGCAGCCGAAAGCTGCCGAATTGCGCCACGACCAGAATATAGATGCCCAGCAGCGCCACACCGAAGGCCGCGCCCATGTCGCGGAAGGTGACCCATGTCACCTCCCATTCGCCATCCCACAGAATGACGGGGCGGCTCTCATCCCGCGGCTGGCCGTTCAGGCGGATATCGGGCTGCATCCCCTCGGGCCAGTCGCGCGAGGCCAGCAACTCGCCCACGGCCAGCATGCCATAAAGCGGGGCCTCGAAGGCGCCGGCCAGTTCGGCCGTCACCATCTCGACATCGCGGCCATTGTGACGAAAGACCGGATAGCTGCCCTGTTCGGCGGTGACGGTGATCACATCGCCCAGTTCCACCACGCCGCGCGCGCCGGGCAGAAGATTGGCGGGAACCGGCGTGGTCAGCGCGGCCTCGTCCAGCCGGTTCGCGCCTTTTTCGCGCTGTAGCGTGATCGGGATCGGCTGGCGCCCGCCGCCGCGATGGGAATAGCCGACGGTCGTGGTCCCGGTCAGCGTTGCCAGCGTGTCGAATATATCCTGTTCCTGAACCTGAAAGAAATCAACCTGTTGCGTGTCGATGGTCGCGCGCAGCCGCTGCGGGCGGACGCCGAAGCTGTCGTCGATATCGACGATGAAGGGCACCTCGGAAAAGGCGCGGCGCAGCTCGGTCGCGACGGCGCGGCGGGTATCTGCGTCGGGGCCATAGACCTCGGCCAGCAGGGTCGCGATGACCGGCGGTCCGGGCGGCGGCTCGACCACCTTCAGCACTGTGCCCTCGGGCAGGTCCAGCGCGGCCAGCCGCTGGCGCAGATCCAGCGCGATGGTGTGGCTTGCGCGGCTGCGGTGATGCTTGGCGGTCAGGTTCAGTTGCACATCACCCAGCTGCGGCGCGGCGCGCAGGTAATAGTGGCGCACCAGGCCGTTGAAATTAAAGGGCGCTGCGGTGCCGGCATGGGTCTGGGCGGTCAGCACCTCGGGCAGGGCCATTGCCACGGCGGTGACATCCTGCGCCACGCGGTCGGTGGCCTCGACGCTGGCGCCTTCGGGCAGGTCGATCATCACGGCCAGTTCTGACTTGTTGTCAAAGGGCAGCAGCTTGACCGTGACATCGCGCGTATAAAGCAGCCCGAGCGAGCCAAAGGACAGCATGATCGCCGCCGCCAGAAACAGCGCGGCCCCGGTCCTTGTGGCCAGCACCGGGCGCGCAACGGCGGCATAGATGCGGCCCAGCCTGCCCCCATGCGCATCGGCGCCGGTATGGTCATGGGTATCGTCGCGGGCATGGGCAGGTGCGCGGCCCGCGATCTTGACCATCAGCCAGGGCGTGACCATGACCGCGATGAAAAAGGACAGGATCATCGCCGCCGAGGCATTGGCTGGAATCGGCGACATATAAGGCCCCATCAGCCCGCTGACGAACAGCATCGGCAGCAGGGCGGCAACCACGGTCAGGGTGGCGACGATAGTGGGATTGCCGACCTCGGCCACGGCGTCGATGGCGGCGGTGACGCGGCCCCGCCCGTCGCCCATGGCCCAGTGCCGGGCGATGTTCTCGATCACCACGATGGCGTCATCGACCAGAATGCCGATGGAAAAGATCAGCGCGAACAGGCTGACCCGGTTCAGCGTATAGCCCATGATCCAGCTGGCAAACAGCGTCATCAGGATGGTGACGGGGATGACGATGGCGATCACGACCGCCTCGCGCCAGCCGATGGCCAGCCAGACCAGCGCGATGATCGACAGCGTCGCAAGGCCCAGATGGAACAGCAGCTCATTGGCCTTTTCATTCGCGGTTTCGCCGTAATCGCGGGTCACGGTAACCTGAACCTCATCCGGGATCAGCGAGGTTTGCAGCCGGTCCAGATCATGCAAAATGGCCTCGGCCACGGTCACGGCATTGGCGCCTGCGCGCTTGGCGATGGCCAGCGTGACGGCGGGGCTGTGGGTCAGCGTGCCGTCGGCGGCGCGGGCGATATGGGCGACATGGTGGTCGGCGGTATCGGGGATATAGGCGATATCAGCCACATCGGCGACATAGACCGCCCGGCCATCGCGCGCGGTCAGCAGCAGGGAGGCGATTTCCGAAGGCGCGGTCAGCGTTTCGCCCGCGACAAGGCCGAGCGTCGCGTCGCCCTCGCGCACCATCCCTGCGGCAAAGGCGCGATTGGCCTGTGCAACCTTGCCCGACAGCTGTTGCAGTGTGATGCCGTAAAGCGCCAGCCGCGCCGGGTCGGGGGCGATGCGGATGGTCTCGGCGGTCTCGCCGACCAGATAGGTCAGGCCGACATCCTGCGTTTTGGCGATCTCGGTGCGCAATTCGCGGGCGACGCGGGTCAGGTCAGAACCCGTCAGCGGGCTGCCGGGCCGGGCCGACAGGGTCAGCGCCACGATGGCCACATCGTCGATGCCGCGCCCGACGATCAGCGGCTCGGGGATGCCCACGGGGATGCGGTCCATATTGGCGCGCAGCCTGTCATGGATGCGCAGGACCGCCGCATCCGCCGAGGTGCCGACCGCAAAACGCGCCGTCACCATCGCCGCATCGTCATGGGTCTGGGAATAGACATGCTCGACATCGGGGACGGCCTGCACGATGGCCTCAAGCGGCTCGGTTACCAGCTTGACCGCATCCTCGGCCCGCAGTCCCGGCGCCTGAATATGGATATCGACCAGCGGCACGCTGATCTGCGGTTCCTCTTCGCGCGGCAGCGAGACCAGCGCCAGCAGCCCCGCCGCCAGCGCGGCAAGGATAATCAGCGGCGTCAGCGCCGAGCCGATAAAGCTCCGCGTCAACCGCCCCGCGATGCCCAGCGGATGGGCGGGCGCAGGGGTCTGGCCCGGCGGCCTAGTCATGGCGGGCCACCGCTGCCGGTTGTGGAGGTGGGGCCGTGCCGGCGTCGGGATAGATCAGATCACCCGCGCGCAGGCCCGATATGATTTCAAGCCTGTCATCCATGTGTTCGCCCAGCAAAACCAGCCGCCGCACCGGCCCGGCAGCGGTCGCGACCACGACCATATCCAGCCCCGAGACCGTCGCCACCGCCGCGGCCGGCACCATGATCGCGCGGCGCTGACCCACCGGCACCCAGACCAGCATGCGCGCATTGATATAGCGCGCATCAAGGTCCGCGACCTCGACATCGGCCACGACGCGGCCGTTCTCGATCTGGGGATAGATCTTGACCAGCCGGCCCTCGGTCGCGCCTTGCGCGGATTCCAGCCGGATCGGCGCGTCGGGGTTCAGCGCGCGCGCATGGCGTTCGGGGATGGCGAGGCGCAGAAAGAAGCCGCCCCCGCCGATCACCGCCACCGGCTCGCCCGGCATCAGCACCGCGCCGATGGCCTGCGGCACTGCCGTAACCATGCCGTCGATGGGCGCCAGCACCGCGCCCTCGCTGCGCTGCTGTTCGATCAGGGCAATCTGCGCGTCCTGCGCGGCGATCTGGTCGCGCAGCACCTGCACCTGCGTGGCCAGCATATCGCGTTGCTGGCGGGTCGCTATGCCACGTTCGAGCAGGGCGGCGCTGCGCCTTTGCTCGGATTCGGCATTGGTCAACTGGCTTTCCAGCGCCGCCTTTTGTGATTGCGCGGCGGCGATCTGGATGGCGATCTTGTCATCGGCGATGCGCGCGATCTCTTGCCCGGCGGTGACGGTGTCGCCCTCACCCACGGACAGGGCGATCAGCGTGCCGGGGATGCGCGCGCGGGCGGGCAATGAGACGCGCGCCTCGACCCGGCCAAAGACGGCCTTCCAGTCGGTGACGGCCTGTGCCTCGACGGCCTGCTGGGCCTGTCCCGCCCCGGCCAGCGTGACAAACAGCGCAGCCAGCAGCCACGACGAAGGACAAAGGCGGCGAAGCGGTGTCATCATCCTGCGGCCTTCCCGGCGATTCCCGTTGCAATCTGCCGTGAGGTTATGTTAGTGAGTGATAACTAACAAGAGGGGAACATGCGCCGCAAACCCGCAGAGGATCGAAAGGCCGATATTGTCGAGGCCGTGCTGACACTGGCCGACCAGATCGGGCCGGACCGGCTGACCACCAATGACGTAGCCCGCGCGGTCAATGTCACGCAGGCGGCGATCTTTCGGCATTTTCCCAGCAAGGGCGCGCTTTGGGCGGCGGTTGGGGGGGCGCTTTCCCAACGTATGGGCGATGCCTGGGCCAAGGCCGCAATCGAGACCGCCGATGCCGGACCCGAGCAGCGGTTGCGGGCACTGGTCGCCGCCCAGCTTGGCCAGATCGAGCGCTGCCCGGCGCTGCCCGCGATCCTGCATTCGCGCGAACTGGGCGTCGACAACGCGGTGCTGCGCGATGGCTGCCAGACGCTGATGCTGACATTCCTCGGGCTGCTGGCGGGCGAGCTGGCAGCGATGAAGGCGCAAGGCGCGCTGCGGTCCGAGCTGGCGCCCGAGGATGGTGCGATGCTGCTGATCTCGCTGATTCAAGGGCTTTCTATCCGCTGGACGCTGGGGGCGCGCAATTTTGCCCTGCCAGCCGAGGGGCTGCGGATGTTCGATATCCAGCTGGATCTGTTCCGGCTGGCGCAACAGGGTAACAGGGGAGGGGAAAATGACAACCACAGGAAAGGAAGCGCAGCTTAGGCGTTGGGCACCGGGCCGGCGTGATCTGCTGCGATTGGGCGCAGGCGCAGCCCTGGCCGGCGCCTTGGGCGCTGTCAGCACCGGCAGGGCGCAACAGGCCACGGTGCCGGCCAGTGTGCGGTTGGTCGTGATCGGCGCGGGTGCCGCGGGGATCGCGCTTGCCAACCGGCTGGTGCAGCGTATGGATCCGGCGCAGATCACGCTGATTGATCCGCGCGCCGACCATTATTATCAGCCCGGCCTGACGCTGGTCGCGGCGGGGCTGAAGCCGGCCTCTTATACCGTCAGCCGGACCAGCGACTGGTTGCCAAAGGGCATCAACTTTCTGGCCGAACATGCCGCCGCCATCGACCCGGTTGCGCGTGTGGTGACGACCGAGAGCGGGCAGGCCGTGCCCTATGATTTCCTTGTCGTGGCGCCGGGGCTGGTGCAGGACTATGCCGCGATCGAGGGCTTTTCTCTGGATATGGTCGGCCAGAACGGTATCGGGGCGCTTTATGCCGGGCCAGATCATGCGGCCAAGACCTGGCAGGCCGCCCGTCATTTCACCGAAACCGGCGGCATCGCGCTGATGACCCGCCCGGCGACCGAGATGAAATGCGCGGGCGCCCCCCTCAAGCACGCCTTTCTGATTGATGACATCGCCAGCCGCTCGGCTGCCGCGGGCAAATATCGGATGCATTACACCTGCCCGCAGACGGTGCTGTTCTCGGTCCCCATCGTCACTGAAAAGGTGCGTATGCTGTTCGACGAACGCCGCATCGACACCACGTTCGGCCACACGCTGACCGGCATCGACGCCGGCCGCAAGGTCGCCTTTTTCAACACCAGATCCACCGATCCGGCAGGGGGCGAGACCCTTGGCACGACAGAGCTGCCCTATGACTATCTGCACGTCATCCCGCCACAGCGCGCGCCAGATGTGATCCGTCAGTCGGGGTTGGCGTGGTCCGACAAATGGACCGATCAGGGCTGGGTCGAATGCGATATGAAGACCCTGCGCCACCTGCGCTATCCTGAAATCTTTGCCTTGGGTGATGTCGCGGGCATACCCAAGGGCAAGACCGCCGCCAGCGTCAAATGGCAGGTGCCGGTGGTCGAGGATCATCTGGTCGCCGCGATGACCGGGGCAGAGGGTACGGCGGTCTATGACGGCTATACCTCCTGCCCGCTGATCACCCGCGTCGGTCGGGCGATGCTGGTCGAATTCGATTACAACAACAACCTCACCCCCAGCTTTCCCGGCGTTATCGCGCCTCTGGAAGAGCTGTGGATCAGCTGGCTGATGAAGGAAATCGCGCTGAAACCGACCTATAACGCCATGCTGCGCGGTCAGGCATAAGGAGGCCGTCATGAAAGAACTCACCCCCTCGACCCTGCTTGCGGTGTTTGTCGAAATGTTCGGCAGCGGCCTGTTCTGGGCAATGGTCGGGCTGACGGCCATGGTCACCGCGGCCTATCTGTTCGTGCTGATCCGCGACCGGAAAATGTCGATGAAGAGGTTTCTGGTCGCGCAGCTGTCGATGCCATTCGGTGCCGTTGCCGCCGTTGCCTTTGTCATGATGATCACCAACTCGCGCCCGGCCAATATCGGCGGCCCGATTGATTTGATCGTGCTGCTGGGCGTCGCCCTGCTGGGCGCGGTCGGCACGGCTATCCTCGTCTATACGCTTCAGTCGCTGTTGCGGCGCAACCGGGCCGCCACTGGCCAGTAAGCGGGGCGACGGCGCGCTGTGTGCCCTGCTTCTTCAAGTTCAACACGGAGATCTCTCATGAAGTTTGTTTCTGCCATCACAGCTATCGTTGTCGCCACGGCCACAGCCACAGCCGCAGTGGCCCAGGACGCCACGCCCGCACCCAAGGTTGAGAACGCCCATCGGCTGTTGACCATCCTGACCGCCGACGACCCGCAGACGCAGTTGATGGCGATGGTGCTGACGATGAACGCGATCAAGGCCGGGGCCGAGGCGCAGATGCTGCTGTGCGGCGCGGCGGGTGACATCGCGCTGAAAGAGGCGCCCGAAACGGCCACCAAAGGTCAGCCCCCCATGGATGCGAGTCCGCAGGGGCTGATGAAGGCAATGATGGATCAGAACGGGCTTCGGGTGCAGACCTGCGCTATCTACCTGCCGGGAAAGGGTGCCGATCCCTCGGTCCTGCTCGATGGCGTGACGCCCGCCCGTCCCGATGCGATGGGCGCCGAGATCGTCACGCCTGGAACCACGGTGATGAGCTTCTGAAAAACAGGCGGCGATACGGCGCCCGCAAACCGCATTCCGGCCGCCCTCACAAGGCGGGGGCGGAACGGGGTTTGCGGGCGCGCGCCGGGCGGCATGACGCGGGATTGATCTTCCTCATGGGTGGAGAAAGCTGGGTATCGGGGCGCGAGCCACCGCTGCGATACCTTGCGGCTGGTGCTTTGCACCGGGCCAAGCAAAATGAAAGGCAGCCCCCAATATCTGGTGAAATCACCAAACCAGCCTGTTCTGGCCTGGATATTACATGCGGTCTGCGAAGGCTTGCGGCGCCCGGATGCCACCAGGCACATCGTTCCTGAAGGCATTTTCCGCGGCCACGCAAAGCCGCTTGTGCAGGCATTGGACAGCGGTTCCGCCTTGTTTCGTGGAAAGCGGCCGCAATGTGGCATGAGTTTTGACACTCAGACCTCCAAGGCGCTCGGCAGGGTTCAGAAGGTAATATATTCTGGTGACCCCGACAGGACTTGAACCTGTAACCTGCCCCTTAGGAGGGGGCTGCTCTATCCAGTTGAGCCACGGGGCCGCCGGTTGCACTTGTGCCGGGGATCGGCGGTTTTGGCAAGGTCTTGCCCTGCCGGGCTGTCATGCGCTAACTCAAGAAAACTGACCGGAAGCCCGATATGCCCGACCGCAAGAAAAGCCGTCCGCTGACGCTGCGCGATGTTTCCGAAGCATCGGGGGTGTCCGAGATGACCGTCAGCCGTGTCTTGCGCAATCGCGGCGATGTGTCGGCCGCGACGCGCGAAAAGGTGCTGACGGCCGCGAAATCCCTCGGCTATGTGCCCAACAAGATCGCCGGCGGGCTGGCAAGCCAGAGCGTCAATCTGATCGCGGTCGTTATCCCTTCGCTGTCCAATTTGGTTTTTCCCGATGTGCTGTCGGGGATTTCGGCGGAACTGGATGACACGCCGCTTCAGCCGGTGATCGGTGTCACCCATTACTCGCCCGCGCGGGAAGAGGCGGTGCTATACGATATGCTGTCCTGGCGACCTTCGGGGGTGATTCTGGCGGGGCTGGAGCATAGCCGGACCTCGCGCGCGATGCTGGGATCGGCGGCCGTGCCTGTGATCGAGATCATGGATGTCGATGGCGCGGTGATCGACACCGCCGTCGGTATCAGCCATCACGAGGCCGGGCAGCAGATGGCGCAGGAGATTATTGCCGCCGGCTATCGCCGTATCGGGTTTATCGGCACGCATATGCCCGAGGACCATCGCGCCCGCAAACGTCTGGAAGGGTTCGAGGCCGCGCTGGCACAGGCCGGTCTGGCATTGGCGGCGCGCGAATTTTATCAGGGCGGCTCTTCTCTGGCCAAGGGACGAGAACTGACAGAGCGCATCCTGCACCGCGAACCGGATCTTGATTTCCTTTATTATTCCAATGACATGATCGGCGCGGGCGGGCTTTTGTGGTGCCGCGAGGCGGGGCTGGACATTCCGGGCCGGCTTGGGCTTGCGGGGTTTAACGGTGTCGATCTGCTGGATGGGCTGCCGCTGCGGCTGGCGACGACCGATGCCCGGCGTATTGACATCGGCCGCCGTGCCGCGCGCATCATCGCCGGCAAAGAGCCGCGTCCCGAAGGTGGCGTGCTGGCGCTGACGCCGCATTTCATCCCCGGCGACACGATCCGCAAGCCGGGCTGAGGGCGGCATCGGTCCGCGCCGCGCATCGGGTGGAAAGTGGGGGCCGTCCCTGCGCCCGCGCGGAAAGGGGGGTGCAGATGCCGCCCACCGCGCGGGATCGTGCGCCGTCCCCGCGCCCGCGTGGAAAGGGGCTTTTCTGTTTCCCGTCCAGACCCCACAGCCGAGCCGCCACCGCGCCCGCGCGGCAAGGGGTGCTGCCGCCGGTGCAGAGTTTTCAAGGTGAGCCGCCCCTGCGCCCGCGTGGCAAGCGGTTCAGCCCCTCGCAGGTTGATGACATGACGGGCCGTCGCTGCACCCCGCGCGGCATCCCGGGCCGCAGCGACCTGATGGGGCTGTGACTGCGATGTCGGGATTGCCATGCCGGGATTGCTATACCGGGATTTCCGGGCCGGCTGCCACGGGCGCCGGGCCGGGCGGGCTGGGGCGCCGCAGCCGTCAATCCGGCTGGCACCGCCACCAATAGGGCGGAATATCAAAGCCGGACCAGCGGATCTGTCCCATATGATGCAACGAGATGCCGGGCAGGGAAATATCGGTGGGGGCCGCGACCTGCCAGCCCGCGCGGCTGGCGTCGCCGCTGACGATGATCACGCAATTTGCTGCTGACAAGCCCGCCGCGCCGGCGCGGGCGGTCAGTTCCTCCCGCCAGCCGAAGGCGTCTGGATGGCTGCCCAGCCATTCGTCAAAGCTCTGGCCAGCTGCGCGCAGGGCCGCATCACAATCGCATTGCTGTGCCTGGCTGCACGAAAAGCCGGACCCGACCGGTGCGGGGGCCAGAAAATCGTCAAGCCGGGCCTCGCTGTCGCAATTTCCCAGCCAGAACTGCGCGGCCTGCCGGCGCTCGGGCAGGATCAGCAGCGTTGCCGCCCCGCCCGCGTGATCGGCGCTGCGCAGCGCGGCGGGATCCAGCCCCGCCCCGGGCGCAAGCCGCAATTCCGCATCCGGTTGCAGATCAAAGACCACCTCGACGTCCTGACCCTCGGCCAGTCGACCCTTGAGCATGTAGCGCCCGGCTGGCAGAACGCCGTCAATGCGGCGATCATCGGCCAGATCGGCCGGGCCAAGCCGGTCGAACCATGGCAAGATGATATAATACCGCCGCGCCATGTCCGGTAATGCCGTCAGGGTCAGCCGCGTCACCATCGCCGCCGTCCCCTGACCGGTTGCCCCAAAGGGCGGTGTTTTCCGGGGCATCGCCTTCAGATGGCGGTGGCGCGCATCTGTTCGATATAGATATCGCGCAGGCGTGCGGCGACCGGGCCGGGCTTGCCGCTGCCGACAGGCGAGCCGTCGATCGCGACCACGGGCATCACAAAGGCCGATGCCGAGGTCGCAAAAGCCTCATCCGCTGCCTTGGCCTCTTCAACGCTGAAGGCGCGCTCCTCGACCTTCATCTGGGCTTCGGCGGCGAAACGCAGCACTGCGGCACGGGTTATGCCATGCAGGATGGCGTGGCCCAGCTGGCGGGTGATGATGGTGCCGTTCTTGACGATATAGACGTTGTTCGAGCTGCCTTCTGTCACATGTCCGTCCTCGACCAGCCATGCGTCATCAGCGCCTTGCGCCTTGGCCGCCATCTTGGCCATCGAGGGATAGAGCAGCTGCACAGTCTTGATATCGCGGCGTGACCAGCGTTCATCCGGCAGGGTCACGACCTTCCAGCCGGTGCGGGTGGCCGGGTTGTCGGCGAGGTTGGCCTTGGACTGGGTAAACATCACGACAGTCGGCGCCGTATCGGCCGGCGGATAGGCAAAATCACGGTCCCCCGGATTGCCGCGCGAGACTTGAAGATAGATCATGCCGTCACGCAGGGCGTTGCGTGCCACCAGCTCGCGGAAGGCCGCAAGATATTCCTCGCGATCAAGCGGATTTGTGATCTCCAGCGCGCTGAGCGAGCGTCCGAGCCGCTCGATATGGCCGTCAAAGTCGATCAGCTTGCCGTCCAGAACGCTGACCACCTCATAAATGGCATCCGCCATCAGGAACCCGCGATCAAAAACCGAGACGCGGGCCTCGGCCTCGGGCAGATACTCGCCGTTAAGATAGACGGTGCGGGACATGGCGGCCTCCTTTTCTGACGCGGGTTTGACGGTGTCATGCGCCTGCCGTGGCGGGGCGTCAAGCGCGCTATGGAGATCACGGTTGACAGGCTGCCGATTCGTCAGGCAGAACGGCCCGGTGTCATGCAATTGTGATTATTCCGTGACCTGACAGAGATCGCAGGGTGCCGGGCGGGGAGGCCCGGGCGCCCGTCTGCGGGAGGAGACAGGCCCTTCGCCGGATGGCGGAGGGTCTGTTTCGTTCCTGGCCCGTCCCGCGCTGGTTTGCCCGCATCCGGGGCCTGGCCAGATGGGGAATGGCCCGGGCGTGGGGCCGGGCCTGCGGTCAGTGCGCCGCGCTGGCGGGGCGGGGTGGCGGACAGGGTGCGCCCGGCATGCGGCTCTTGTCTCATGGCTGTGCCGGCACCGCCATGTGGTCGCGGATATGGCCAGTTATGCGCATGCGAGGGGCGCAAGCGCGGATGATCTGCGCATGCGTATGCAGATGGCCGGAACACTCACGCCACTGTGCGCGTTTCCTGCCCGGAGCATCGCCGTAAGGTGATGTGCATGATACTGAAAATCCTGCCATATAGGGACGCATGAAGAAACTCCTGCTCGCTGTCGCGCCCGTTCTCGCCCTTCTTGCCACCGCGCCCGCGGCACTGGCCGAGAAGATTTCCCTCAACACGATTTCCAACTATCTGAACGGCCTGACCACGGTGCAGTCGGAATTTACGCAGGTGAACCCCGACGGCACGATCTCGTCGGGGACCGTCTATATTCAGCGGCCCGGGCGGGTGCGTTTTGAATATAAGGATTCGCGTCAGTTGATGCTTGCCTCGGGTGGGCAGGTTGCGGTTTTTGATGCGCGTTCCAATCAGGGGCCGCAGGTCTATCCGCTCAGCCAGACGCCGCTGTCGATCATTCTCGCGCAGAACGTCAATCTGGGCCGGGCCGGTATGGTTACGGGACATTCCGAACGCAACAATACGACTGTCGTGCGTGCGCAGGACCCCTCTCATCCCGAATATGGCAATATCGAGATGATATTCACCGCGCCGACCGAATTGCGCCAGTGGATCGTGACCGATAATTCCGGCAAAAAGACCACCGTGATTCTGGGCGAAATGAAAAAAGGCGTCAGTTTTCGCCCCTCGACCTTTGTCATTCAGAGCGAGATTGACCGCCGGCGCTGATCCGGTCGTTGTCTGATATGCGAAAGGGGCGCATTATGCGCCCCTTTTTCAACGGTAAGGTCAGGCGTCGCCGTCGCCTCAGCGGCGACAGGCGGCCAGCTGGGCGTGATACATCTGGGCGCGGCCCTGAACGCGATTGGCAACCGTCAACAGCCATGGCTTGGCATTATGTGACCCGCGGGCAAAACCCGAACGCCCTTCGTGATAGGCCAGATACTGTCCCTGTGCGTCCCATTTCGACAGGCCCAGACGGCGCGATGATCCGTCTATATACCAGCCCATAAAATCAGTGGCGTCGCGGATATTGTCGCGCCGCGAGCGGCGGTTGCCGGTCTGTTGCTGATATTCTTCCCACGTCCCGTCAAGCGCCTGGCTATAGCCAAAGGCCGAGCTCTGGCGCCCGATCGGGATGATGCCGAGCGCATATTGATGCGGCGTGCGGGCATCCCCGATAAATTTCGATTCCTGATGGATGATTGCCATCTGCACCGCCACCGGAACGCCCCATCGCCGTTCGGTCTGGACCATCGCCTGATGATATGCCGGCCGTTCGCGGACGATGGCGCAGGCATTTTCCAACTCGCGCGGGGCCGAGAAATTGCCGCCGCCGCCGCCGCATGATGCCACCAGCATCAGGATGGCCAGCTTCAGGAACCTGTTCATGACTGCCTCTCGTTATTTTTGCGCTATCTTAGGGGATTTGTTTGTCAGGTGAAATAACTTCCGCATCATTGGCCCCGGT
>JAUNTL010000017.1:0-13021 GCA_030538705.1 Paracoccus sp. (in: a-proteobacteria) | reverse complement strand
GCCTCTGGGCGGGGGCGCCTCTGACGGGCGGGGGCGCCGCAGTTGCCCGGATATTGGGCATTGTTCTCTTCCTTCCCGTTCATTCGGCGCCTGATCTTTTCAATCCGCCGGTCACGGGCCATGCTGACACTCAGCCAACCGGAGAAGCTGCAAGCTATGCCTTATAACGAGATGTTCGACGGTGACCGGGTGCGCGAGGCCTATGCCAGCCTTTCTGACTGGGTCGAACAGATGCCGGCCGATATCCGCCAGATGAAGCAGGCCGAGGCCGAGGCCCTGTTCCGCCGCATCGGGATCACCTTTGCGGTCTACGGCGAGGGTGGCGATCCCGACCGGCTTATTCCGTTCGACATGATGCCGCGCGTTTTCACACAAGGCGAATGGCGCAGGCTGGAGCGCGGTATCAAACAACGTGCGCGCGCGCTCAATGCATTTCTGCGTGATGTTTATGGGCGCGGAGAAATCCTGCGGGCCGGCCGCATTCCCGCCCATCTGGTCTATACCAATTCAGCCTATGAAAAGGCGGTCGTCGGTTTCGTGCCGCCACGCGGGGTTTATTCCCATATCATCGGTATTGATCTGGTGCGCACCGGGCGCGACGATTTCTTCGTGCTGGAGGATAATTGCCGCACGCCTTCGGGCGTCAGCTACATGCTGGAAAACCGCGAGATCATGATGCGCATGTTTCCCGATCTGTTCCGGGGTAACCATATCGAGCCGGTGGATCTTTATCCCGATCTCTTGCGCCGGACGCTGGAATCGGTGGCCCCCGCCAAATGCGAGGGCCGGCCGAATGTGGTTATTCTCACGCCGGGACATTTCAACTCGGCCTATTATGAACACAGCTTTCTCGCCAATCTCATGGGGGTCGAACTGGTCGAGGGCAGCGACCTCTTTGTCGAAGGCGAGTTCGTTTTCATGCGCACGACCGAGGGGCCGAAACGCGTTGATGTCATCTATCGTCGCATCGACGATGATTTTATTGATCCGCTGACCTTCCGGCGCGATTCTATGCTGGGCGTGCCGGGGCTGATGGATGTCTATCGCGCGGGCGGGGTGTCGATCTGTTCGGCGCCGGGTGCCGGCGTGGCGGATGACAAGGCGATCTATACCTTTGTGCCCGAGATGGTGCGCTTTTATCTGGGAGAGGAGCCGATCCTGAAAAACGTCCGGACCTGGACGCTGTGGGAGGATGAGGATTACCGCTATGTCATGGATAACCTTGCGGATCTGGTCGTCAAAGAGGTCCACGGCTCGGGCGGATATGGCATGCTGGTCGGGCCGAAATCCACCAAGAAAGAGATCGAGGCGTTCCGCCAGCGTATCGCGGCAGACCCCCATAACTATATCGCCCAGCCGACGCTTTCGCTGTCGACCTGCCCGACCTTTGTCGACGAGGGGATCGCGCCGCGCCATGTCGACCTGCGGCCCTATTGCCTGTGCGGCGAGCGGATCGAACTGGTGCCGGGCGGGTTGACCCGTGTTGCCCTGCGCGAGGGATCGCTGGTCGTGAACTCGTCTCAGGGCGGTGGTGTCAAGGACACCTGGGTTCTGTCGGAATAAGGGGAGAGGACCATGCTCAGCCGCACCGCATCGAACCTGTTCTGGCTTGGCCGCCATATGGAGCGCGCGGAAACCGCTTCCCGGCTGTTCGAGGTTGGCGCGCGTATCACGCTGCTGCCCAACACCGCCGAGGGCTATCGGAACGAATGGGAATCCCTGCTGCGCGCCGCCGGCACGGCCGGGCAGTTCCATCGCGACTATGACGCCGTCAACGAAGAGAACATGGAGAAATTCATGGTCTTTGATCGCAACAACCCGTCATCCGTCGCCAGCTGCATCCATAACGCGCGCGAATCCGGCCGTATCGTGCGCACGGCGCTGACCAGCCGGGCTTGGGATGCGCTGAACGTCGCCTGGCAAGAGATGCGCGGCCTTGCGCCGGGACAGGAGGACGCGGCCGATCTGGCCGATTTCGTCGCCCGCCATGCGGCGACCGTGCATGGTGCCATCGACGGCACGCAGCTGCGCAATGACGGCTTTCATTTCATGAAGCTGGGCTATGCGCTGGAACGTGCCGACAGCACGGCGCGGGTTCTGGATGTCAAATATTTCGTCCTGCTGCCGCGGGTCGAGTTCATCGGCTCGGGGCTGGACAGCTATCAGTGGCAGGTCATCTTGCGGGCGATGTCGGCGCACCGGGCCTTTCACTGGGCATATGGCGATGATGTATCCGCCGCCCGCGTCGCGCATTTCCTGATCCTCAACGGCGAGGCACCGCGCTCGCTGATCTCATCTGTCCATGAAGCGCTGTGGCATCTGGATGCGCTTGCCCGGCGTTATGGCGAGGCGATCCCGCACAGCGCCCGTGATCATGCCCGGCGCCTGTCCGAACGTCTGGGTGCGATGAGTATCGAACAGGTTTTCGATGACGGGCTGCACGAGTTTCTGACCGCCTTTATCATCGAGATCGGGCAGATCGCGAGCAGCGTGCAGGATGACTATTTCGATGGCAGGGGCTGAACATGCGGCTGAAGATCTCTCATCATACGGTCTATGACTATGCCGCGCCGATCCGCTTCGGGGTGCAGAGCCTGCGCCTGATGCCTTCGGTTTTCGACGGGCAAAAGGTCATCGAATGGACGGCCGAGCTGGAGGGCGCGCGCCCCGGTGCAGGTTTTCGCGACGGTGCCGGGGATTGGGTGCAGGGCTGGACGATCCGCGGCCCGGCGGACCGGCTGGCGGTCCGCATCGACGGCGTGGTCGAGACGACCGACCTGGCCGGTGTGCTGCGTGGCCACCGCGAGGCGATTCACCCGATGACCTATCTGAAAACGACGCCCGCGACCCTGCCCGATGATGCAATCGCCGGTCTGGCCCACGGGCCGGGGCAGGGGCTGGCCACGCTTGATCTCGCGCATGAGATGGCCGGGGCGGTTGCGGCGGCGATTGCCTATATGCCCGGGGCGACCGGCCTTCAGACCTCGGCGGCCGAGGCGCTGGCACTGGGTGCAGGGGTTTGTCAGGATCACGCCCATGTGCTGATCGCGGCGGCGCGGCTGCGTGGCCTGCCGGCGCGCTATGTTTCGGGCTATCTGCATGCCGACGCCGATGGCAATACCCACGAGGCCGCCCATGCCTGGGCCGAGATTTTCGTGGCCGGGCTGGGCTGGGTCGGCTTTGACCCCGCCAATCACTGTTGTCCGAACGAGTTCTATGTGCGGACCTGTTCGGGGCTGGATGCGCGCGATGCCGCGCCGATACGCGGCGTTACCCTGATGGGCGGGGCCGAACGGCTGGATGTGACGGTTGCGGTCGAGCGCATCGAGGCCTAGATTGCGCGACTGATGAAACATTGGGCAGGCGATGACGTATTGCGTTGCACTCAAACTGAATGCCGGTCTGGTCTTGCTGTCGGATACGCGCACCAATGCCGGGCTGGATAATATCGCCACCTATCGCAAGATGTTCTTTTTCGAAGAACCGGGAGAGCGTGTCATCGCGGTGATGACCGCTGGCAGCCTGTCGGTGACGCAAACGACGCTTTCGCGCCTGCAAGAGGCGATTGATTCGCCCGAAGCGGATGACACCACCTCGATCATGCGCAGCCCGACCATGCTGGGCGTCGTCGATATCATCGGCGCGACACTGGCCCGCACAAGGCGCGAGATCGCCACCCAATGCGCCGAGCTTAAGCAAAGCCAGGCATCGGCCAGTATGATCGTTGCGGGCCAGCGGGCGGGCGGTGATATGCGGCTGTTTCTGATCTATCCCGAGGGCAATCATATCGAGGCGACCGAGGACACGCCCTATCTGCAAATCGGCGAACATAAATACGGCAAGCCGATCCTTGACCGCGTGGTGTCGCCCGCGACCAGCCTCGAGGACGCGCAAAAAGCGGTGCTTTTGTCGATGGATTCGACGATGAAATCGAACCTGTCCGTCGGCATGCCGCTGGATCTGGCAATCATCGAAAAGGACGCCTGCCGGGTCACGTCGCGACGCCGGATCATGAAGGGTGATCCGCAGTTTTCCGCCATGTCAGACGCGTGGTCCGAGGCGCTGCGCGATGCCTTTGTAAAGATGCCGCTTTAGGTTTTCCACCTTTGGCAGGGGGCGCTGCCCCCTCGCGCGTGCCGCGCTCACCCCCGGGATATTTGGGGACAGAAGAGGGGGCATGCTGACGGGCGGCCTCTCAGGCTGGTGGTGTGCCGTCGGCGAATTCTTTGGGGTGGTGAGGAAAGGCCGGGCCGCCCGCGGGCAGCGTGATCCGGTCCTGTTTGCGGCGGGTCGGGATATGCAGAAGGGGGCGCAATTCCGCGCCGCCGTGCAGGGTGCCGGCACGCAGGAAGATCATGCCGGGCATGGCGCTGTTGCGGTTGAACAGCCGTGTAAAGCAGGATGCGCACAAGACTTGCGCGAACCCGATCCCCGGCGGCGGTGCGGCACAGTCGCGGAGCGGGTGTGAAACCGGCAGTGGGGACAGCTCTGCGAATGCGCGGCCGCTGCGGGTCTGGCGATCCCGGCCGTGGCAGGCACAGACATGGATCCGGGCGCCGTGACCGCCAGCCTATCGTGCCGCCCCGCATTCGCAGGCGCCTGTCGCGGTCATCTTTTGCGGTATCTGCTCAGCTCTCCAGCGCCTTCAGCTCATAGATCAGCTCAAGCGCATCGCGCGGGCTGAGCGTATCGGGGTTGAGTGCCGATACCCGCGCCTCGATCACGCTTTCGCGCCGGGTGGCCGGGGCTGGCGCTGCTGCGGGTGCCGCGCGAAAGAGCGGCAGATCGTCGATGATCGCGGCGGGCCGGGCGGCGCCTTCGCGTTCGCCGGATTCGAGGCTGTCGAGGATCTCGCGGGCGCGCGTCACCACCGCCTCGGGAAGGCCCGCGAGGCGCGCCACCTGCACCCCGTAAGAGCGGTCTGCGGCGCCCTTGCGGACTTCATGCAGGAAAATCACCTCGCCCTCCCATTCGCGCACCGCGACGGTGGCGTTCTCGACCCCGTCCAGCCGCTGGGCGAGCGCCGTCAGCTCGTGATAATGCGTGGCAAACAGCGCCCGGCAGCGGTTGACCGCATGCAGCTGTTCCATGACCGCCCATGCGATGGACAGCCCGTCCCATGTCGCAGTGCCGCGCCCGATCTCGTCGAGAATAACCAGTGCGCGGTCGTCGGCCTGATTGAGAATGGCCGCCGTCTCGACCATTTCGACCATGAAGGTCGAGCGCCCGCGCGCCAGATCGTCGGCGGCGCCGACGCGGCTGAACATCTGGCTGACCAGACCGATATGGGCCTCGGCCGCGGGGACGAAGCTGCCGGCCTGCGCAAGGATCGCGATCAGTGCGTTCTGGCGCAGAAAGGTTGATTTCCCCGCCATGTTCGGCCCGGTCAGCAGCCAGATCGCCGGTGTGTCGCCCTGTGTCAGCGCGCAGTCATTCGCGACAAAGGCCAGCGATCTGCGCCTCAGCGCGCGTTCGACCACCGGATGGCGCCCCGCGCGGATGACGAAGGCACGGCTTTCATCGACCACCGGCCGCGTCCAGCCCTCTGCTGACGCGAGATCCGCGAAACCCGCGCTCAGGTCGATCTCGGCCAACCCGCGCGCGGCTTGCCCGATGGCGGCGCCATCCGTCAGAACCGCGTCGCGCAGCCGTGCGAAGATGCCGCGCTCGATCTCCAGCGCGCGGTCGCGGGCGTTGAGGATGCGGGTTTCCAGCTCGGACAGCTCCAGCGTGGTAAAGCGGATCTGGTTGGCGGTGGTCTGGCGGTGGATGAACACCTCGTTCAGGGGGGGCGCGAGCATCTTTTCAGCATGCGTCGCCGTGGTTTCGATGAAATAGCCCAGCACGTTGTTATGCTTGATCCTGAGGCCGGGCACCCCGGACCGTTCGGCATATTCGGCCTGCATGCCGGCGATGACGCCGCGGCCCTCGTCGCGCAGCCGCCGGGTCTGGTCCAGATCCTGATCATAGCCCGCCGCGATAAAGCCGCCGTCACGTGCCAGCAACGGCGGCTCGGCGATCAGGGCATCGTCGAGCAGCCCGATCAGCGCCCCGTGGCCGGTCAGATCCTGCGCGGCGTCGGCCAATATCCGCGGCACCTCTCCGCCCAGCATCGCGGCGATCACCTGCGCCTGAACAAGCCCGGCGCGAATCGCCGCCAGATCGCGCGGCCCGCCCCGATCCAGCGCCAGCCGCGACAGCGCGCGGTCCATATCCGGCACCCGCGCCAGTGTCTCGCGCAGATCGGCATTCAGCCGCGCGTCATCCGTCAGATGGGCGATGGCATCATGGCGGGCATGGATCAGCCCCGGATCGCAAGAGGGCGCACTGATGCGCCGTTCCAGCAACCTGGCCCCGGCCGCAGTCGCGGTGCGGTCGATGGCAGCCAGAAGCGACCCCTCGCGCCCGCCAGACAGCGCCTGCGTCAGTTCCAGATTGCGCCGCGTCGCCGCGTCGATCTGCATTGCGCCTGCGACGGATTCACGCATCGGCGGGCGGATCAGGGGCAGATGGGACTTCTGCGTCAATTCCAGATAATCGGCCAGGGCGCCCATCGCCGACAGCTCGGCACGGGTGAAACTGCCGAACCCGTCCAGCGTATCGACCCGGAACAGCGCCGCAAGACGGCGTGCGCCCGACGCGCTGTCGAAACTGCCGGGGCCGAGTTCGGTCAGCGCCGCCCCTGCCTCGGCCGCCAGATCGTCCAGCCCGGCCCCTTCGGCTGCCAGCAGTTCGCGCGGCGCGATGCGGGCCAGTTCAGGTGCCAGCCGCACGGCTGGGCAAACCATCACCCGCAATGCCCCGGTTGAAATGTCGACCCATGCCAGCGCCGAATCCTCGCGCACGGTGGCGAAGGCCGCCAGATAGTTGTGCCGACGGGCCTCAAGCAGCGATTCCTCGGTCAGGGTGCCGGGCGTCACCAGCCGCACGACATCGCGCGCCACAACCGATTTCGCCCCGCGTTTCCTGGCCTCGGCCGGGGCCTCCATCTGTTCGGCGATGGCGACGCGAAAGCCCTTGCGGATCAGCGTCAGCAGATAGGATTCGGCGGCATGGACCGGGACACCGCACATCGGAATGGGTTCGCCCAGATGGGTGCCGCGTCTGGTCAGCGCGATATCCAGCGCTGCGGCGGCCGCGACCGCGTCATCGAAGAACATCTCGTAGAAATCGCCCATGCGATAGAACAGCAGGGCACCCGGATTGGCCTCGCGGATCGCGAGATACTGGGCCATCATGGGCGTCGGCTGGTCGGTCATCGGGCCTCCTTGTCGGCCCCCGTTTCTAACCGATCGCGCCGCGATTGCCAGAGGAGCCATGCCATGACCGGAGGGGCTGGGCCACATCACCGTCATCTGCCGTGATCTGGACCGGCGGCGTTGCCGGGCGATGCACAGCGCGCGCCGCGTCAGCCCGGCGGATGCGCGGCCTGTTTCCGATACCATCGCCCGATCCGCCAGGCCGCCTGCCATGACGCAAGCCAGGCCAGTGCCGCCAGCAGGACCACCCCGATGCAGGCCACCAACGCGCGATAGGGTCCGGTCTCGGCATTCAGGGCTGCCAGTTCGGCGCGTTGCTCTGCCAGGCGTCGCAGATCGGCGGAGGTCTGAAGGATGACGGCGCCGTCCTGTGCGGTGAAAACGGCATCGGCATATGTGACGGGCGCATCACGCTGTCCGCAAAGCGTGTCGCGAGAATAGCAGAAGGGCTGAGCGCGGATGAAATAGGGGTTCGTTTCAGGCGCCCGGAGGATCATCGGCTGGGGCAGCAGCGCGGCGACGAAACCCTGATCAGCGGAGTTGCCAAGAGACAGCGCGCGCAACTGCCGGGCGATAACGGCATCGGGCAGTGAGGCGAGCCTTTGCGCCATGGCTGGCGGGACCGTCCCGAATGTTTCGATCCGAGCCATCAGCAAGGCGCGATATTCCGCGATCGCGTCGTCAGAGGGCTGACCGTATCCTGAAAGGTTACGCGGAAAGACAGCGCTGATCCCGGGGATAAAGGAAAACTCGGCCTCGGTCAGATAGAAGGGCTTTGTGCCGCCGCCCGGCAGCCGGACCTCGTGCAGCGTGACAGGTGCGGCGTAAAGCGCCCGTTGCCCGAATTCGGGATCGGGGCGCAGATCACCGATCCCGCGCGCGGCCAGCCCCGCGACCGGAACCGCCCCGCCCGCGTCATAGCTGGCGCTGATATGGGCAATCCCGGCGGCAAGCCTTTCGGCATCGGTATTGTGGAGATCCAGCCAGATCCAGCACAACAAGGTGGCGATCAGTCCCAGAAGCATGCTTGCAAAGGCGAAGCCACCGAAGCTTTCGCTTGCCCGGATCACCGGCAGGCGCGCACGCATTTCCCGTGCGATGGACAGATCACCGAAGCGCAGGACGAAATCCCCCAGATCGGGCAGGATGGGATCGATCCGGTAGCGTCCGATGCTGTGATACATCGTCAGGCGCAGCACCTTGCCCGACGCGCCCGGAAGTCGGGCGATCTCGACAGGGTGGTCGATGTCGGGGTTCTCATACTGGCACCGGAGCGCCATGTTTTCCCAATGCGACGGAAGTTCCAGCAGAGGCGGACGCCGGAAAAGCCGGTAGAGGTTCCGCTCGCCCCCGGTTTCATGAATGATGGTCGCCAGCCTGTCGTGGCAGCAGATAACCTCGACCCGCGCCGGAACCCGCAATACCGGCCGCATCCGGATGAGGTCGGGCAGGACCGGGCGCCACCAGAAGAAACAGACAGTTGGAAGAAACAGCGCAAGTCCCGACATGAACAGGGCCATCCCGAGATCGCCCTCGATAGAAACCGTGACCGCCAGCCAGATGAACAGGCCCGCCAATGCACCGAAAAAGACGAAAATCATCCAGAACATCAGATATCGCATCAGTCGTAACCCGTTGAAACGGCGCAGATAGAGGCGTTCCTCAGGCGTGGCGAGGCGGCTGGTGCAGGGGCGGTATTCAGGCGCGGGTGAAAGCGGGCTGGCCGAAATCCGGTCGGTCATCGGGGCGGTATTCCTTGGATCAATGGCCCGGCGGTCTGTGTCTCAGGCCGTTAGCCGCGCCCCGTCATGGCCGGTGATGGTCACATCCAGAAGCGTGCCCTCGGGCTGGTCGGTCCCAAAGGTGATTTCGGTGAATTGCTCGGTCCGGCCAAGGCGGGGGCCTTCGGTCAGGACGCGGTGCGCCCGCCCGATCTGGGCGTCCAGATGAGTGCGCAGTGCCGCATCGCCCGCCGCGCGCAGGCGGGCGGCGCGGTCCTTGATGGCCGCGCCATTCACGGCGGGCATGCGCGCGGCAGGCGTGCCCTTGCGCGCGGAATAGGGAAAGACATGCAGGAAGGTCAGGCCGCAATCCTGAACCAGCTTCAGCGAGTTCTCGAACATCGCTTCGGTCTCGGTCGGGAAGCCCGCGATGATATCGGCGCCGAAGATGATGTCGGGGCGCAGGCGGCGGGCATCCTCGCAAAAGCGGATGGCATCGTCGCGCAGGTGGCGGCGCTTCATGCGCTTGAGGATCATATCGTCGCCCGCTTGCAGCGACAGATGCAGATGCGGCATCAGGCGCGGCTCGCTGGCGATGGCGGCCATCAAGTTCTCATCCGCCTCGATGCTGTCGATGCTGGATATCCGCAGCCGCGGCAGGTCGGGCACCAGCCGCAGGATGCGCATGACCAGATCGCCAAGGCGGGGTTGCCCCGGCAAATCCGCCCCCCATGAGGTCAGGTCAACACCGGTCAGCACCACCTCATTGAAGCCGCGATCACGTAGCCGCCTGATCTGGTCGACCACCACGCCCGCCGGCACGCTGCGCGAATTGCCGCGACCGTAGGGGATGATGCAGAAGGTGCAACGGTGATCGCAGCCGTTCTGGACCTGAACATAAGCGCGGTGGCGGCCGAAGCCGTCGATCAGGTGGCCCGCCGTTTCGCGCACCGACATGATGTCATCGACAATGACCCGTTCGGTCTGGCCGATCAGGTCCGGCGTCAGGGACGCCCATGTCTCGGGCTGCATCTTTTCGGTATTGCCGATGACGCGCGTGACTTCGGGCATGGCGGCAAAGGTCTCGGGTTCGGTCTGGGCGGCGCAGCCGGTGACGAGGATCGGCGCGCCGGGATTGTCGCGGGCCAGACGGCGGATATCCTGACGCGCCTTGCGCACGGCCTCGGCGGTGACGGCGCAGGTGTTGACGATAACGGCCCCTTGCAGGCCGGCGGCCTCGGCCATCTCGCGCATGGCTTCGGATTCGTAGGCGTTCAACCGGCAGCCATGGGTGGAAAAGACCGGCACGCTCATCCCCGCCAGACCCCGTCGAAAACATGCGCGGTCGGGCCGGTCATCCAGACGCCATCCTCGCGCCAGTCGATGTGCAACTGCCCGCCGGGCACATTCACCGTGACCTGCCGCCCCGTCAGCCCGCGCCGTGCCGCCGCCACCGCCGCCGCGCAGGAACAGGAACCCGAGGCCAGCGTCGGCCCGGTCCCACGTTCCCAGATGCGCAGCTTGATCTCGGTAGGCGACAGGATCTGCACGATCTCGACATTGCTGCGTTCAGGATAAAGCGGATGATGTTCGTGTTCGGGACCAAAGCGGTCCAGATCGACCTGATCGGCGTCATGCACGAAAAAGGTCATATGCGGATTGCCCATGCCCGTCGCCACCGGATCGCCGGGGATCGGCAGATGCAGCGTGTCGACATCCTGCGCCAGCGGAATCGCCCGCCAGTCCAGCACCGGCGCGCCCATATTGACGCGGGTCAGCCCGCTGCCCGCATCCTCGGCCAGAAGCGTGGCGTGATCGGTGCGCAGGCTGAGGCCGGGCCTGCCCGTCTCATCCATCAGAAAGCGTGCAATGCAGCGCGTGGCATTGCCGCACGCCCCGGAACGAGAGCCGTCGGCGTTGAAAAACACCAGCCGCGCATCGGCGCGATCATCTGCTTCGATGGTGGCCAACTGATCGAACCCCACCCCACGATGACGGTCGGCCATGGCGACGATCACTGCGGCATCGGGCATCACCCCGCCTGCCCGCAGGTCGATCACCACGAAATCATTGCCCAGCCCATGCATCTTCATGAAGGGCAGGCCGAGGCTGCGCATCTGTTCCATCCCCCGCATATAGTCCCGCCCGAAAGTTTTCGCCAGAGACTCCGATTTTGCGCTTGACCCAGCCCGAACACGACCCTAATCAGGCGCCCTGTGATGTGGGCCCGTAGCTCAGTTGGTAGAGCAACTGACTTTTAATCAGTGGGTCACAGGTTCGAATCCTGTCGGGCTCACCACTGTTTTCAAGACATCAACTGTCGAGCGGCACCGGTAAGTATCGCAAACGACAGTGAGCCTGCCTCAGCCGACAAGCAAGATCATCTCAATCGGTGTTTTCGCCGTTTTTTTAAAGCGGCGTTCGCAGACATGCGAAAGCCCCGCCGAACGGGTGGGCGGGGCGTATCATTCGGGCACTGGTGATCAGATTGCGATGATCTGGACCACCTCTTCGCGGAAACAGATCTTGCTGCACTGATCGGACAGACGAACTGGCCGGACCCTGACCTTGTCTCATCTGGCTGCGGCGTGCCGCGCCCGGCCGCGATGGATGCCGTCAATATGGCCTGTTGTGGCCACGGCAAGGTGCTAAGCGGGGCGCAGATGCGCGAGATCTCAGACGGCGGCGTTAACCGAGGCAAAGGGGAGGTCTGGACGTCTGAATTTTCCGATGTCCTGTTGCAGAATACCATGTCTGCGGGCGGGACATTCGGCCCCGGGCCGATATCCTGTTGCGCGGCAGAATCGAGACCGGCCCGACCTCGGTCGCGGTCACCACGATGATCATACCGGTTCTGCGCCGGCCGATCCGGGCGATGGGCGCGGGAATGCTGTGCCGCGCGGGGTGGGCGTTTCCGGCCGGCCGGCTTTGGGGTCTTGCCGCAAATGCCTGAAAGGTGGGTTGAGAGGAGTTGAACACCCCCGCCACGCCGGAGTGAACTGTCCCGAACCGATGTCGGACTTTGGATCGGGCTGGTTCGGCTGAAGGCGGATATGCAGCAAATAGCGGCTGTGTCCCGCATTACCGCCCGGCAGTTCGAACCTATCGCGGACATTCGCATGCACTGGGCGTATTAAAGATTATGGGCATTTCCTTTATGTGCTTGATTCTGGGCTGGTTGCCCGGTTCAGCCCTGCCCTTCGGGCTGTGGCCTCATTCGGATTGCCATCGCCTCGGCGGGAGGCGGAGAGTCGTTGATGGGCCGGGAAAGCCTGCAAAATGCGTCATTCCGTGGGAGAGCCACTGATCGCCCGCCCCCGGGGCAGACCGGGCCATGCTCATCAGCCCGGGGCGCGTAACAGGCGAACGATGTGGCCGATGGCCTCCTCGTCGGTGAGTTCTTCATCGCCGGTGACGGCCAAGGCCGCGCGGATCTCAAGCTGGCTGTCGAGCCAGAACTGCACCAGCGCACCGCCCATGATCGCGATGAGACCGGGCGGGATGTCCTTGCGGATAAAGCCAGCCTCTTGAGCGCGCTGCATGAAGGCGGTGACTGGCCCCGTCATCTGCTGAGAGCGGGATGCGCGCTCATCTCGCAGGCCATCCAGACGTCGCCAGAGGTTAAAGCGGAACGATAAGGGCCGGGCCTTCCAAAACGCCAGATAGGCTCGAAGCATTGTCGGCACGCCATCCTCCGGCGGCAACGTCCAGTCCACGGCGTCGGTCATATAGGCCATGAAATCGGCGGTGATCTGTTCCCCGACTGCGCGCCACAGCGCTTCCTTGCCCCCGAAGTGATGATTGAGCAGCGGTTGAGAGACGCGCGCCGCCCGGGCGATCTGACGGGTTCCGGCGCCATGGAACCCCTCGGCCGCAAAGACGGCAAGCGCGCCTTCAATGATTGCGTTGCGGGCGTCGCCTTGTGGAAAGGTGGGGCGCAGTTCCGGCATGAGCGGATCTCCAGTCAGATACACCAAGCTGATCGCATGATCAGCGTTGACTGATCAAGTGATCAGCGATAGGTGCCAAGTGCCAAGTGCC
>JAUNTL010000016.1 GCA_030538705.1 Paracoccus sp. (in: a-proteobacteria) | reverse complement strand
CGCCGCCGCCGCGCCCCGGCTGGCCGTGGCGGTCGCGCTGTTGCTGGCGGCGCTTTGGCTGATCGGCGGCAATCTCAGCGCTTATGGGCTGACGCTGGCCTCGCTGGTGATGCTGAACGTGACGCTTGCGGTGTCGATGCAGCTGACCAACGGGCTGCCGGGGATGTTTTCGCTGGGGCATCCGGCCTTTATGATGATCGGGGCCTATGTGGCGGCGGTGCTGGGCTATCCCGTCGCGCGCAAGGCGGTCATGCTGTCGGCGCTGCCCGAGCCATTGGTGTCATGGCAGATGCCCTTTCCCCTGACGCTGGTCGCGGCGGCGCTGGCGGTCGCGATGGTGGCCACGCTGATCGGGCTGATCGTGTTGCGGCTTCAGGGGCATTATCTGGCGGTGGCGACGCTGGGGCTGATCGTCATCGTGCAGGGGCTGGCCATCAACTGGCAGGGGCTGACGCGCGGCGGATCGGGCCTGTCGGGCATCCCGCGCATGACCAATATCTGGTGGTGCGCCGGGCTGATGATCCTGGCGCTGATCCTCGTGTGGCGGATCAAGTTCTCGTCGCTGGGGCGGGCCATGATGGCAGTGCGGGAAAACCAGCTTGCCGCGGAATCCATCGGCGTCAACAGCGCGCGGATCAAGCTGACGGCCTTTGTCCTTGGCGCGGTGATCGCAGCCCTTGCCGGCGCGCTGATGGCGCATCTGATCACCGTGGTCACGCCGCGCAGCTATGGCATCGTTCTGGCCTTTAATCTGGTCGTGATGGTGGTGATGGGCGGCACCGGCTCGATCACTGGGGCGGTCATCGCGGCGGTCATCATCACCCTGACCGGCGAGGCGATGAAGCCGGTCGAGGAGCGCATGGCGCTTTATGGTCTGTCGCAGATGAGCGTCGCGCTGGCGCTGGTGCTGGTGCTGCGATTCCGGCCCGACGGCCTGTTCGGCAGCGCGGAGCCGCGCTGGATCACGCGCTTTTTCTCACCAAAGGCACCGCCATGAACCAGCCCCGCCCGCAGGATATCTTTGCAACCCGTGCGCAGCCGCTCACACCGGCGCGCATGGCGCTGCTGGTCATCGACGCCCAGAACTGGGTCATGGACGAGGTCAACCGCCAGCCGCGCCCCGAATTCTATGAGGATGCGCGCGGCATTGTCATTCCCAACATCGCCCGCCTGATCGCGACAGCCCGCGCCCGTGGGATCGAGGTCGTGTTCACCGTGATGGAAAATGCCACCCGCGACGGGCGCGACCGTTCGCTTGACTATAAGCTGTCGGATTTCTTTATCGCGCGCGGCTCGGCCGATGCACGTGTCATCGCCGAGCTGACCCCCGGCGAGGACGAGATGATCATCCCGAAAACCTCGTCCTCGTTGTTCAACTCGACAAATTTCGAATATCTGATGCGTAACATCGGGATCGACACGGTGATCGTCACCGGCTTTCTGACCGATCAATGCTGCGATCATACGATCCGCGACGGGGCCGACCGGGGTTTTCACATGATCTGCGTCAGCGACGGATGCGCCACCGACACCCGCGCCCGGCACGCGGCCGCGCTGCGCGCCTTTGGCGGCTATTGCGTGACCGAAACCACAGACAGCCTGATCGCCCGCATCACCGCCGGGGGCTGAACGCGCTCAGTAGACCTCGGCATAGCGGGCACAGCGGGCATGGGCGTCCATGTCGCGGGTCAGCCCGATCTCGAACCGTTTATGCGCCAGAAACGCCGCTTTCAGCGCCGGGGTCACAAGGTCGTCCAGATCTGTCCCCGCCTCAAACGCGTCAAGCGCCGCATCCAGCGATTGCGGCAGACGGTAAACCCCGAGCGCATCGTTATGCGCCCTGTCAAAATCCTGGGGCGCGCCCTCATAGACGCGGGCGCAGGGGCGGGCATGATCCAGACCCCACAGCCCGGCGGCGAGGATCGCCCCCAGCATGATATAGGGGCTGGCCGTGGCATCGGCGGCCCGATACTCGAAATGATATTGCCGGGTGATCTGCGCGGGATCAAACACCGGGCAGATCCGCACCCCTGCCTCGCGGTCACGATAGCCAAGGTTATTATAGGCCGCGCTCCAGCGGTTGGGGGTCAGGCGGTAATAGCTGACTGGGGACGAGGCCGTCAGCGCGATCAGCGATGACATCTGTTCCAGCATGCCCGACAGAAAGGCGCCGGCCGTCGCCGACAGCCCGGCAGAATGGGCCGGGTCGTGATTGACGGGCCGGCCGGTCGCGGTCTCGAACAGCGAGAAATGGACATGAACACCATTGCCGACCGCATCGGGACGCAAAAGCGGCGCAAAGCTGACGCGCTGGCGCCCCATGCGCCAGGCGGTGGCACGCGCCAGTTCGCGCACCATCACCGCCTGATCGGCGGCGGCCATCCCGATGGCGGGCTGAACCGTGATCTCATATTGATGCGGGCCGTATTCGGCCATGAACGTATCCAGCCCGACCCCGGCCTGATCAAGCGCGGCCAGATAGGTTTCGCCAAACCGGTCCTGCCGGCGCACGGAATCCAGTGCATAGGGTGAATTTGGCCTCTCCTCGGCGCCGAAATAGGCGAACTCATGTTCAAACGCGGCGCGCACCGACAGGCCATGACGCTGATCCAGCGCATCAAGCACGCGGCGCAGAAAACCGCGCGGGCACACATCCCACGGCGCTCCGTCCAGATGGAGGATATCCCCCATGACAAAGCTTTCGACCGCGCTGCCATCCCCGAAATCCACGCGCGTCCCGGTCTCGGGCGCCGGTCGTAAGATGAGATCGCCAAACGGTCCCCATGGCGACGGCGCGATCGGCCCCAGCGCGGTGATCATCGAATTCGTCGGTGTCCAGCCTATACCCTTTTTCAGCCGTGATTCGCGGTCGCGTGCCGGATAGCCCTTGCCGCGGACCTGCCCGCCCAGATCCGAGGTGCAGATGATGGTAATTTCCTGCGCGTCCATATTTTCCCCGCCGTTTCTTTGCCTGTCGCTGTCCCGCAGTCACTTGCCCGCCGCCTGCGCGTCACGCAGGGATTCCAGCTGCGCCATACGCGCCCGCCCGGTTTCAGCGCAGGTATGGGCCGCCGAACCCAGCAGCGCATCGGCCATCGCCATGCCACCCGTCATCACATCAAAGATCGAGGGCGAGGCGACAGGGAATGTCAGCACATGGCTGGCCACCCGCGCCGCCGGCGACAAAAGCGGATCGGTCAGCAACACGACACGCGCCTTTTGCGCCGCAGCCGCCAGTGCAAAGGCGATGACATCGGGCTGATAGCGGCGCACGTCAAAGACGACGATCACCGAATTGCGCCCGATATCCAGCAGGTGCGGCGGATGCTCGTTCGGGTCGGCATCGACCGCACGCACCCGCCCCCTGATCGAGCCGAGAAGCCCCGCGAAATAACGCCCGACATGGCCCGAATAGCGCCCGCCGATGACATGAATATCCCGTTTCGGATCAGCCAGAAGCGCCGTCACCTCGGCAAATGCAGCGCGGTCCAGACCGGCGCGCATCTGCTCCATATCCTGCGCGAGGCCGGCGAAATAGGCATCTATATAATCGCCGCCCGTGCCGGTCTGCCGGTCCAGCCGGGTCAGCGGCGATTGCAGCCGGATCTCGAGCTGGGATTTCAGCGCCGACTGGAACTGTGCATAGCCGCCAAACCCCAGGCGGCGGACCAGCCGCAGCACGGTCGCTGTGCTGACCCCGCTGGCGGCGGCAAGCTCGGCCACCGTGACCAGCCCGCCCAGCGGAAAATTCGCGATCAGATGGCGCGCCGCACGGGCCTCGCGCGCGCTGAGATCGGGCAGCAGAGCTTGCAGCACCTCGCGCAGATCGCCCTCGCCACAGGTTGCGGCCGCGTCGCATTCGCCCTTCATTTCCGCCCCCCGTAAATCACCCCGTCATCCACCCCGTTGTCGCGCCCGCGACCGGCTGATGCACGGCCATTGCGATCCGGTTCATATGTATCAAATCAGACAAAGCAATTCGCATCCAGAGAAATGTATGTTTCGTTTGACACCTGCCGGGGGCTGCTGCCACAATTCACGCAGCCGCCATGCCTGTCGGGGCACGCGCGCGGGCACCAGACCCGCCCCGATCCGCGCAGGCCGGGCCAAACCGGCGGCCGGCCGTCACCGACCGGCTGTCAGCAACAGGGAAAAGCCAATGAAAAAAATCCTCCTCGCCTCTGCCATCAGTCTGGGCTTGGCGCCGGCCGCGATGGCCGAAGGCCCGATCAAGCTGGGCGCGCTTTACAATCTGACGGGCGGCATGTCCTCGCTGGACGGGCCGTCGCTGGCCGGCGCCCAGCTGGCCGTGAAACAGATCAACGCTGATGGCGGCCTGCTGGGCCGTCAGGTCGAAATCATCGCCCCCGACGGCAAGACCGACCAGCAGGAAACCGCGATCAACGCGCAGCGCGTGCTGTCCGAAGGCATCGTCGCCGGCTTTGGCCAGTCTGACACGACCTTTGTCATGGCCGGCGCGCCGCTGTTTCAGGACGCGGGCATTCCGTTTCTGACCTCGGGCGCGACCCATCCCGAACTGCCGGCCTGGGTCGGGGACAACATGTTCATGACCGCATTTGGCGATGACGACCAGTCATTCGCCATTGCCGATTATGCGATGGATGATCTGGGTTATCAGAGCTTTGCCGTCTGGACCGACCAGTCGATGGATTTCACCAAGGCGCTGACAGCCTTTTTCAAGCAGCGCGTCGGGGAAAAGGGCGGCACCATCGTCGCTGAGGACAGCTTTATGATCGGGGACACCGACTTTTCGGCCCAGATCGCGCGGCTGGCGGCGATCAGCCCGGCGCCGGATGCGGTGTTCATTTCGGCCATCCCGGCCGAGGCGGGGCTGACCGTCAAACAGATCCGCGAGGCCGGGATCACCATGCCCATCGTCTCGGGTGACGGATTCGACACGCAGCTGGTTTCCACCATGCCGGGACCGGATCTGGCCAATGACGTCTGGTTCTCGACCCATACCTATCTGGCCGATGACCGCCCCGAAGTCGCCAAATTCATCGAGGACTATACCGCCGAATACGGGCATCCCCCGGAAAACAGCTTTGCGCCGCTGGGTTATGATGCGGTGATGCTGCTGGCCGATGCGATCGGGCGCGCGCAATCCGCCGATCCGGCGGCGATCCGCGAGGCACTGGCGCAGACGCGCGACTTTGACGCCGTGACCGGCACGATCAGCTATACGCGCGACACCATGGTGCCGCCCAAGCCGATCTCGATCATCTCGGTGCAGGGTGGCGAGTTCAACGTTGAAAAGATCTGGCGCCCCGAAGGCGAATGATCCGTCCCGGCCGGCCCCGTCGCGCGGGCCGGCCATCCCCAAACCTGCGCCAGGACCGAACATGACCGATCAGGGAACCACGCTGGCCCGCTACAGCGGCCGCGACCGCAAGCTGGACCCGGCCCGCACCGCTATTCTGGTGGTCGATGCCCAGAACGCCGAAATCACGCCCGAGGTGCAGCGCCTGCACCCCGATTTCTATGCCCGCCTCCGCAACGAGGCGCTGCCCGCGATGCAACGCCTGCTGAGCGGTGCGCGCGCCAGCGGCGCCGAGGTCGTCTATACGGTCATCGAATCGCTGACGCTGGACGGCCGCGACCGCTCGCTCGATCACAAGCTGTCAAACATGCATATCCCGCGCGGCTCGGCACTGGCACATGTCATTGACGAGGTCGCACCCCAGGGCGACGAAATCGTCGTTCCAAAGACCTCGTCGGGGGTCTTTAACTCGACCAATATGGATTATCTTCTGCGCAATCTCGGCGCCGAAAATGTCGTCGTCGTCGGCTTTCTGACCGATCAATGCGTCGATATGGCGGTGCGCGACGGCGCGGACCGGGGCTTTTACATGGTCTGCGCGCATGACGCCTGCGCGTCCTATACCGCCGAACGGCATGACGGGGCGCTGCGTGCCTTTGGCGGTTATTGCCGGTTGCAGACCGTTGATGAGGTGCTGGCGGATCTGACCGGTCCCACCGCCACCGGCTGACGGGCAGGCCCCCGCTTTTCATTGATTTTCGCGCCGACCGGGCACAGGCTGTCGAAACGCGCGCGCGGCTGGCTGCGGCCAAAGCGCGCGCCATGCTGCGGCCAGTTGAACCTGTCGGTGGCATCAATATTTAGTGGTGCCATCACGGATTGCCACAAATTACGCCATTGAGGATCATGAAATGTCCCGCTTTGCCGCACCCATCGCTGAACAGATCTGGGAAATGAAATACCGCCTGCGTGACCCGCAGGGCCAGCCGCTTGACCTGTCGGTTGAAGACAGCTGGCGCCGCGTCGCGCGCGATCTGGCCGCGGTCGAGACAGAGCCGGAGGCATGGGAGAATAAATTCTATGCAGCGCTTGAGGATTTCAAATTCCTGCCGGCCGGGCGCATCCTGGCGGGCGCGGGCACCGGGCGGGCGGTGACGCTGTTCAACTGCTTCGTCATGGGAACCATCCCCGACAGCATGGCCGGCATTTTCGACATGCTGAAAGAGGCGGCGCTGACCATGCAGCAGGGCGGCGGCATCGGCTATGATTTCAGCACCATCCGGCCGCGCGGGGCGCCGGTGGCCGGGGTGGCGGCGGATGCCTCGGGGCCGCTCAGCTTCATGGATGTCTGGGATGCGATGTGCCGCACGATCATGTCGGCGGGATCGCGGCGCGGCGCCATGATGGCGACGATGCGCTGCGATCACCCCGATATCGAGGCGTTCATCGCCGCCAAGCAGGACAGCGCGCGGCTGCGCATGTTCAACCTGTCGGTGCTGGTCACGGATGCCTTTATGCAGGCGATGCGCGATGACGCGCCCTGGGATCTGGTTTTTGGCGGCAAGGTCTATCACACCGTGCAGGCGCGCGATCTGTGGAACCGCATCATGCGCGCAACCTATGATTATGCCGAGCCGGGCGTGATCTTTATCGACCGCATCAATGCCGCCAACAACCTGCGTTATGCCGAAACCATCGCCGCGACGAACCCCTGCGGCGAGCAGCCCCTGCCCCCCTATGGCGCCTGCCTGCTGGGGTCGGTCAACCTTGCGCGGCTGGTGGCGGACCCGTTCACCGATGCGGCACGGCTGGATGAGGGGGCGCTTGACGATCTGGTGCGGACCGCCGTGCGGATGATGGATAACGTTGTCGATGCGTCGAAATTCCCGCTCGACAAACAGGCGGCCGAGGCCGGGGCCAAGCGCCGCATCGGGCTGGGCGTCACCGGGCTGGCCGATGCGCTGCTGATGGTGGGGCTGCGCTACGGTGCGCCGGATGCGGTGGAACAGACCCGCAAATGGATGAAGGCGATTGCGCGGGCGGCCTATCTGGCGTCGGTCGATCTGGCGCGGGAAAAGGGGGCATTTGCGCTGTTCGACGCCGACGAATATCTGAAGTCGGGCTTTATGATGCGGATGGACGACGATGTCCGCGACGCGATCCGCGAACACGGCATCCGCAACGCGCTGCTGACCAGTATCGCGCCCACCGGCACGATCAGCCTTTATGCGGGCAATGTCAGCTCGGGGATCGAGCCGGTCTTTGCCTATGCCTATTCGCGCAAAGTCCTGCAAAAGGATGGTTCCCGCACCGAGGAAGAGGTCGTCGATTACGCCGTCCAGATGTGGCGCGACCTGCATGGCGATGCGCCCCTGCCCGATTATTTCGTGAACGCCCAGACGCTGAGCCCGCGCGATCATGTGGCCATGCAGGCGGCGGCGCAGGAATGGGTGGACAGCTCGATTTCGAAAACCATCAACTGCCCCGAGGATATTTCCTTCGGGGATTTCAAGGACGTCTATCTCGCGGCATGGGATCTCGGCTGCAAGGGCTGCACCACCTATCGTCCCAATGACGTCACCGGCAGCGTGCTGAGCGTCAGCGAGACCAGCGAAAAGACCCCCGAGGCCGATCAGGGCGCAGAGGTTGTCTATCTGACCGAACCGCTGGACCGCCCCGCCGCGCTGGAGGGCGCGACCTACAAGCTGAAATGGCCGGGCAGCGAGCATGCGATCTATATCACGATCAATGATATCCTTCATGGCGGCCACCGCCGCCCGTTCGAGGTGTTCATCAACTCCAAGAACATGGAGCATTACGCCTGGACGGTAGCGCTGACGCGCATGGTTTCGGCCGTGTTCCGGCGCGGCGGCGAAGTGTCCTTTGTGGTCGAGGAACTCAAGGCCGTGTTCGACCCGCGCGGGGGGGCGTGGATGTCCGGGCGCTATGTCCCCTCGATCCTTGCGGCCATCGGCGGGGTGATCGAGGGTCACATGATCTCGACCGGATTTCTGGCCGGCGAGGGGATGGCCGCAAAATCCGATCCTCAGGCCGAGGTCGTGACCATCGGCACACGCCCGCGCGGCCCCGCTTGCCCAAGTTGCGGGCAATACGGCATGCGCATGATCGAAGGCTGCCTGACCTGCCCCTCTTGCGGTCATTCCAAATGCAGCTGAGCGCGGCGGGGGGACTGTTGGCAGGGTGATATGGCGGCATCCACAAGGCCCATCTTCCGGCGGAAGATGGGCTTTTGCGGCCTTAAGGGCGAATACCGCACCCACCGGCCGCCGGTCAGGTCTGATGGTGTATACTCTCATTCGATGACTGGCGCCGATCATCGCATGCCTGTGCGGCGCGACAGGTTCACCGGATATGTAAGCGCCGGGGCAAGGCAGGCCGGGCGCGTGAAAATGTGACCCCGGGCGCGGGACGGCTGACAAGACAGGCCGCCCGTAACGCACCAAACGCCTTTGCCACAGCCACCTGCCGATGGGCAGGTCGCGCGGCATTATCGTAGCAGACCGCAGTAGGCAAAAGGCCACCGCGTAAGCCGTGGCTGGTGCCGGGCACCCGCGCCGGCAAAGGCTGGTCTGCCGTGACGATATCCCGCGCGCGCGGGTCCGGCGGTTCACGCGGCTGGTCAGGTCCGTCCACTGGCCGATATCCCGCGCGCGCGTCCGGCGCCGGTGCAGCTGATGGCATGGGGGCTGATGGCCACCCTCGCACACGCGCGCGGGTCCGCCCGCCGCCCGGGATCCTCCCGGCGTGTCGCCTGTTCAGCGAGCGGCAAGCCGGCGATCCGTGACGCGGGCCGGCATGAGGGGCAAAGGCCGGTGGAACACGCCCGGAACCGCGCACCGGTCCGTGCCGTGCGCGGCGCACAGCCCCAGGCGCGGGCGCGGGGGGGGGCGCGGGCGCGGGGGCCAGTGGCCGGCGCGCAGATCGGCAAGACGCAATCGCACCGCACAGCCCCGGGCGCGACGGGACAGTATTTGCGCTAACATTTGCCTTCTGTCAGGGCTGGATTCCGCTTCGGGCTTGGCGTAGGGTCGCCGGCATCTTTTTGATTTCGTTTCACGTGCAGCCCTATTATGCAACTGATTGACCACAGTGCCGAGTTGATCGATTCCGAGGTTCAGGGCAATCAGCCTTTTCTCGGAAAAGCCAGCCTGTTGCCGGCGCTCGAATCGGTATTGTTTCCTGCTGAATCGGCCTCGGATGCCGGGACAGAACAGGTCCGCACCTATGCGCTACTTGATTCCTCGATTGTCACCTTCCTGTCGGACCGGCTGGACATGTCGGGCCTTCCCCATGCCTGTCTTTATTCCAATGATGCAGCCGAGGATCTGTCCATCGCCGCGCCATGGCTGGTCGAATTGCAGCCCGAATCGCGCCTGACGCGCGAATTGCTCACACCGGCCGGGGCGGATGACAACCCGCGCTATCTGTTCGACCGGCGTCCGGGCATCGTGCTGCACGCGCCCGTCAGCCTGCCCGTCCTGCGCCATCATCTGCGTCATTATACGATGCTACTGGACGAATTCGGCGTGCGCGAGATTTTCCGCCTGCAAGAGCCGGGCTTTCTGCCCGCATTGCTGGACAAATGCTCGCCGGCCGAGATTTCGGCGTTTTTCGGGCCGGTCGCGGCGCTGATCCACTGGCGTCCCGCGCTGATTGACGGAAAATGGGAGGTTCTCTGCGCGTCCCCCGCGCCTGGTCTGCCCGAAAGCGACCCGGATATGGCACCGGTTCCCCTGCTTGGCCCGGCCCAGCGTCGCGGCCTGCGCGAAGCCCTGTTCGAACGTCAGGCCCGCGACATGGCCATGGCACATACGGATATCCCGGCCGAGCGCGCGGCCCGCGCCGATGTCTATCTGCGTCTCTACTGTGCCGGTTTTGACGGCGAACCAACCTTCGCCGAGGCCTATATGGTCGTGCGCGAACTGCCGCCAAAGGCCCGGCCGGATTTCTGGGCAACGGTCGAAAGCGGCGAAAATTCTCTGCGTTTCATTCTTGTCCAGTTTGTAAAAGAATTTGATCTTGACGGAGTTCTTCAATGAGCACTTGCGTTGAATGCGGTGATGTCGAGCTGTTCTTCGTTCTGGCCTGTGGCGACAGCGCCGTCGGTGAAAGCAAGATCCTGCTCTATTCCGGGAACGAGCTGCGCGAGCTTAAACGCGAAATTCTGGAGATGGACCGGGCCTTTGGCGCATTGGATCGGGCAACCAGCTCTGGCAACCCCGAGCAGGTGGTCGAGGCGCAAAACCATCTGGCCGAAATGCTCAAGGATTATATCGACCCTTCCGAACATCTGCCGACGCGCCATGTCGTTCAGACCTATTCGCTCAGCGGCAAGAAATGGACCCGCATCCGCAGCGACAAGATGCGCAACCACTGGCGCAGCTATCCGATCGACCGCGCCCTGCTGCGCGCCCTGCAACGCGGGGACCGCAGCCAGCTTGACCGGGTCAGCCTGCGCAACGCCTTCACCAGCGCCTCGCGCAAGATCCGCGACGATCTCGGGCAAGGCATCACCTTCAAGGGACAACTGGCGCGGGGGCAGGTCAGCGGCTCGGTCTCGGATCTTTGGGACAACAGCTTTACCCAATGGATTGATGCGGTTAACGACAGCCTGACCTTCAGCGACGCGGGCGCCAATCATGACCTGTCGGCCGGCGCGCAGCTCATGCGGGCCTATGCCGGCTTTGGCGCGCAGCTTGGTTATGACCCGAAGAAAAGCACCTATGGCCTGTCGGGAAATGCCGAGGCCCGCGCCATTCTGGGCGAGGCCAAGGCACAATTCGACGGCTATGTCCCCCATCGCGATGGCTGGCATGCGATGATCCCGTTCCAAAGCACGCGCGCTTCCGATGCCGGGCGCTATCAGGAACTGAACTTCGGCTATTTCCGTGGCCGGCTGACGATCAAGGCGTCCGCCATGCTGGGCGCCAGCATCTATGGAACGGCCGGGATCGAATATAAAAAGGCCGGCAATATCCTGACGGTGATGCCGGCAGCCGCCGATGCAAAGGGCGAGATTGCCGTCGGCGCATTCGCCGGGGTCGAGGCCGGCGGCAGCGCCACCGGTGCCGCGGAATGGAGAAACCCCGGCATCATCGACGTCCAGAGCCAGCAGGAGATCACGCCTGCCGGCTGGCGCGAACTGTTCAAGGTCGGCGCGACCGGCATGGCCAGTGCCGGCGCGGGTGCCGAGGCAAATTTCCGCATCACTTATGAAGGCGACAAGTTCATGTTCCGCTGCGAGGCCAGACTGGTCTGGGGCATCGGTGCCAAGGGCGGGATCGAGGGCGAGGTCGGGCTGGGCGCGATCCGCGAATTCGTCGCCTATGTCTATCATCAGCTCAAGGACAATGATTTCGCCTTTCTCGATTTCATCGCGCAAGAGGCGTTTAACATGATCGTCGGCCTGCTGCTGCTTGCGCTGGATCGCGGGACCGAGCTTGCGCAGCTGGCGGCCGCACCTTTCCGCGCCGCAGTCAACGCCATCCGCGCCGATTTCGCCAATGCCGCCGAGGCCGAAGCCTATGCCCGCCGCATCAAGGCGCGCCCGCTCGAACTGATTTTCTCGCCCCCCGAGGTCAAGGGCGCGGTGCTGTATCGCCTCAGCCAGACCTTCTGGTCCTCGCGCGAGGAACATCAGGAGGCCGCGATTCTGGCCGTCGTCTCGACCATGCAGAGCAAGCGCGAATGGGAGCAGGTTCAGGAACGGATCACGCCCACCGGGACCAAGACCACCGCCGCCGCCGGGCTGGCGCGGCTGCGCTATATTCTCGACGGTGGTTCATATCGCGAGTTCCAGCGGCTGCATGAGGCGATCAACCGCCTGCCGTCGCGCACATTGGCCTATGGCGCGCCGGTGCTTGTGCAACAGGTCCAATATGCCTAGGCGCGCAACCCTCGTCGCGGCATGTGCCGCAACAGCTGCCGCCCTTGGTGCAAGCGCGGCCCTGCTGTCGGCGCGCGGCAGCGATGATCACATCGCCCCGCGCGAAGGTCTGGCCGAACGCACCCTGGCGACATTGATCGCGGTGCCGGGCGGCAGCTTTATGGCCGGTAATTATGACGTGCCGTTTCTGGATGCCGACGGCACGGTTCAGACGCGCCCGGCCTATTCGCCGGCCAATGCGCTTGCCGCCCACGCCGTCGATCTGCCCGGTTTCCTGTTGCAGGACCGCGAGGTCTCGCAGGCCGAGTTTGACCTTTATCTGGACGCCCTCGGCCTGCCGGTGGCCGCCCCTGATCACACGAGTTTCGCCAACCTGCCTGACCGTCCGGCCGCAATGTTGTGGCAAGAGGCGCGGGATTACTGCGCATGGCTGGGCCAGCAGGTCGGGCTGCCGATGCGTCTGCCCGCTGAGGCGGAATGGGAATATGCCGCGCGTTCGGGCGGGCTGGTGGTGCCATGGGCCACCGATGACGGCAGCTATCGCGCCGGGCAGAATGTGCCGGCCGCCCGTTATGGTGAACCGGAATCGCAAAACCCGCCGGTTGCCAGCTTTCCCGCCAACCCGATGGGCTTTCACGACATGGCGCGCGGGCTTTATGAATGGGTCGGTGACCACACGCCGTCAGATGCCGGGGATCTCCGCGTCTTCAAGGGCGGCAGCAACTTCAGCGATGCGCTGTATGAGACGATACCGATGCGTGGCAGGGCCGAACCCCTCGCCGATTCGGAAACATTGCGCAGCATCATCCCCGCGGATCTGCTGGCCCGGATGGAACATGTCTGGCCGGCCCCGGTTCATGCGGGATCTGGCGTGATCGGCGCGCGCTGCGCCGCCGATCTGCCCGATCCCCTGCCCGCCGGCATCCGCCGCGCAGCCATCCCCGCCGCGATGCCCGGCCCGTTCGAAGCCGTCGATCTGCCGCCACTGCCGCGCTAGGGGGCACCGGCGCGCGGCGCTGTCCGCGGCGGCGCGCCGCCGGGCCGGTCCGCGCGATCATCACCGGCGAAACGCCCCCGCGTGCGGTTCGCGATGGCCACCAGCGACAGCATCACCGGCACCTCGACCAGAACGCCGACCACCGTGGCCAGCGCCGCACCCGAGTTCAGCCCGAAAAGACTGATCGCCACCGCCACCGCAAGCTCGAAAAAATTCGAGGTTCCGATCAGCGCACAGGGCGCGGCGATACGATGCGGCACCCGCAGGGCAAAGGCCGCACCATAGGCCAGCACGAAAATGCCGTAAGACTGGATCAGGATCGGCACCGCGATCATCGCGATCAGCAGCGGGCGCTCCAGTATCGCGTTGCCCTGCATGCCAAACAGGATCATCACCGTCGCAATCAGCCCGACCACCGACCACGGCTTGATCCGCGCCTGAAAGCCCGCAATCGCCGCCTCGCTGCCCAGAGCCCGCCGCGTCAGCAATCCGGCCAGCAGCGGCAGCACGATATACAGCACCGTGGACATGATCAGAACCTGCCAGGGCACCACGATATCGGTCACACCCAGAAGCAGCGCGACAATCGGCGCAAAGGCAAAGACCATGATGATGTCATTCACCGATATCTGCACCAGCGTATAGGTCTCGTCCCCGCGCACGAGCTGCGCCCAGACAAAGACCATCGCCGTGCAGGGCGCGGCGCCCAAAAGGATCAGCCCGGCAATATATTGCGCCGCATCCTCGGGTGCGATCCATGGCGCGAAGACATGATCAAAAAACAGCACGGCCAACGCCGCCATGGTGAACGGCTTGATCAGCCAGTTGACGACCAGCGTCACCATCAGGCCGCGCGGCTGGCGCGCCACGCCCGAAACCGCGCCCAGATCGACACCGACCATCATCGGATAGACCATGGCCCAGATCAGCGCGCCGACGACCAGATTGATCCCGGCGAGTTCGGCGGCGGCGATCGCGCTGACCAGACCGGGCGCCAGATTGCCCAGCACGATGCCCCCGATGATCGCCAATGCGATCCAAAGGGTCAGCCAGCGCTCGAACACCCCCATCGGGGCGGCGTCAGACGCGCTCATATTCCCGCCTTTCCGATCTCGTTCAGCCGCGCGCGCAGGCTCTGGCGTTCCAGCGATTCCAGCGGCAGGGCGGTGAACAGCCCGATCCGCGTCGCCAGCATCCGGTGCGCCGTGTTAAAGGCCGCGCCCTGCTCGGCCGCGGTCCCGGTCGCGGTGGCAGGATCGGGCACGCCCCAATGGGCGGTCATCGGCTGGCCGGGCCAGACAGGGCAGGTCTCGGCAGCAGCCGAATCGCAGACCGTAAAGACAAAGTCCATTTTAGGGGCGCCCGGCCGCGTGAACTCGTCCCATGATTTCGACCGCAGGCCCGAGGTATCGTGACCCAGACGCTCCAGCAGGTTCAGCGCGCCCGGATGCGGCGCGCCCGCAGGTTGCGAGCCGGCCGACCATGCCCGGAACCGGCCCGAGCCTTCGGCATTCAGCACCGCTTCGGCGATCAGCGAACGCGCGGAATTGCCGGTGCAAAGGAAAAGAACGTTGAACGCGGTGTCAGCCATCACGGCACTCCTTGGGGTTATCATGCTGCGTGCAGGCGATCAGGTCGGCGGCGACCGGCCCGCAGATCGCGGCCGCGCCGCCGCAGCAGTCACGCATCAGGAAACGGACGATGTCCTGCACGGTGTCGATCCGCGCAAAATAGACCACCTGCCGCCCCTGACGACGCGACCGCACCAGCCGGGCCTGCGACAGAACGCCCAGATTGTTCGACAGGGTATTGGGCAGAACCTTCAGCCGGGCGGCGATGTCGCCGGCCGCCATCCCTTCGGGTTCAGCCGCGATCAGCAGCCGCAGCACCGCCAGCCGCCCCTCGTGAGAGAGGGCCGCAAAGCTGTCCAGAGCCTGAGCCGTTTCCATGGCCACCTCATAATTCGATAGTTCATGTATTATCGAATGATTTGGTGCGGTCAAGCCGTCATTGCCCCAACCGGGAACCCGCGACAACACCCCGCCCGACCCGCACGCCCCCGGCAGCGGGCGCAAGGGCCGCGTGGCCTTTGCCCCCCCGCTATCCCGCGCTGCATCACCGCTGATCGTGCGGGACCGGATGCCGGCCCCACGGCAAGGGCGCGATCCGACGGATCACGGCCTATCCCGGCAGCACATCGCGGATCGCAGCGGCCAGACGGGTGGCGAGTTCGTCAGTTTCAGCGGCGCTGATGATATAGGGCGGCGCCAGCAGGATATGATCGCCGCGCCTTCCGTCGATCGTGCCGCCCATGGGATAGCAGGCCAGACCGCGCGCCATCGCTGCCCGCTTGATCCGCGCATGGGTTTTCAGATCCGCATCCAGCGGGGTTTTCTGCGCGCGGTCGGCGACCAGTTCGACACCCCGGAACAGGCCGCGCCCGCGAATATCCCCGATATTGGGGTGATCCCCCAGCAGGTCACGCAGCGCGCCATCCAGCCGCGCGCCCATATCAGCCACATGCGCCATCAGCCCCGGCCGGGACATGATCTCGACCACCTTATCGGCCGCCGCCATCGCAACCGGATGACCAAGATAGGTGTGCCCGTGCTGAAACAGGCCCGATCCGTCGGCAAAGGCATCACGGATGCGCGCCGACAGCATGACCGCGCCAACCGGCTGATAGCCCCCGCCCAGCCCCTTGGCGATGGTCAGGATATCGGGGACGACGCCCTCTTGTTCGCAGGCAAATATCGTGCCGGTCCGGCCCATGCCGCACATGACCTCGTCGAGGATCAGCAGCACACCATGGCGGTCGCAAACCTCGCGGATCGCGGCAAAATATCCCGGCACCGCGGCCACCGCCCCCAGCGTCGCGCCGACGACCGGTTCGGCGACAAAGGCGATGACCTGATCGGACCCAAGTGCCCGGATCGTCGCGTCCAGCTCATCCGCGAGGCGTTGGCCATAGGCCGCAGGCGTCTCGTCATCATGCATGTCGCGATAGGCATAGCAGGGCGCGACGTGATGCGTCTCGGGCAGGATCGGGCGGAACTGGGCGCGCCGCCACTCATTGCCGCCCGTGGCCAGCGCGCCGATCGTATTGCCGTGATAGCTCTGACGCCGGGCAATGATATGGCGGCGCTGCGGCTGGCCGGTCTCGACGAAATATTGCCGCGCCATCTTCAGCGCCGCCTCGACCGCTTCGGACCCGCCCGAGACCGGATAGACGTAATCCAGCCCGTCCGGCGCCAGCGCGACCAGCCGCTCGGCCAGCGATTCGGCGGCATCGGTGGTAAAGAACGAGGTATGGGCATAGGCCACGGCCTCCATCTGCCGGCGCATCGCCTCCAGCACCTCGGGGTTGCCATGCCCCAGACTGCTGACCGCAGCCCCGCCCGAGCCGTCAAGATAGCGCCGCCCCGCGCTGTCGGTGATCCAGACACCTTGGGCATGAACGGCATGGGGCAGGTCAGGCCCAATGATGCGGTGAAGGATGCGGGACATGGCATAGCCTTTTACATGCAGGGGGATGGCCGCAGGTTTGCATCGCGGGGCGGGTATTGCAACATGGCCGGCCACGGGCGGCGCAGCACCAGCCCCCAGCTGGGGCGGGGCGGATGATTTGGCGCGGGCGGGCGTGGCACGCAGGCAGGGCGGGCAGGCAAGGGCCGTCCGGCTTGGCGCGCAGGCAGGGCGGGCGGACATGGCAGGCAGGCATGACGGGCGGGGGATGGCGGCGCTGCCTCTGGCCGCCGCATCAGGCCCCGAACCTCGGTGCTGCGGCATCACGATCCCAGATATCCGCATGGCAGGGCGCGCAACCTGCCGCCTTGTTGCGATCCTTTGGCCGGCACATGGCCGGCGCGGGCTGAACTTACCGGTTCCTGACCTGCTTCAGCATATCGTCCAGCCGCGCCATCTCATCGGCGCTGAGGGTGATTCCATCGCGTTCGGCCACCGCGCGTGCGGCAAAGCGGCGCTGCGAGGGCAGGCGCGCGCCCTGACCGGCGATTGCATTGAGCAAGGTCTCGGCACGCGCGAAAGGATCGCCGGGACGGCCGGCGGCAAAGCGTTCAGGCGACATGGCGATCAGCAGTTCGCCGTGATGGGGCAACAGATCCATACTGCCCAGATAGTCCCGCGCCTCGGGGCTGGTCAGATCACCGATCATCGCGCCGGCCAGCAGTTCGATCATGGTCGAGATGGCCGACCCCTTATGCCCGCCAAAGGGCAGCAGCGCGCCGGCGAGGGCGGCGTCGGGGTCAGTTGTCGGCCGCCCCCCGGCATCGACCGCCCAGCCCTCGGGCAGCGGCGTGCCGGAACGGCGGTGCAGTTCGATCTCGCCCCGCGCGACGGTCGAGGTCGCAAAGTCAAAGACATAGGGCGCGCCACCCGGGCGCGGCCAGCCGAATGCCAGAGGATTGGTGCCCAAAAGCGCCTCGCGCCCACCAGCGGGCGCGACGGTCGAATAGCTCGGACACATCGCCAGCGCCGCCACCCCATGGGCGCAAAGCGTCTCGATCTCGGGCCAGAGCGCCGAGAAATGCGTGCAATTGTTGATCGCCAGCGCCGCGATGCCCAGATGATGCGCACGTTCGGCCAGCAACGGCGCGGCGATTTCAAAGGCGTGGGTCGAAAACCCCCCGTCGGCGTCGATGCGGATCACGCCAGAGCCGTCATCCGTCAGCCGCGGCCCGGCCTGCGGATTGACCTTGCCGGCGCCAAGCGTGCGCAGCAGGCCCTCGATACGGTAGATACCATGGGATTTACAGCCATCCCGCTCGCCGGCGACGATGATGCGGGCCAGAGACCGGGCCTGTGCCTCGCTGACGCCGGCATGGCGAAAGATCGAGAACACCATGGCATTCAGATCCGGGATGGTTACGGTTGTGGCCGGCTCGTCATTCGCGCTCATCGTAATCTCCCTCGCGGCAGGATTTCTGCATACAGAATGTATGCACAATAAATGATCTTGGGCGCAACCGCTCAGGGCAGCCGGATGATGGCATGCATACAATTTGTATTTTGTAATTGCTTTTCGGCAAATCTGTGCCGATAAACTTTCATGGACCCCCGGCCGAAACGGGTGGCTGGATACCAAACAGGGAGAGAAAGACATGAAACGCAAGGTTCTGACGCTGGCCACGCTGGCCGCAACCGCAGTTGCCGGCCCGGCCATGGCGGACAAGCTGGACGACATCATTTCCTCGGGCACGCTGCGCTGCGCGGTCGTTCTGGACTTTCCGCCGATGGGGTCGCGCGACGCGCAGAACAACCCTCAGGGCTTTGACGTCGATTACTGCAACGATCTGGCCGCCGCGCTTGGCGTCAAGGCCGAGATCGTGGAGACCACTTTCCCCGAACGTATCCCCGCACTGATGTCGGGCCGTGTCGATATCGGCCTCGCCTCGACCTCGGACACGCTGGAGCGCGCCAAGACCGTCGGTTTCTCCGTCCCCTATTACGCCTTTGAAAACGCGGTCGTCATCAACAACAATGCCGATATTTCGGACTGGGAAGGGATGAAGGGCAAGACCGTCGGCGCCACCGCCGGCACCTATGAGGCGATCTGGCTGGAAGGGCAGGTCAAGGAATGGGGCGAGGGCACCTTCCGCCCCTATCAGAGCCAGGCAGACGTGTTCCTTGCGCTGTCGCAGGGCCAGCTTGACGCCACCGTCTCGACCGTCGAGGTCGCCGAGGCCAACGTGAAATCGGGCAACTTCCCCGGCATCACCATCGTCGACAAGGCCCCCATGGTCCCCGATTACGTCGCCATGATCACCATGCGCAACGAACAGGGGCTGATCAACTATCTTAACCTGTTCATCAACCAGCAGGTCCGCACCGGCCGTTATGCCGAACTGTATGAAAAATGGGTCGGCGAGGGCGAGCCGGCGAACCTGACCATCCCCGGCGTCTATCGCTGAGCCGGATACACCGGGCGGCAATCCGGCGATAAGGCGGAACGGAGCGGGGGCCGCCAGTGCGCCCGCCACCGGCCGCCCCGCCCGCCACCGCCCGGCCACGGCCCGCATGCGGCCATCGCGCCGCGACCACGACACCGCAACATCAGGGGCGCGCGGTCATGTTCAACTTTACCTTTCAATGGGGTCAGGTCTGGCCCCGCGTGCCGCAGATGCTGGACGGCGCCCTTGTGACAATGCAGGTCGCGGTGCTGTCGATGCTGATCGGCATCGCATTGGCCGTCATGCTGACGCTGTTCAGGTTGTCGGGCATCCGCCTGCTGTCCGCCATCGCACAAACCTGGGTCGAACTGGCGCGTAACACGCCGGCACTGTTCCAGATCTATATGGCCCATTTCGGTGTCGCCAGTTTCGGCATTCATTTCAGCCCCTTCACCTCGCTGCTGATCGGGATCACCTTCAATAACGCGGGTTATCTGGCGGAAAACTTCCGTGGCGCGCTGAAGGCCATTCCCGACACGCAGACCCGCTCTGCGCGCTCGCTGGGGATGTCGGAACTGAGTGCGTTCCGCCATGTCGTTCTGCCGCAGATGCTGCGCATCGCCTTTTTGCCGATGTCGAACCAGATGGTCTGGGCGGTGCTGATGACCTCGCTGGGGGTGGCGGTGGGGATGAACACCGACCTTTATGGCGTCACCTGGGATCTGAACGCGCTGACTTTCCGCACGTTCGAGCTGTTCGCGATTGCCGCGGTGATCTTTTACTGCATCACCAAGATCATCCAGCTTGGCGCGAGGCTGATCGCCTGGCGTCTGTTCCGGTATTGAGGGGGCGCGCATGGAACCCGTCACGACCCCCGACCTGATCCCCGCCCTGCTTACCGCGCTGCGGGTGGTCCTTGTCGCAATCCTGCCCTGGTCGCACGCAACTCTGGGGGGATATGATGTTTGATACCGCAGTAAAGCTGAGCGACCTGATGCTGATGGCAAAAGGCGCCGGCATGACCTTGCTGGTCACCGCCATATCTGTCACCTGCGGGACGGTGCTGGGGATCATCTTCGGCGTCGCCCGCTATCAGCTTGGCCCGTATTGGTCCGCGCCGCTGATGTTCGTTCTCGACATCTTCCGTTCGATCCCGCTGCTGATCCAGTTAACGCTGGGCTATGCCTTTATTACCATCGTGCTGGGAATCCGCATGTCAGGGTTTCCGGTCGCCTGTCTGGTGTTGACGCTCTATACCTCGGCCTATTGCGCCGAGATCGTGCGCGGCGCGATCGAGGCGGTGCCGCTGACGCTGCGCCGGGCCTCGCGCTCGCTCGGGATGACCTGGGGGCAGGACATGCGCCAGATCGTCCTGCCGCTGGCGACCCGTGTCGCGCTGCCCAGCTGGATCGGCCTCGCGCTCGGGGTGATGAAGGACAGCGCGCTTGTCTATGTCGTGCAGGTGCATGAATTGCTGAAAACCACGCAGAGCATCATCACCCGCCTGCAAGAGCCGCTGTTCCTGCTCATACTGTGCGGCGCCTTTTATTTCCTCATCAGCTTCCCGGTCGCGCGTTTCGGCGGCTGGCTGGAAAAACGGTGGTCCAATGATTGAGATCCAGAACGTCCGCAAGTCCTTTGGCACGCTCGAAGTCCTCAAAGGCATCAACCTGACGGTGGACAAGGGCGAGGTGCTGACCGTCATCGGCGGCTCGGGTTCGGGGAAATCCACGCTGCTGACCTGTATCAACGGGCTGGAGCCGATTGATTCCGGCCGCATCCTCGTCGACGGAACCGAGGTCCATGCCAAAGGCACCAACCTGAACAAGCTGCGCCAGCGCATCGGCATCGTGTTCCAGCAATGGAACGCATTTCCGCATCTGACGGTGCTGGAAAACGTCATGCTCGCCCCGCGCAAGGTCAAGGGCATGTCCCGCGCCGAGGCCGAAGAGATCGCGACAAAACAGCTGACCCATGTCGGGCTGGGCGACAAGCTGGCGGTCTATCCCGGCCGGCTGTCGGGTGGCCAGCAACAGCGCATGGCCATTGCCCGCGCGCTGGCGATGTCACCGGCCTATATGCTGTTTGACGAAGTGACATCGGCGCTTGATCCACAGCTTGTCGGCGAGGTGCTGGACACGCTGCGCATGCTCGCAAGCGAGGGGATGACGATGATCTGCGTCACCCATGAAATGAAATTCGCCCGCGAGGTGTCCGACCGCGTGGCCTTTTTCCACAAGGGCGTCATGGCCGAGATCGCGCCGCCGGCGGAACTGTTCGGCGCGCCCAAAGACCCGGAACTGCGCAAGTTCCTTGCGGCCACGGAATAGGGGACAGCCATGTCACAACCTGATGTCATGGTGATCGGTGCGGGGGTTATCGGGCTGTCCGCGGCGCTGGCGATGCAGGCGCGCGGGCTGTCGGTTGTGGTGATCGACCGGATCGGCCCCGCTGCCGGGGCATCCGCCGGCAATGCCAGCTGCTTTGCGTTTTCGGAAATCATGCCGCTGGCCTCGCCGGCGACGCTGATGCGGGCGCCGAAATGGCTGCTTGATCCGCTGGGACCGCTCAGCGTGCCGCCGCGCTATGCGCTGAAGATCGCGCCGTGGATGGCGCGGTTCGCAATGGCCTGCCTGCCCGGCAGGATGCGCCATTCAACCGATGCCCAGACCGCGCTGATGGATCTGACCCGCGCCGAGCTGGAGCCGTTTCTGGCCGCCAATGGTCACGGCAATATGCTGCGTAAATACGGCAATCTTCAGGTTTACGAATCCGAGGCCGAATTCCGCGCGACCGCCCCGTCATGGGAGGCCCGGGCACGTCACGGGTTCGAGTTCTGCCACCTGACGCCCGGAGAAATGGCCGAGATCCAGCCCGGCCTGTCGCCGCGCTTTGTCAAGGGCACCTATACGCCGGCCTATTGGTCGATCTCGGACCCAAAGGATTACACGCTCGCCCTCGCCGGGCGCTTTACCGAACGCGGCGGCGTGATCGAGCGCGCCGAAATCGCAGCACTGATCCCGGACGAAACCGGCGTGGCGACCGACAAGGGTCATCGCGCATCGCAGGCGGTGGTCGCGGCGGGGGCGTTCTCGCACCGTATCGCGCGCAGCCTCGGCGACCGGATCCCGCTGGAAACGGAACGCGGATATAACACCACCCTGCCGCTGTCGGCACTGGATCTGCGCGTTCAGATGAGCTTTGGCGCGCATGGTTTCATGATGACACGGCTGGATAACGCCATCCGCATCGGCGGCGCGGTCGAGCTGGGCGGGCTGGATCTGCCGCCCAATTACGCCCGTGCCGATGCCATGCTGAAACATGCGCAATCCTTCTTTCCGGGCCTGAACCCCGAAGGCGGAACGCAATGGATGGGCTTTCGCCCGTCGCTGCCCGACACGCTGCCGGTGATCGGACAGGCGCCGGGCGCGCGCCGCGTGACCTATGCATTTGGTCACGGCCATCTCGGGCTGACGCAATCGGCGGGCACCGCACGGCTGGTCGCCGATCTGGTCACGCAGACCGCGCCGCCCATCGACATCACCGCCTTTTCCCCCGCGCGGTTCTAGGCGCGGGGATGACCCATGACAGGGCGCCCGCCGGCCCCCTGACCTGCCACCCTCTGATATCAGCAACCACGCCGCGTCCGATCTCCGCGCGCATCCTGCCCAAAGGCCCGCCATGACAACCCACACTTTTTCCTGCATCGACGGCCATACTTGCGGCAATCCGGTCCGCCTCGTCTCGGGCGGCGCGCCGCGCCTTGAGGGTGCCGACATGCTGGCGCGGCGCGCCCATTTCCTGCGTGATTTCGACTGGATCCGCACCGGCCTGATGTTCGAGCCGCGCGGCCATGACATGATGTCGGGCGCCATCCTCTATCCTCCGACGCGCGATGACTGCGACGTCGCCGTGCTGTTCATCGAAACCTCGGGCTGCCTGCCGATGTGCGGGCATGGCACGATCGGCACAATCACCATGGCGATCGAGAACGGTCTGATCACCCCGCGCGAACCGGGCCGTCTGGCCATCGACGCCCCTGCCGGCCGGGTCGAGATCACCTATCGTCAGGAAGGCCGCTTTGTCGAAGAGGTCCGGCTGACCAATGTGCCGGCCTATCTTCATGCCGAAGGGCTGAGCGCATATGTCGACGGGCTGGGCGAGATCACGGTTGATGTCGCCTATGGCGGAAATTTCTATGCCATCGTCGAGAGCCAGCCGAATTTCCGCGATATGGCCGATTTCACCGCGACCGACCTGGTCGGGTTCTCGCCACGCCTGCGCGCCGCGCTGAACGAGAAATATCAGTTCGTCCACCCGCTCGATGACCGCATCAACGGGCTGTCACATATCCTGTGGACCGGGGCGGCCATACAACCCGGCGCACATGCCCGCAACGCGGTTTTCTATGGCGACAAGGCCATCGACCGCAGCCCCTGCGGCACCGGCACTTCGGCGCGGATGGCCCAGCTTGCGGCCAAGGACAAGCTCGCCGTGGGGGACGAGTTCTGGCACGAATCCATCATCGGCAGCATCTTCAAGGGCCGCGTCGAGGCGGCGGCCGATCTGGCCGGGCGCGCGGCCATCATCCCTTCGGTCGCGGGCTGGGCGCGGATGACCGGCTATAACACCATTTTCATCGACGACCGCGACCCCTTTGCCCATGGCTTCGTCGTCCGATGAGCCGCGTCCCCGGTCCCGGCAGAATGCACAGCCGCGATCCGGCGGGCGGCGCGGAAACACCATGGTCCGGCGACAGGCCGGTCCCGGCGCCATTTGGCGCGCCTGGGGTGACGGGTGCGATCCGGGCGCCGGGCGCCGCCCTTCGGGACGCCGCGCCATCGCATACGTCCCCGTCCCCGTCCCCGTCCCGACAAAGCAGGCCGGCGGCGCCCCTGGCTGTCCACCCTGACACCCCCCCTGCGGCACCGGTCGCGCCATCCTCTGGCAGCGCTTTCGTCCCATCGGAGCAGTCATCCGGCGACCACCCGCCACCGGTCGCGGCCATGACACCCACAGGCCCGCCGCACACCGCCCGGCCGCCTGCGGGCGCGGCTGCGCGCCAGATCCTGCCCGGACGCGCCCGCGGGCCGGTCGTCGCCATGGCGCAGGGGCTGAGCTTCTGGGGGGGTGTCGATCCCGCCACCGCCCGCGTCATCGACACCCATCACCCGGCGCATGGGGCGGAACTGGCCGGGGCGGTGGTGGTGATGCCGACCAGCCGGGGGTCGTGTTCCGGCTCGGGCATCATCCTCGATCTGTTGATGAATGACCGCGCCCCCGCCGCGCTGATCTTTTCCGAGGCCGAGGACATCCTGACACTCGGCGCCATGATCGCGGCCGAGCTGTTTGCCAGACCGATGCCCGTCCTGCGGGTGACCCCCGACATGCTCGCCGCCCTCTCGCATGAGGAGGTGATCACCATCACAGACCAGATGATCGAGGCCGGCGACATCCGCATTCCGATCACCGCAACGCCCGGGGGCGGGCTGGAGCTGTCGGAACGGGACCGCGAGATTCTCGACGGCCGCGACGGTGAGGCGGCGGCGCTGGCGATGCGCATCGTGACCGCCATGGCCCGCCAGCAGGACGCCGCCCGGCTGACCGATATCGCACGCGGGCATATTGATGGCTGCCTGCTCAGCCAGATGGCCAATCTGATTTTCGCCGAGAAGATGGCCCTTATGGGCGCGCGGGTGCGGGTGCCGACAACGATCAATGCCATCTCGGTCGACCGCCGCAACTGGCAGGCGCAGGGCGTTCCGTTGCTGTTTGGTGACCGGGCCTCACGGCTGGCGGATGCCTATGTCGCGATGGGTTGTCGGCCGACATTCACCTGTGCGCCCTATCTTCTGGACGACCGGCCCGCCCCGGGCGAGAGCATCGCCTGGGCGGAATCGAATGCCGTCGTTTTCGCCAATTCGGTCCTCGGCGCGCGCACGGCGAAACATCCCGATTATCTGGACCTGTGCATCGCCATGACCGGCCGCGCACCGCTGAGCGGGGTCTATCTGGATGCCGGCCGCAAGGCGCAGATTGTGCTGGATTTCGATATCCCGCCGGGCGCGGATGACCTGCTGTGGCCGCTGGTCGGCTATCTCGCCGGGCTGCGATCCCCTGACCGCATCCCGCTGATCCGCGGGCTTGAGGGGCTGGCGCCGGGCCATGATGATCTGAAGGCGCTCTGCGCGGCTTTTGGCACCACCTCGGCCGCGCCCATGCTGCATATCGCCGGCATCACCCCCGAGGCCGCAGGCGCCGCCGATCCGCAGGCGGGGCGCATCGCCCTGACGCCGGGCGATCTGGCCGCCGCCTGGGACGAGCTGAACCGTGGCCCGGTCAGGGTTGATCTGATTGCCATCGGCAGCCCCCATGCCTCGGCCGCGGAATGCCGCGCGCTGGCGGCGGCTCTTGGCGGGGCGACGGTTATGGTTCCCACCATCGTCACCGCCGGGCGCCAGATCATCGCAGAGATCGGGGCTGACGGCACGCTGGGGCGGCTGATCGCCAGCGGCGTGCAGGTCATCGCGGATCTGTGCTGGTGTTCGATCTCGCAGCCGGTCTTTCCGCCCGAGGCCCGCGCCGTCATGACCAATTCGGGCAAATACGCCCATTACGGCCCCGGCCTGTCGGGCTGCGGCCTGCGGCTGGGCAGCCTGCGCGACTGCGTCAGCGCCGCGATCAGCGGGCAGGCGCCGGCCGCGCGGCCGGTCTGGCTGTCATCCCCACCCCCCGAGCGTTAGAGGCATCCATGCGTTCCAGCCGCACCATCCACGTCATTTCCGCACATGCCGAGGGCGAGGTCGGCGATGTCATCGTCGGCGGCGTCACCCCGCCACCCGGCGAAACGATATGGGAACAAAGCCGCTGGATCGCCCGCGACGGGGCCTTGCGCGATTTCGTTCTCAACGAACCGCGCGGCGGCGTTTTCCGCCATGTCAATCTGCTGGTGCCGCCCAAGGATCCGCAGGCCGATGCCGCCTTTATCATCATGGAACCCGAGGATACGCCCCCGATGTCGGGGTCGAATTCGATCTGTGTCTCGACCGTGCTTCTGGATGGCGGGCTGATCCCGATGCACGAGCCGGAAACCCATATGGTGCTGGAGGCACCCGGAGGTCTGGTCCGCGTGCGCGCCGAATGCGCCAATGGCAAGGCGCAGCGCATTTTCGTGCAGAACCTGCCCAGCTTTGCCGGCCCGCTGGATCAGCCGCTCGAGGTCGCGGGTCTGGGCAGATTGACGGTGGATATCGCCTTTGGCGGGGACAGTTTCGTTATCGTTGACGCGGCCCGGCTGGGCTTTTCGCTGATCGAGAGCGAGGCCCGCGACATCGCCCGGATGGGCAAGCGCATCACCGATGCGGCCAATGCCGCGCTGAGCTTTCATCACCCGACCCTGCCCGACTGGCGGCATTTCTCTTTCTGCCTGTTCGCCGGACCGGTGAGCCGCGACGCCGGCGGGTTGCATGCCGGGGCCGCCGTCGCCATTCAGCCGGGCAAGGTTGACCGCTCGCCCACCGGGACCGCGCTGTCGGCGCGTATGGCCGTGCTGCATGCGCGCGGCGAGATGGCCGTGGGCGAGGTGCTGACAACGCGGTCGCTGATCGGATCGACCTTTTCGGGCCGCATCCTTGGCACGAGCGATCTGGCCGGCACGGCGGCGATCCTGCCCGAAATCTCGGGCCGTGGCTGGATCACGGGGATTCACCAGCACATGCTGGACCCCGACGATCCATGGCCGCGCGGCTATCGGTTGTCGGACACCTGGGGCGCGGGCTGAAATGGGGATCGAAGGCCCCCACCGGCCAGCGACGGGCCTGCGCCGGCGCGGACAGGGCGTGCAGATGGTCTATGAGATCCTGCGCGACGATATCGTCACCATGGCCCGCCCCCCCGGCAGCCCGATTGACGAGGTCAGCCTTGCCGCGCAGCTGGCCATGTCGCGCACCCCGATCCGCGAGGCACTTGTCAGGCTGGCCGGCGAGGGGCTGGTAACAACGCTGCCCAACCGCTCGACCATCGTTGCCAATATCGACTTTCTGAACCTGCATCACTTCTTTGACGCGCTGACGCTGATGTATCGGGTGACGACGCGGCTTGCGGCACAGAACCGCACCGGGGCCGACCTTGCCCGTATCCGTGCCCATCAGGCGGCCTTTACCCGCGCCGTCGCGGCACAGGATGCGCTGGCGATGATCGCGACCAACCGCGATTTTCACGCCGCCATCGCCGAGGCGGGCGCAAATCCCTATTATACCGGGACTTTCAACCGGCTTCTGGACGAGGGGCGGCGGCTGCTGAGGGTGTATTACTCGTCATTTCACGATCAGTTGCCCGCCGCCGTCGTCGAAGAACATGAGGCGATCATCGCAGCCGTAGCGGATGGCGATGTGGCGCGTGCGGATGCCCTTGCCGGGCGCCATGCCGACCAGATCGTGACCCAGATCCAAAGCCTGATCGCCCATGACCGCCGCCAGCATATCCCGCTCTAGCGGCACAAAGCCCTGCTGATCCGCAAGGGCCGCGCAACCGTCAGCGCCCGCGCCGCAAGGTCGCATGGGCCATCCCGCCGGCCATGGCCGGCGGGACGGGCGGCGCGGGGGACGGGGCGCGGCGCGGGCGGTCATCGCGCCCGCCGCGCGCCCCTTCCTCAGCCGGCCAGCAGCGCCGCGTTGCCGCCGGCGGCGGTGGTGTCGACGCAAAGATGACGCTCATGCGCGACATGGGCCGCATCGGGCATCGCGGTGACAAGCGGGACAATCGCGCCCGCGCGCCCCGCCAGCGCCTGCGCATATGCGCGCCCGCGCCCGGCATCGCCCCACCAGATCACCGCTGCCAGATCGGACAGGCCGGCCAAGGCCCCGGGCGTCAGATCATCCGCACCGGTCACGCCGATGCCGCCCAGCCGTGTCACCGCCGCGACCTGCGCGGCAGCCGCCTGCGCCCCGGGGCCAAGGCACAGGACCGGGCCGCGCGGGCGCGTGAACAGGCGGTTCAGCTCACCCGTGGGACCGGGCATCAGGGTTTCCGAGATATTCCTGTCCGGCGCCGGCGCGGTATTGTCCCCGCCGCCGGCGTCTGCGGCCATGCCGGCCGCTGCCGGCTCGGGCGCATAGAACCGCGGCAGATAGTTCGGTCCGCCCGCCTTGGGTCCGGTGCCTGACAGCCCTTCGCCGCCGAAAGGCTGGCTGCCGACCACCGCACCGATCTGGTTGCGGTTGACATAGATATTGCCGGCGTGGACCGCATCGGCGATCTGCTGGACGCGGGAATCGATGCGGGTATGCAGCCCGAATGTCAGCCCGAAACCACGGCCATTGATCGCCGCGATCACCTCGGGCAGATCATCGGCACGGAAGCTTGCGACATGCAGGACCGGGCCGAATATCTCGCGCGGGAGATCGTCGATACCATCCACGCGGATCAGTGCGGGCGCCGCGAAATGGCCATCTGCCGGCACATCCATACGGTGCAGGATCGCACCGCCCTGCGCATCAACATATCCCGCGATATCCGCCAGCGCATCCGCGTCGATCACCGGGCCGACATCGGTCGTCAGATCGGCCGGATCACCGATGCGCAGCTGGTCCATGGCGCCTTTCAGCATCTCGGTCAGCGGCGCGGCGATGTCCTCTTGCACATAAAGGCAACGCAGGGCCGAACAGCGCTGTCCCGCCGAACGAAAGGCCGAAGCGACGATATCGCGGACCGCCTGTTCCGGCAGGGCGGTGGAGTCGACCACCATCGCATTCAGCCCCCCGGTCTCCGCAATCAGCGGCGCGCCGGGGTCCAGATGTGCGGCCATGCTGCGCGCGATCAGCTGCGCGGTTTCGGTCGAGCCGGTAAAGACGACGCCCGAGATCCGCGCATCCGCCGTCAGCGCCGCACCGACCGTCCCGCCATCGCCCGGCAACAGTTGAGCCGCATGGACCGGCACGCCCGCGCGGTGCAGCAGCCGCACCGCAACCGCGGCGATCAGGGGCGTCTGTTCGGCGGGTTTGGCCAGCACGCCATTGCCGGCCATCAGCGCCGCCGCGATCTGACCGCTGAAGATCGCCAGCGGAAAATTCCACGGGCTGATCGCGGTGATGATGCCACGCGGCGCGGCGCCCTCGCGGGCCTCGCCCTCGGCTGCGTAATAGCGCAGGAAATCGACCGCCTCGCGCAGCTCGCCGACGGCATCGGGCAGGGTCTTGCCGGCCTCGGCCGTCAGGGTTGCAAAGATCTCGCCGTAATTCTCTTCATACAGATCGGCGGCACGGCGCAAAACGGCGGCGCGTTCAGACGCAGGGGCATCCCAGACACGCGCATCGGCAATTGCGCGGGCCGTGCAGGCGGCATCAGCATCCGTGACCTGCGCCAGTTCCGCGCCGGTGGCCGGGCTGATCACCGGGCGCGCCTTGCCGCTGGCGGCGCTGACGGTGATCGGGCCGGCATCCGTCAGGCGCGCTGGCGCGGCAGCCGCAATCCGCGCAAGCGTGGCCTGATCGCTGAGATCAAAGCCCGCCGAGTTGACCCGGCCGCGGCCAAAGATCGCCGCCGGGACGGCGAGGGCCGCAGGCGCGTGGTCGGCCTCCAGCGCGGCAAAGGGATCGCGCGCCACCTCGGACGGGGACACCGATTCGTCAACGATCTGGTGAACAAAGCTGCTGTTGGCACCGTTCTCCAGCAGGCGGCGGACCAGATAGGCCAGCAGGTCGCGATGCGCGCCAACCGGGGCATAGATACGGCAGCGCCGCTTGCCCGACCGGCTTTCGTCACGGATGACGATATCATGCAGCCGCTCGCCCATGCCGTGCAGACGCTGAAATTCGAAATCCACAGCGCCCGCCATGTCGATGATCGCGGCGACGGTATGGGCGTTATGGGTGGCAAATTGCGGATAGATGCGATCCGCATAACCGATCAGCCGGCGGGCATTGGCGATATAGCTGACATCGGTTTCGGCCTTGCGGGTGAACAGGGTAAATCCGGGCAGCCCCTCGACCTGGGCGCGCTTGATTTCCGTATCCCAATAGGCGCCCTTGACCAGCCGCACCATGATCTTGCGGTCCAGCCGGCTGGCAAGACCATAAAGCCAGTCGATCGCCATGCCGGCGCGCTTGCCATAGGCCTGCACCACCACACCGAACCCGTCCCAGCCGGCCAGCGAGGGATCGGACAGCACCGCCTCGATCACGCGCAGCGACAAGACGAGCCGGTCCTGCTCCTCGGCGTCGATGTTCATGCCCATGCCCGCCGCCCTCGCCTGACGCGCCAGATCCAGCACCACCGGAACCAGTTCGGCCATGACACGGTCCTGTTGCGCGACCTCGTATCGCGGATGCAGCGCGGACAGCTTGATCGAGATGCCGGGATTGTCGCGCACGGAACCCTTGTCACAGGCCCCGGCGATGGCGCGGATCGCGGCGGCGTATTCGCGGGCATAGCGGTCGGCATCGGCCTGCGTCATCGCGGCCTCGCCCAGCATGTCATAGCTATAGGAATAGCCCTGCGATTCCAGCTTGCGCGCGCGATCCAGCGCGGCACCGATGGTCTGACCCAGCACGAACTGCCGCCCCATCTCGCGCATGGCGCGGCCCACCGCACTGCGGATCACCGGCTCGCCCAGACGGCGGATGGCACCGCGCAGCGTTCCGACCAGACCGGGCTGGTCGTCATCCAGAACCTTGCCCGTCAGCATCAGCGCCCAGGTCGAGGCATTGACCAGCGAGGACGACGCCTCGCCCAGATGCCGGCCCCAGTCCGAAGGCGCGATCTTGTCCTCGATCAGCGCGTCGATGGTGGTGCGGTCGGGGACGCGCAGCATCGCCTCGGCCAGACACATCAGCGCGACGCCCTCGCGGGTCGACAGCCCGTATTCCGCCAGAAAATGCTCCATCAGCGAAGGCTTGGCCTCGGCGCGGATGCGGGCCACCAGATCGGCGCCACGGGCCGAGATGCGGGCACGGTCGTCATCCGACAGGCCCGCTGTCGCGATCAGTTCGGACAGAAGATCCGGCGCAGGGCGGAATTTGGCATCCAGCGTAAAGGAATCGAGGTCGGGCGCGGTCATGGAAATCCCCTTGTTGATTACGGCAATCTAGCCGATACTGGCCAGTCGATGCGTCTGTTCTTGGGCGAATTCGCAGTTATACAGACCTTTTATCAGGAGAGTTTCAGACGATGATAAAGGACCTGGACGCAATCAATCGCCGCATTCTGGCTGAACTGGTCGCCAATGCCCGCATCCCGGTCAGCGAACTGGCGCGCAAGGTCGGGCTGTCGAAAACCCCCGTGGCCCAGCGGATCCGCCAGATGGAGGAGATCGGGCTGATCACCGGCTATCGCGCAATCCTGTCGCCGCTGTCGCTGGGGCTGACCCATGTCACCTATGTCGAGGCCCGGCTGAACGACACCCGGCAAAAGGCACTTGAGCAGTTCAATACCGCCGTGCGCGCGATCACCGAGGTCGAGGAATGTTACATGATCGCCGGCGGCTTTGACTATCTGCTGAAGGTGCGCTCGCGCGATATGGGTCATTTCCGGCAGCTGATGGCTGACCGGATCTCGTCTCTGCCGCACCTTCACGCGACGACCAGCTATGTCGGGATGGAGGCCATCGTCGATCAGAGCTGGACCGAGATCTGAACATCATCCTCCGCCATGAGGGGTGATTGCCGCCGGAAATCGCGGACAGGGGCGCCTGCTGCAACCTTCTGGCCGCTGCGGCCGGCAGCACCGGCAAGGGGCCGGGCTTGCCGTCGCCGCACGGCTGGTCCAATCTGGCAGACAGCAAACCCCATGACCCGGCAGGATGAATGACTGAACCCCAAGATACCCCGACCGGCAGCCGCCCCCTGCGGGCGGCCATGGCGCAGTTCGTATCATGGTCGATCACCTCATTCGCGCGGCTGCTGACCGCCGTGCGCCCGGTCTGGCAGGGGCTGGACCCGGAACGGCCCGGCCTGCGCGTCTATTTCGCCAATCATGTCAGCCACGGCGATTTCATCCTGATCTGGACCGTTCTGCCGCCGCGCCAGCGCCGGCGCACCCGGCCCGTTGCCGGCGCGGATTACTGGCTGCGCGGCGCGCTGCGCCGCTTTATCGGCGCCGAGGTCTTTCGCGCCCTGCTGATCGCGCGACGCAGGCCCGATGAGACGCCCGACACCGCGGCACAGACCGGCGATGATCCCATCGCACTGATGGCCGGCGCGCTTGATCAGGGCGATTCCCTGATCATCTTTCCCGAGGGTACGCGCAACCTGAGCGACGCCGATCTGCTGGAGTTCCGCTCGGGCATCTGGCGGCTGGCGATGGAGCGTCCCGAGGTCGAGCTGGTTCCGGTCTGGATCGAGAACCTGAACCGTGTGCTGCCAAAGGGCGCGATCATCCCGGTGCCGCTGATGTGTCAGGTCGTATTCGGCGCGCCGATACAGCTGGCCCCCGACGAGGGCAAGGCAGAGTTCCTGACCCGCGCCCGCGCGGCCCTGCTGGCGCTGAAACCGAACGGGGGTGAGGCATGAACACCGCAGTACAGGCCGATCTGATCGCCACCATCATGGGGATCGGGGGCGTTTTGCTGGTCGCCTCGGCAATAGGCTGGGCGCTGGCGCGGCGGCTGTCACCCAACGGTGAAAACGCGGTTATCGAGAACCTGAACGACCGCATCCGCGCCTGGTGGGTCATGGCGATTGCGATCTCGATCTCGCTGCTGGGCGGGCGTGCGGTGGTCATGGCACTGTTCGCCATCTGCTCATTCGCGGCGCTGCGCGAATTCATGACCCTGACCAATGCCTCGCGCGCCGATCACAACACGCTGGCGGCGGCGTTCTTTATCGTGCTGCCGTTCCAGTTCTGGCTGGTCTGGGACGGGTGGTATGGGATGTTCTCGATCTTCATCCCGGTTTACGTGTTCCTGCTGCTGCCGATCATCTCGGCGCTGGCGGGCGAAACGCGGAACTTTCTTGTCCGCGTCGCCGAAATGCAATGGGCGCTGATGATCTGCGTCTATTGCATGTCGCATGTGCCGGCGCTGCTGAACCTGTCGATCCCCGGATATGAGGGGCGCGGCGTCCTGCTGATCGCATGGCTGGTGATCGTGGTGCAGATCTCGGACGTGCTGCAATATGTCTGGGGCAAGCTGGCCGGCCGCCACAAGATCGCCCCGCGCCTGTCACCATCGAAAACCGTCGAGGGTTTCCTTGGCGGCTGTCTGTCGGCGACCGCCATCGGCGCCGGGCTGTGGTGGATGACCCCGTTTTCGCCGTTCCATGCCGCGCTGATGGGGCTGGTGGTGACGCTGATGGGGTTTCTGGGCGGTCTGGTCATGTCCGCGATCAAGCGCGACCGCGGCGTCAAGGACTGGGGCCATACCATCGCCGGGCATGGCGGGTTTATCGACCGGCTTGATTCGGTGCTGTTCGCCGCGCCGTTCTTCTTTCACCTGACCCGCTATTACTGGTCGGTATGAGAACGGCGCTGCGCAGCCCCCTGCTGCATATGGCGGTGGCCTTTGTGGCCATGGGGGGCTGGGCGGTTCTGGCCAACTGGTCCCATCCGATGCCGCGCCCGCTGATCGCCGGGGTGATGCAGGGGAGCATCTCGGCCCTCATCACGCTGGGGTTAAAGCGGATGATCGAATGGGTGGCGGCGCGGCTGCCGGGCGCGGCGGCGGTGATCGGGCCGCCCGTGGCCGCCGTGGCGATCTCGGCCGCTCTGCTGACAGTGCTGCACCGCCTTGCCGGCACGCCAGAAATCGCCCGGACCATTGCCGTGCCGCTGTCGGTGACGGCGATCTATGCAACTGGCTATGCCCTCGCATTAAGGAGATCCCGCCATGGCTGAGACCCCGGGCCGCCGCCCCCTTGCCAGCCGCCAGACCGCCTGGGCCGGTCGCATCGCGCGCCGGCTGGCCGCAACGCAGATCACGCCGAACCAGATCTCGATTGCCGGAATGGTGGCGGCGGGCCTTGGCGGCGCGGCGCTCTGGGGCGCGGGCGGGGCAGATGGCGCGTGGCGCGCGGTTTTGCTGCTGGCGGCGGCGGGGTTCATACAGATCCGGCTGCTTTGCAACCTGTTCGACGGCATGGTCGCCATTGAGGCCGGCCGCGCCAGCCCCGATGGCGGTTTCTGGAACGAGGCCCCCGACCGGGTATCGGACGGCCTGATCCTGATCGGCGCAGCACTTGGTGCCGGCGTGCCGGGACTGGGCTGGGCCGCGGTCAGCTTTGCCTTTCTGACCGCCTATATCCGCGAACTGGGCGCAAACCTTGGTCAGGGCGTGGATTTCGCCGGACCGATGGCGAAACAGCACCGTATGGCGCTGATGACCGGGGCGGCCGTTTTCGCCGCCATATGGTCGGTCCGGGGCGATCCGGGCATGGTGATCCGCGCGGCGCTGTGGGTGGTGACACTCGGCGCGGCGCTGACCGCGGCGCGGCGCAGCCTGCGCCTGCTGCACCGGTTGCGGGGCGGGGCGGGCTGATCGTAGCCCGCTCACCGGGCGGGCGCGCCGGATGTGACAGCCCGCTTGCCGGTATGTTTGTCCGGTCGCGGGCAATTCCCCAAAGCACGCCCCGCCCGCGGCCCACGCCGCTGCGGCATGGGCTGGCGGGCCTGCGCCCTAGCCCTGCGGCGTCATCGCCTTGCGCTGGCGGTTGCGTTCCAGCCCCAGACGGCGCTCGCGCCAGATGATCAGCAGCCCGGCCACGATCACCAGTGATGCCCCCGCGAGCATCGTCCATGTCGCCGCCTCGTCAAACAGGAACCAGCCGATGGCGATGGCCAGCAGGATCGAGACATATTCAAACGGCGCGACCAGCGACGCCTCGCCATGCCGGTAGGCCGAGGTCAGCAGGATCTGCCCCAGCCCGCCCAGCAGCCCGGTGGCAACCAGCAGCGCCGCCGTCGCCGGCTCCGGCCAGACCCAGCCCGAGGGCAGCGTCAGCAGCGCCAGCACCGATGCTGTGACCGAGAACCAGAACACGATGGCCGAGGTGCGTTCATCCGCAACCAGCTTGCGCACAAAGATCTGCGCCAGCGCCGCACAGACCGCAGCACCCAGTGCCAGAACCGCGCCGAGGCTGCGCTGCATCTCGGCCAGCCGGTCATTGCCCGGCTGGGTGCCGATGCTGGGTGATAACACGATCAGCACGCCGATCAGCCCCAGCCCGACCATGGACAGCCGGAACAGGCGCACATCCTCGCCCAGAAACATCGCGGCAAAGATGACGACCAGCAGCGGCGCGGCATAGCCGATTGCCGTCGCCTCGGGAAAGGGGATCAGGGCCAGCGACCAAAAGCCCAGAAACATCGCCGCCGTGCCGACCAGCCCGCGCCAGACATGGCCCATCGGGCGAAAGGTGCGCAGCCCCGTGCCCAGCTGGCGCGCCCAGATCAGCCAGACGAGGATCACCGGAATCGCAAAGAACGAGCGAAAGAACACCTGCTGACCCGGCGGCACGCCCAGCCCGCCCTCCGAGGTTGCCTTGACGATGGCGGCCATCACCGTGAACACGGTGACAGAGGCGCATTTCAGCAAGATGCCACGGATCGGACCATCCATGTCGTGACCTTTCAGAAACAGACGGCCCATGGCGCCGGCCGGGCCGCGTTACGCCCGCCGCCACGCGCGGTCAAGAACGGACGCCTCCGGGGTCAGTATGCCACCGCCCCGGCCTTGTGGCGAGGCCGCAGCCTGTGGCGAGGCGGTGACCGCGCCGATGCTGGCCGGCCCGTCCGCACAGGCTGTCCGGCGCCGGCTGTCCGTGGATGCGCGGGGCCGGCGCGGTCAAAAACGAACGCACCCGGGTCATTCTGCCACCGCCCCCGCCTTGTGGCGAGGCCGCAGCCTGTGGCGAGGCGGTGGCCGCGATGATGCTGGCCGGCCCGTCCGCGTGCGCTGTCCGGTGCCGGCTGTCCATGGATGCGCGGGGCAGGCGCGGTCAAAAACGAACGCACCCGGGTCATTCTGCCACCGCCACCGCCTTGTGGCGAGGCGGTGGCCGCGATGATGCTGGCCGGCCTGTCCGCACAGGCTGTCCGGCGCCGGCTGTCCGTGGATGCGCGGGGCGCGCGGCGGGCGGCCCATATTGCCGAAAGCCGGCTGGAGCGGAGCGGCTGCCCCATGCATGCGCGGGGCGCAGCGGGATCGCCCAGCGGAACGCGTGACGGCTGCTGGCTGCCCATGCAAACGCGGGGCGCAGGCGCCGCGCCGCCGCACCCATTGCGCGGCACCGGACCGCGCGATCAGGTCAGATCGGCGGGCAGCACCTCCTGAGGGATGTTCTGATAACACACCGGCCGCAGAAAGCGGCGGATGGCCAGCGTCCCGACCGAGGTCGCGCCGAAATTCGTGCTGGCCGGATAAGGGCCGCCGTGGACCATGCTGTCAGCAACCTCGACCCCGGTCGGGAAACCATTGGCCAGCACGCGGCCCGCCTTGCGTTCAAGGACCGGCAACAGGCGGCGGGCGTCATCAGCGTCGCCGGCATCCATGTGCAGGGTCGCGGTCAACTGCCCCTCGAACCCGCGCGCCAGCCGCAGCATGTCCTCGATCCCGTCGGTGCGGATGACCAGACCCAGCGGGCCAAAGACCTCTTCACCCAGAGAATGATCCTGAAGATAGCTGGCGGCATCGGTTTCATAAAGGTTCGGGCCGGCCTCGCGCCCGGCGCTGTCGGTGGTCAGCAGCGGACGGACGGCGTTGCGGGCATCGAACCGCGCCTTGCCGTCATGATAGGCCCGTGCGATGCCACCGGTCAGCATGACCTGCGGGGCGGTCTCGCGCAGGGCCTCGACTGCGGCCGCGATCAGCGCATCGCCGGCAGCGCCCCTGTCGATCACGGCGATGCCGGGATTGGTGCAGAACTGCCCTGCCCCCATGGTCAGCGACCCCGCCCAGCCCTTGCCGATCGCCGCGCCGCGCGCGGTGGCGGCGGCTGGCAGGATGAACATCGGATTGACGCTGCCCAGCTCGCCGAAAAAGGGGATCGGCTCGGGCCGCGCGGCACAGAGATCAAACAGCGCACGCCCCCCCGCAAGGCTGCCGGTAAAGCCCACCGCCCTGATCAGCGGATGCCGGACAAGCGCCTCGCCGACATCGCGACGCCCGCCCTGAATCAGGCTGAACACGCCCCTGGGCATGCCGGTCCGCGTGATGGCGGCGGCAATGGCCTCGGCCACGATCTCGCCGGTGCCGGGGTGGGCGGAATGGCCCTTGACCACCACAGGGCAACCGGCCGCAAGGGCGGCGGCGGTATCCCCGCCCGCCGTCGAAAAGGCCAGCGGAAAATTCGACGCACCGAACACCGCGACCGGGCCGATGGGGCGTTGGATCATGCGCAGGTCGGGGCGCGGCAGCGGCTGGCGATCCGGCAGGGCCGCATCATGGCGCCGGTCCAGATAGTCACCCTTGCGGATATGATCGGCAAACAGGCGCAGTTGCCCGGTCGTGCGACCCCTCTCGCCTTGCAGGCGGGCGGCGGGCAGGCCGGTTTCCTGCGTGCCGATTTCGGTGATCGCCTCGGCGCGGGCCTCGATCTCGTCGGCGATGGCATCCAGAAATCCGGCACGGGCCTCGCGCGGGAGATAGCCGTATTCCCAGAACGCTTCCTCGGCCGCGCGGGCGGCGCGATCGACCAGATCAGCCGTGCCGGTGCTGAACTCATGTGCCGGACCATGCGCCGGCTCAGAGCGGAACTTGATATCCGTGCCGATCCATTCGCCGGCGATCAGGTGGTTGCCATGGGGATTAAAGCTCATCGTCCTGTCCTTGCTGTCTGTGTTCTGGCGCGCGGCCGGACTATTCCCGATAGCGGCCGGCGGTGCAATGCACCCCGGCCAACCGATCAACTGATCGTGCCGGTCGCCAGCGTCACAACCGGAAAGACAGCATACAACCGATATCTTTCGGAATATATGAGAATTTTTTAATCAAATATTGATGCAGATTTCGCACCATGCCAATAATTTCCCAAGGATGCGGCCTCGCCGCAGAACCTCAGGGAAGGGAGGAACGAAATGACCCATTCATGGACCCGCCGCATGGTCATGGCCGCCGGCGCGGCGCTTGTCATGCTGGGGGCAACCCACGGTCCGGCGCAGGCCGAGACCACGCTTCGCTTTTCGGCCGTTTTCTCGGATCAGGACATCCGCGCCGAGATGATGAAACGGTTCACCGAAGAGCTGGGAGACGGCTTTGCCTTTCAGGGCTTTTACGGCGGGACGCTGTTTCGTCAGGGCACCGAACTGATCGCCCTGCAACGTGGCAATCTGGAAATGGGCAATATCGCGCCGCAGGATATTGCCGAGCAGCTGCCGGAATGGTCGATCCTGACCTCGGCCTATCTGTTCCGCGACGCCGATCACCTGCTGGCCTTTTTCGAATCGGATGCAGGCAAGGAAATGAGGCAGATGGCGTCTGACCGTCTGGACGTTCACATCCTCGGCCCGACCTATTTCGGCACCCGTCAGGTCGGGTTGCGCGGCGATCGCAAGATCTCGACCCCGGCGGATATGTCCGGCATCCGCCTGCGCATGCCGGGCGGCGAGGCGTGGCAGTTTCTGGGCGAGGCGCTTGGCGCGAACCCGACCCCGGTGGCCTATGCCGAGGTTTATACCGCGCTTCAGACCGGGGCGATTGACGGGCAGGACAACCCCTTGCCCAATGTCCAGAACATGAAGTTCTATGAGGTCATGGACCAGATCGTGCTGACCTCGCATCTGGTCGGCTTTGACCTGCTGACCATCTCGAACCGGGTCTGGAACGATCTCGGCCCCGAGGATCAGGCCCGCGTTCAGGCCGCAGCAGATGCCGCAATCGCATGGAGCACCGCCGAACATCTGAAAAACGAGGAAAGCCTTGCGACCTTTTTTGGCGAGCAGGGGCTGGAGATCTATGAGCCTGATGTCGCGGCCTTCCGTGATCATGCGCAGACGGTCTATTCGGCCTCGCCCATGGCGGCCAACTGGCCCGAGGGGATGCTGGAGCGGATCAACGGCATGTAGGTCACGCGCGCAGATCGGGGGCGGCCGGGCACGGGCCGCGCCCCTTTCAGCCTTGGCCTACAGGACCGCTATCGGGAAAGGTTCTTCATGAATCCGCGCAAGATCGCCGGCTGGCTGGCGCGCCGGGCCGAGAATATTCAGGCCCTGATGCTGGGCGTCCTGTTCTTTGCTTTCGTCGCCCAGATCATTTTCCGCTATTTTCTGAACTGGCCGACCGGCTGGGCGTCTGAACTGTCGGTCATCATGTGGCTGTGGCTGGTTCTGTGGGGCGCCGCCTTTGTCGCCCGCGAGGATGAGGAGATCCGTTTTGACCTGCTGTCAGGCGCGGTGGCGCGCCCGGTCGCACGGGTCTTTGCGATCATCAGCGGCCTTGTGCTGATCGGGGTCTATCTGTGGTCGCTGCCGGCGGCCTGGGATTATGTGACCTTTATGAAGCGGCAATCGACGGCCTATCTCAAGATCAGGTTCGACTGGCTGTTCTCGATCTATATCATCTTCGCGGCCGCCGTGGTGATCCGCTATGTCTGGCTGGTCCGGGCGGCGCTTTGCAAAGGCGGGCCGGCCGGCGGCGCGGCCGGGGACCGCAGGAAATGAGCCTGTCCGACCCCTTCACGCTATGCATCATCACCCTTTGCGCGCTTGCCCTGATGGGGCTGCCGGTCGCGCATTCGATGATCGTCGCCTCGATTGTCTATCTGTTCCTTGCCGGGCTGGACATGGGCACCGCGGCCGAGCAGCTGCTGAACTCCATGTATTCCAGCTATACCATGCTGGCCGTGCCGCTGTTCATCCTCGCGGCTGAGCTGATGAATTCCGGCTCGATGACCATGCGCATCATGCATTTCGCCAATGCACTGGTCGGGCGCTTCCGTGGCGGGCTGGCGCAGGTCAACGTCCTGCAATCGCTGCTGTTCGCGGGGATGTCCGGCTCGGCGATCGCGGATGCGGCGGGGATGGGCAAGATGATGATGCGCATGATGACCGAGGGCGGGCGCTATACCCCGTCCTTTGCCGCCGCGCTGAGCGCCGTTACCTCGGTCGTCGCGCCGATTTTGCCCCCGTCGATCCCGATGGTAATCTATGCGCTCGTCTCGAATGCGTCGATCGGGTTTCTGTTTCTGGCGGGCATCCTGCCGGGTCTACTGATCTCGTTCAGCCAGATGCTGATCGTGGGATGGAGCGCGCGGCGCCAGAACTTTCCGACCGAGCCGCCGGTTCCGCTGCGCGCATTGCCCGGCATCACCATCCGCGCCCTGCCCGCGCTGATGCTGCCGGTCGTGCTGATCATCGGTCTGCGCGGCGGGGTCATGACCCCGACCGAGGCCGCAGCCGTCGCCGCACTTTATGCGTTGCTGGTCTCGACCCTGTTTTACCGCGATGTCGGGCTGGCCGAGTTCTATGGCGCGCTTGTCGGCGCGGCACGGACCACGACCTCGATCGGGATGCTGATCGCGGCGGCCATGGTGTTCAACTATGTCGTTACCGTCGAGAACATCCCGACCTCGATCAACGCTTTCCTGCTGACCTTTGATCTGACACCGCTGACATTCCTGCTGCTGGTCAATATCCTGCTCTTGCTGCTTGGCGCATTGCTGGAGGGCACGACCATCATCCTGATCGTGGTGCCGGTGCTGCTGCCGACCGCGCAGGCCCTTGGCATTGATCCGATTCACTTCGGCGTCGTGGTCGTGTTCAACGTCATGCTGGGTCTGGTAACGCCGCCCTATGGGCTGCTGTTGTTCGTCGTGCAGCGGATCTCCGGGGCGTCCATGTCGGCGATCCTGCGCGATACGCTGCCCTTTCTGCTGGGGCTGCTGGCGGCGCTGTTCATCGTGACCGTCCTGCCGGATTTCGTTCTCTTCGTCCCGCGCCTTTTCGGCTATACGGGCTGATCCTGGGGGTATCACAATGAACGGACCACTTTACATCCTGAACGGCCCGAACCTGAACCGGCTGGGCCGGCGCGAGCCAGAGATCTATGGCCACACCACCCTCGCCGAGGTCGAGGATATGTGCCGCAGGGCCGCCGGCAGCGCCGAGGTCGTCTTTCGCCAGTCGAACCGCGAATATGAGCTGATCGACTGGATACATGAGGCAATCGACGCAGGTGCCGCGGGGATCATCATCAACCCGGCAGCCCTGACCTTTACATCGGTCGCGATCCTGGATGCGCTCAAACAATTTCCGGGACCGGTGATCGAGCTGCATATCTCGAACATCCACCGGCGTGAGGCGATTTATCACAACTCGCTGGTCTCGACCGCGGCGACCGCGGTGATCGCCGGGCTGGGACCAAAGGGTTATGGCATCGCGGTGCGTGCGATGGCGGAACTGACCGGCGACAGCCAGTCACCCGGCACATAGACCGCACCGGGGGTTCCGGGCGCGGGCTAACAGCCCCTTTGGCACCACCCCCGGATCATCGCCCCCGCGCATCAGCCCAACCGACAGGCCGGGCGCCGCGGGGCGCCCAGCCTTTCTGTCCGGTTGGCCTATATCCCGCGCGGTCAGGCGCGTTCGGGGACCGGAATATTCAGCCATTGCGTATAAAACGCGTCGATGTCCGGCTCAAAGTCATGGATCACCGGATACCACGGCGTCGGCGCCTCGACATCCAGCAGATCGCCGGATTTGGGGCAGTAATATTCCCGGATCACCTGCCAGTCCGAGGTCGGCGCCATCAGCCGGGGATAAAGCTGTTCCATATCCTCGGCGGTTTCACGCACATACATGACGGCATGCAGTTTCCAGTTTTCGCGCCAGTCGCAGAACTCGTGCCCGGCGTGGGATTTGACGATCCATTTGTTATCCGCCTTGCGCTGAACGATATACAGCCTTGGCCCCAGCGGCAGGATGATCTGATCATCCCACGGCACCTGTTCTTGCAAGACGTCCCGATACATTTCAAACCGTTCCTTGTCCTTGGGAGTGGACAGCATGGTTTGCAGCGTGTCGCGGTCGATATTGCCATCAACCAGATCTTTGATCTTTGCCTTGGTATAAGCCATTGTTTCAACTCCTGTTGCAGAGGCGCGCCCGAAGGCGCAGCCGTTATTCCTCGACGAACTGGACGGTTTTCACGTCGGGCAGTTCGGACAGGTCCATCGAATATTCGCGGCCATAGGACGGGATCGGCAGGTCGGCCTCCATCAGCTTCCAATCGTCGGGCAGATCCCAGAACTTGCGGAAGTCCTGCTCAAAGCGCGGGCCAAGCTTGAAGCTGGCGGCGAACATCTGTTGCACCTGCAAACCGGCGTCCTTGGCCAGGATGCGCGCGCGCTCTTTGGCCATCCAGTCGCGGGTCGGCACCGCACGGGCCAGCCGTTCCTTGCGAATCTGCGCGCGCAGCGCCTCGGTCGCGGCCATATCGGCCCCGAACAGCCCATTCTCGCCCATTTTCAGCGCCACCCCGTAAACCGATGCCGCAAAGCGTTCGACCAGATAGCCGCCGTTCACATCATCGGCCACGGATTGCGGCTCGCGGTCCAGCGGATCGCCAAAGCCCGGCCCGCCGCGCATATAGTTCAGGTAAAGATCATAGTCCTTGAACATTGCCTCGGTCGTGATCGCCTGCTTGTCGCGCTTGATCCGGGCCTTGGGCAGCATCGCATCCCAGACCGGGCTTTGCGGGTCGTGATCGCCGCCCGAGGGGATTTCTCCGCCCGAGGCTATGATCTCTTTCAGCCCGGTGTCATGGGCCTCGAACCGATAGCCGGATGCGGCGGGATAGCCGCCCATCAGCCCCCAGTCGGAACTGATATGGCCGTTGCCCATAAAGAACATCGTCCAGTCCTTGGCGTTCCAGACCATGCGCAGCGACTGATAACCGCAGCCGCCGCGATATTTGCCCGCGCCGCCAGACGACGCCTTGATCTCGCGGCCCAG
>JAUNTL010000015.1 GCA_030538705.1 Paracoccus sp. (in: a-proteobacteria) | reverse complement strand
GACAACAGCGGCACCGACAAGATGCGCCGCCTGCTGTGGCCGATCAAAAAGAAATACGGCAACAAGATCAGCTGGGCCGATCTGATGCAGCTGGCCGGAACGATTGCCTATGCATCCATGGGTCTCAGGACCTTTGGCTTTGCCTTTGGGCGCGAAGATATCTGGGCGCCCGAGATCGACACCTATTGGGGTGACGAAATGGAATGGCTGGCCCCTTCGGATGGGCGTTATGGCGATGTCGGACAGCCCGAGACGCTGGAAAACCCGCTGGCCGCCGTCCAGATGGGCCTGATCTATGTGAACCCCGAAGGGGTGAACGGCGTCCCTGACCCGCAAAAGACCGCCGACCAGATCCGCGAGACATTCGCCCGCATGGCGATGGATGACGAGGAAACCGCAGCCCTGACTGCGGGTGGCCACACCGTCGGCAAATGCCACGGCAATGGCAGCGCCGAACTGCTTGGCCCCGTGCCAGAGGCGGCACCGATCGAGGATCAGGGCCTGGGCTGGGTCAACCGTGGCAACAAGGGTATCGTCGTCGGCGGGCCTGAAGGCGCCTGGACGACCCATCCGACGACATTCGACAACGGCTTTATGTCGATGCTGCTCGATCACGAGTGGCAGCTGACCACCTCGCCGGCCGGGGCGAAACAGTGGGAGCCGGTCGATATCGCCGAAGAGGACATGCCGGTCGATGCGCATGATCCTTCGGTGCGGCGCATGCCGATGATGACCGATGCCGATATGGCGATGAAGGTTGATCCGGTCTATCGCGGCTATATGGAAAAATTCCGGGATGATCCCGAATATTTCCGCGACACCTTTGCGCGGGCGTGGTTCAAGCTGACCCATCGCGACCTTGGTCCGCGGTCGCGCTATCTCGGCCCCTGGGCGCCGGCCGAAGATCTGATCTGGCAAGATCCGATCCCCGCCGGCCCGACCGGCTGGGATGTCGATGCGGTCAAGGCGCGGATCTCTGACAGCGGTCTGGCACAGGCCGATCTGATCGCGACCGCCTGGGACAGCGCGCGGACCTATCGCGGCTCGGATATGCGCGGGGGTGCGAATGGCGCACGTATCCGTCTGGCCCCCCAAAAGGACTGGCAAGGCAACGAGTCGGAGCGTCTGGCCCGTGTGCTGGCGGTGCTGGGGCCGATTGCGCGCGATGCCGGGGCAAGCCTTGCCGATGTCATCGTGCTGGCCGGAAATCTGGGTGTCGAACAGGCGGCCAAGGCGGCGGGCTTTGACATCCCGGTGCCGTTCCGTCCGGGTCGCGGCGATGCCAGTGACGAACAGACCGATGCCGCGTCCTTTGATCCTCTGGAACCGCTGGCGGATGGTTTCCGCAACTGGGTCAAGGCGGATTATGTCGTCACGCCCGAGGAGATGTTGCTGGACCGCGCGCAGCTTCTGGGCCTGACGGCACCGGAAATGACCGTTCTGGTCGGCGGCATGCGCGCGCTTGACACCAATTACGGCGGGGCCGCGCATGGCGTGTTTACCGACCGGCCGGGTGTGCTGAGCAGCGATTTCTTTGTCAACCTGACGGATATGGGCAATAAATGGGTGCCGGCCGAGGGCGGGCATTACGAGATCCGCGACCGTGCTACGGACCGGGTGAAATGGACCGCGACGCGGGTTGATCTGGTCTTTGGCTCGAACTCGATCCTGCGCGCCTATGCCGAGGTCTATGCCCAGGACGACAACGCCGAAAAATTCGTGCGCGATTTCATCGCCGCCTGGACCAAGGTGATGGAGGCCGACCGCTTCGACCTCGTCTGAGGCCGGATTGCGGCAGGGATGAGGGGGCCGGGTGACCGGCCCCTTTTGCATGAAGATCGCACCCGCCGCTGCCGCAGGGGTGGGTTTTCATGTCCTGACGGGGCGGGGCGCGACCCTGCGGCGGGATGCGCGCCAACGCTCAGCCGGTTATATCCAGCGGCAGGAAAACCGGGCCGTTCGACGTCTGCGCGAACTCGCCCCGGATGCCAAAGACGCGGGCAACCAGATCGGGGCGCAACACCTGAGCGGGCGGGCCATCGGCGGCGATACGGCCATGTTCCAGCATCACCAGCCTTGTGCAATGCCGCGCCGCCAGTCCGAGATCATGGATTGAGGCGATGACGCTGCGCCCCTCATCCGCAAGGTTGCGGAATGTCCGCATCGCCCCGATCTGCGCCGCCGGATCAAGCCCGGCAATCGGTTCGTCCGCCAGCAGCAGGGGCGTGTCCTGCACCAGCGCACGCGCGATCAGCGCGCGCGCCAGCTCGCCGCCCGACAGTTCGGTCACGCGGCGGTCTTGCAGATGCTCCAGCCCCATCCGCCTGATCGCATCGGCAACGGCGGCCGTCCCGGCGGGGCTGTGGCCGTGCGGGGTCCGGCCCAGCCGGACCAGCGTGACAAGGCTGACGGGCCATGCAGCTTCGCGTGTCTGTGGCAGCCAGGCGGCCGCAAGGGCGCGCCGGGCGGGGGGCAGGGCACCAAGGTTCGAGCGCCCGGCGCTTGGCCTGATCAGCCCGAGCGCCGCGCGCATCAGCGTCGTCTTGCCGGCGCCATTGGGTCCGATCAGCCCGACGAACTCGCCCGCAGCCATGCGCAGGCTGACCGGGCCAAGCACCACACGGTTCCCGCGCCGCAGGCTGATGGCATCAAGCTCCAGCTCCATCATGGCGCGTCCTCGCCGCGATGCTGGCGCCAGATCAGATGCAGCAGCACCGGCGCGCCGATCAATGCCATGACGACGCCGAGCTTCAGGTCACGCTCGGGCAAAAGGACGCGCACGGCGGTATCGGCCGCCAGCATCAGCCCCGCCCCGCCCAGGGCCGAGGCCGCGATCAGCCGGCCCGGCCGCGCGCCGACAGCGCGGCGCAGCAGATGCGGCACGACCAGCCCGACAAAGCCGATGACGCCCGCGACCGCCGTCGCCGCCCCGACCAGTGCCGCGACGGCGATGACCAGCCGCAGCCGCAGCATCGGCAGGTCGATCCCCATCGAGGCGGCGGCATCCTCGCCCAGTGTCAGCGCGTCCAGCCCGCGCCCGGTGCCGGCGATCAGCACCGCGCCCCCCGCCATGACCGGGGCCGCAATCGCCACATGCAGCCACGACCGGTCCGCGAGCGAGCCCATCATCCAGAACACGATCTCGCCGGCTGCAAAGGGGTTGGGCGACAGGTTCAGCACCAGTGCCGTCATCGCCCCTGCAAAGGCCGAGATCGCGACACCGGCCAGAATCAGCGCCAGCGAACCGCCTCCGGGCCGGGCCAGCAGCATCAAAAGAGCCGCCGCCACCCCCGCACCCGCCAGCGCCGCAAGCGGCAATGCAAGGGCAAAACCCGCCGCCAGCCCGGTTTGCAACGCGATCACCGCGCCAAGCGCCGCCGCGCCGGAAACGCCGATCAGCCCCGGCTCGGCCAGCGGGTTGCGCAGCCAGCCCTGCATCACCGCCCCCGAGGCGCCCAGTGCCGCGCCGACCATGACCGCCAGCACCGCGCGCGGTGCGCGGATCTCGCGCATGACCAGCCCGGCCGCGCCCTCGCCTGTCCACAGCGCGCCGAGCGCCGCGCCTATGCCCAGATCCGCCGGCCCGACCAGTAATGAGGTCAGAAACAGTGCCGCGCAGATCAGCATAAGGGCCACCATCAGCCGCATGACAGATCCCTCCTGTCGCCTGCGGGGGCGCCGGGGCGTTGGGGTCGGATCGGGGGCGTGACGGCGGGTCTTTTGGCTTTGGGGTGCCGGTTTGCCGGGCAGGTTCGGGTGGCACCGGCAGGTGGTGCCCTGTCAGTGGTGATCGCGGCAGGAATGGAGTGATCCGGGTGCCGGGCGACGCGAGGACAGGAGGACATAAGGACGGCCCTCTGATCATGCCCGCAACGGCCCGCGCTTTGCGGCGGGTCAGAGGTGCAAGCGGCGGGAGCGGGTCCGCCGGCACGCGGTGCCGGGTCGGTGGTGATCGCGGCCGGGACGGAGTGGCCGGGGGGATGGTCGCCGACCGGGCGGGTGGTCATGATGACTGCTCTTTGATCATGCCCGCAACGGCCTGCGCTTTGCGGCGGGTCAGCGGTGCAAGCGGTGGGAGCGGGTCTACTGGCAGCCGGTGCCGGAGGTGCGCCGATCACCGCAGGGACGGTTTGATCCGGGCGCCGCGTGACGCAGGGGCCGGAGGACATAAGGACGGCCCTCTGATCATGCCCGCAACAGCCCGCGCTTTGCGCCCGGTCAGCGGTGCAAGCGGCGGAAGCGGGTCCGCCGGCAGGCGGTGCCGGGTCGGTGGTGATCGCGGCAGGAATGGAGTGATCCGGGTGCCGGGCGACGTGGGGGCGTTTGGTCATGATGTCCGCCCTCTGGTCTCTTTCGTGATCGCTGGCCCCATGCGCTGCCTCTGTCGTGAGGGGGGCAGGGAAGGGGGTGTGATGGCGGCTCGGGGTGCGTCACCGGGGCGGGCGGCAGGTCTCATTGTGCCAGCCTCTCGGCTACGCCAGCGACGGCCGGCAGACCACAAAGCCAGTCGCGGTCTGCGACCATGACACGCCGGGCCGGCAGGGCGGCAATGGCGGGATGATCAGCGATGGCTTCGGCGCGCGAAGGGAGGGGATGCCGGCTGCCGGTCACGATGATATCGGGCGCGGCCATGATCAGCTGTTCCAGCGCGATCTGGCCGCCGCCCGAAAGACCAAGCTCGCCGGCCAGCAGGTCCAGCCCGGCACGGCGCATGACATCGCCTTGCAGGCTGTCCGGCCCGGCGGCAAAGCCGTTGGCGCCATAGGTGGTCGCGCGCGGCCGGGTGAGGGGGGGGCGCCCGATGCCTTGCCCGCCGCGATCTGCCGCCCCGGCATTGCGCGCGACGCTGTCTGCGGCGGCGATGTCCGGGGTTATGAAGCCCGGTATCGCGTCCGCGGGCGCGGCCGTCCCCAGAGGGCCGCGCTCGTGCGGCGGGGCGCCTTGCGGCGGGGCCATCGGGTCGTCTGGCGGCGCGGAGCCGTGTTCCATGTGCCCCCGCGCGGCGATGCCGGCTGTGGTGCTGTGCGATATCATGCCGGCTGGTGTGGTGGCCTGTGGCTGGCCGTGACCGCGCGGTGCGGCGCCTTGCGCTGCCGCCACATCCGCCGCCGCGCCGCCCTGTGGCCCGTGTGGCCCCGTGGCAGTATCCGCCACCGCCCCGCCTTGGGGTTGCGGAATGCCGCGTGCTATACCGCCGTGAATCGTCCCGCCGGGCTTTCCGCCTTGTTCCGTGCCGGCCGCTTGCCCATCGTCGTCCCGCGCCGCGCGGCTGGCCGGTGGTGACACCTGTGGCTGCCTGTCATCCTGCATCCCGCCGCCCTGCGTGTCACCCGGCATGTCCCCCTGCCTTGCGCCGTTCCGTTCGTGCGATCCCTCTGCCGGGCCGGCGCCGGCCTGTCCGCGTTCCTGATGCATCTGCGCCCCCGCGCCCGGCAATGCAGCCATACGCGCGTCAAAGTCGTCAAGCAGCCTGCGCGCCGTTGCGGGCTGGCCCAGCAACTCGCCCATATCGAGGATCGCCGCGCGCAATTCGTCTGTGGAGTTCACCGGGGCGACCGTCTCGACGCGCAACCCGAGGCGGGTCAGCATCTCGACCGTGGGGCGCGCGGTATAGGTTCCGGCCAGCACCAGATCGGGCGCAAGAAGAAATATCTCCTCGGCGCGGGCATGATTAAGACCGATGGCGCGCGCCTCATCCGCCATCAGCGAAACCGAAGGATCACCCGCCAGCCACGAGACCGAGCGGATCTGTCCCTCTGCACCGACCAGCATCGCCAGCTGGTCAGTGCAGAGGTTGATGGACACCACCCTTTCGGGTGGCGACGGGCAGGCCGCCCCGGCGCCGAGGATCAGCACCAGCAGGGCGGCGCGCCCTGTTACCATGTTGCGGCCAGCCCCAGCCATGCGGCGCGGCCCTGCGCGGGATAGCCCCAGACATCGGCATAATCCTTGTCGAACAGGTTCGACACGCGCCCGTGTATGCGCACCCGATCGGTCAGGTCATAGCCGGCCGCGATGTCGACGACCGTATAGGCAGGCAGTTCGGCCGTCGAATAATCGCCGAACGGGCGTGTGTCGAAATTGCCCGAAACATGGCGCAGATCACCGCTGAGCGTGCCACGCCCTTCGGCAAAGAGGTATTCCGCACTGAGCGCCAGCATGTGACGCGGCCGGCGCACCTCGACCGCGCCGCCGGGATCACGGGCATGCAGATAGCTGTAGCTGGCCCCCAGCGTCAGGTCATCCGTGGCCTGCCAGCGGCCCGACAGCTCTGCGCCGCGCCTTTTGCTGGTGCCGGTCTGGTTATAGTAATTGCTGCCGTCGGCCCGTGGCATAAAGCTGTAAGTGATCTCGTTCTCCAGATCCTCGCGGAAAAAGGTCAGATCGACTACGGCGCGCCCGTCGGGTGTGGTCGCCTCGATACCGATGTCGATGCCACGGTTTTCCTCGGGCCGCAGGTCCGGGTTGCCGATCGTGCCCCAGCCGCCGAAAAGCTCGGTATAGGTCGGGTTCACGACGCCTGTTCCGGCCGAAGCATGCAGCCGCAGCCCGCTGTCGGGGATGCGCCAGGACAGCGCCGCCGACCAGGTGGTGGCATCGCGGAATACGTCGTTGTCATCATGGCGCAGGCCCAGCTGGACATCGACCCCGTTGGCGAAGGCGCCGCGATATTCGATGATCGCCGAATTTGACCGGCGGTGCTGATCGGGGGCGGTGCTGTTTTCGTCCCGGCGGCGCTCCAGCCCGAAGGCAAGGGTCTGGGTGGCATCCGCCACAGGCCCGTCGATGCCCCAGATGGCGCGGTATTTCGCCAGATCGGTGCGCGCGCGGCGTGCCGGCCCGTCATTGTCGGCGGTGCGGAACCGGGTCTGGTCATAGGACAGCCGATGGCTCAGCCGGCCATCCATCGTCTCGGCCTCCAGCCAGATCTGGCCGGCGCTTTCGTTGCGGATCGTGATGTCGGGGCTGTCGATGACGTAATCTTCGGCGGTGGCCGCCATCCAGTTGGTCGCGTCCCAGCCGTATTCCTCATGTGCGTCGCGCAGCCGGAAACCGGCCGTGATCGTCTCGCCCAGACGGTGATCGCCGGCCATCTCCCATCCCCGGCGGCGGATGCCGTCGTCATCGCCGCCCGGCGTGGCCGAGATGTCCCAGCCGCGGTCACGGCGCTGGTGGGCGGCAAAGGACAGACCGCCCTGATCCGTCCGCACGCCGGCAAAGCCCGAGACCGCCCAGCCGTTGCCATATTCCGCCGCCATGCGCGCCTGCCGGCCCGGCTCGGCCGGGCGGGTGATGATATTGATGACGCCGGACGAGGCATCGGCGCCGAAAAAGACCGATTGCGGGCCGCGCAGCACCTCGATCCGCGCGATATTGTCGGTCGAAAGGCCCGAGAGGAAATATTCCGCATCACCCGCCGCCGCACGGATGCCGTCGATCAGCACCAGCGTATGGTTGCCCTCGCCGCCGCGAATGCGGATCTGCGTGTTCGAGGCGCCGGCGCTGCTGACGGCAAGGCCGGGCACGCCTTGCAGCGCGTCGCGGACCTGGGTGATGCCGCGCGCCTGCAATTCGGTGGCGGTGATGACGGTATTGGCGCGCCCGTATGCCTGGGCCTCGATGGGCGACAGCCCGGCTTGCAGGGTGAGCGGATCAAGGATGACGGGGGTGTTGTCCTGTGCCAGCGCGGCGGCGGGCAAAAGGGTTGCGCAAAGCAGAGATGACAGGCGCATCGGATGGCTCCGGTTCGGGCCGGGCCATGATTGCCCGCGCCCCGGTGAAGGTTACGCCCGCGAAAATCGCGGGCGGGCTGTTCACCGCTGCGGATCGTGCCGCCCCCGTGACGCGCCCCGCGCCCCGGAAAGGGTGACTGCCCGGGCAGGTCTCCTGGCTTGCGGGTCGTCGCTCGGCCGGCCTTCCCGGTTTCCCAGTGGCCTTGTTGGCGTCGCTCGCCGCTTACAGTTGCGGGGGCAGCCACGGCTTGGGCCATGGGGCCGTTCCGTGTTCCCTTTTCACCGGCGATCACCCGCCGGAACCTGAGCCTGCCCTGAATGGACCCAAGCACGGGTCGGGTCAAGTATGGCGCAAAGAGCTTGAACGTCGCATGTCGAAGCCGCATAGAATGGTGCATCCCGGCCACAGCGCCGGCGGTGGCGTGGCAGGTGACGAATGAGAGGGCGCATTTGACGCAGGGGGACGGCGATAAGGATCTGCCCGAAGGTATTGGCCGGATGATCGCCCGATGGGGCGCGCATGTGCCCGCGCTGCTGGTCGAGACCTGGCGGCTGCGCGGGCTGGTGGATCTGGCCGGGGGGCGGTTGCGGTTGTGTGATCCCGGATGGCTCGCACCGCTGATGTCCTATCTTTTCGAGGGGGATGTCGATCTGGACGGCGATTGTCATGCCATCGCCATCGGCAATCTGGGCGAGGTCGTGATCTGGTCCGAACGTCACGGCTTTGGCCTGCTGTCGCCGGTGTTGTCGACGCTGACCCTGCCTTATCTGCTGACACCCGTTCCGCCCGCCCCCGACGCCCAGATCCGCGATCATGTGCTGGGGCTGAGCGAGCGCGCAATCGAAGCCTTTGATCCCGATGGCGAGCCGGTCCATGACCGTCTGGTCGAGCGGTTCGGCCCGCTCGAGCCGGGGATGATCTATGGCGCGACCCCGGTGCCGCCGCGTCTGGGCGGCACGCCGGTCAAGGATTATGTCATTGCCGATGCCGCCGAATGGCTGGAGGCAGTCTATACCGAAATGGCCGTATCAATCTTTGATTATGATCGTGATCCGCAGGTGCTGCGCATGGTCGGTGAGGACTGGCCGGCCGGGCTGAGGGCTGCATCGCGCGGGGGGGCGCAATGAGGGCGTTCGTTCTGGGTTTATGCGCGGCCCTGCTGGCCGCCAGTGCCGGCGCTGCTGCGGGTTTCCGGCAAGGCGCGGATTCGCTCGCGCTCAGCTTTGGCAGCTATCATGCGGTGCCTGTGGTGCTGACCCATATCGGCATCGAGGGGCCGGCCCAGCCGCTGCCGCCCGCGATTGTGGCGACGACGGCTGATGCCGGGCCGCCGCGCACCAGCGGCGTCAATGCGCTGTCGGTTCCGCGTGATGTCGGGCGCGACGGCAAGTGGCGCGTCTCTGTGCAATGGGTCGAGCTGCTGACCGACCGTGCGTGGCAGGCCGAGGTCGAGGTGCCGGTGCATGCGCTGACGGTCGATTATGGCGCCTATGCGCTGAACCTGATCTTCGGACCCGAGGGGATGTTGCTGATCGGTTCCGACAGGGCCGGGAACCAGCCCGGTGATCGCGTCGATGTGGCGGTGGTCTGTGGCCGGCGCATGCCCGCGGCCGACCGGCGGTGGCGCAATGCTGGCAACGAGCTGCCCGGCCTGTCCGCCGTTCTGGCCATGCAGCGCCCGGCCGTCGGCACCACCCGCTGTCCGGTTGAGGTGCGCTGATGAAAGATCTTGCCCAGGTCGATGCCGCCGCGTCAGGTGCCGCCGCACAATCCGGGATCGCCGGCGAGACGGGCAACCTCGCCCAGAGCTGCCCCAAGGTGACGCTGGAAATCGGCGTATTCTTCGACGGCACGCTGAACAACCGCTTTAACGTGATGAACCCGGACAAGCGCGAGGGGCAGGACAGTTATTTCAATGCGCTGTCGAACCCGGCGCTGCTGTTTGACGTCTACAAGAACGGCCCCGCCCATGACGAGCGCAATTCCTGCGGCGGCGTGGACCGGGCGTTTCGCAGCATCTATGTCCAAGGGCCGGGATCGGTTCAGGGCGAGGATGACGACAACATGGGATATGCCCTTGGTCAGGGCCAGCGCAGCGGGGTCGAATCGCGGGTCTTGTGGGGGTTCCGGCAAGTGCTGAGGCAGATCCGTCAGATGGGCGGCGTGCCCGCGTTACGCAAGGTCGTGCTGGACGTCTTTGGCTTTAGCCGCGGGGCGGCGGCGGCGCGCTATTTCGTCAACTGCATCCGCGCGGGCACGGTCCGTTATGATCCCGTCGGACCCGGCGATTTCACGGAAAACCTGCCCGCAGGGCTGACGGTCGAGATCCGCTTTCTGGGCATATTCGACACGGTGGCCGCGATCGGCAAAGCCGATAACGATGACAACGCGCCGGTTAATGTCCATCTGAAAACCGCGCAGGTCACAGGCCAGATCTACCACCTGACCGCCAGCGACGAATACCGACGCAACTTCCGGCTGAACCGCAATACCCCCGGCGGCGGCGACAGCTTTGCGCTGCCCGGTGCGCATTCCGATGTCGGGGGCGGCTACCTCGACAATGGCGATGATGCACAGCTTGGCAAGGAGAGGCGCCGCAGCTTCCCGACCCGCGCCGAGGCCGAGGCAGAGCAGGCGGCCACCCGTGCCGCTGACCAGACATCCGCAGAAAACCGCGCGACCGAGCGGGTCTTTATCCGCGAGGGCTGGCTGAACGCTAACGAGACCGAAGGCGGCGTTCGCCATGTTTTGGGACCGATCACCCAGGTTCGTAGCCGCGACTGGCGGGGCAGGGACAAGATCAGCTTTGCCTATGATGAACAGCTTATGCTTCATCGCCCATGGGTGCGGGCCGGGTTGTCACGTATTGCGCTGCGCATGATGCATGAGGCCGCGCTTGGCCATGTCAACGGCGCATTTCTGGATCTGCCACCGACCACGAATTATACTGTTCCTGACGGGTTGCAGCCCTATGAGGCGGAGATCCGTGCCGGCACGCTGACCGGCGCGAACAGGCGCGCGGTGTTGCGCGGTTGGGGGCATGTGTCGGCGAAGGATGGCCCTTACGCCAGTGCCGAGTGGATCGGCCACCGCGCTGACACCAATCGTCAGCGCACCACCTATCCCAACCAGACCAGCGAAGCGATCTGACCGCGCGACAGGCATCATTCGCCGGTCTTCCGAATTGCTGCGGTTGATGAGTTGCATCGCAAGGGTGTGAAACGGCATTGCGGCAAGATCTGCGCCGGTCGGAAGGCCGGTCCGGCCGGGATCCTTTCGCGCCAGCCCCGGTCCCTTGCGCCGATGCTGGTGAACGGCTGGCGGGCCTAGGGCCGCCCGGCCGGGCTGCTGCTGTGGTTATTCGCCGGGCCAAGCTGTGCGATACGTTCCGCCAGCCGGCGCATCTTGTCGCTTTCGCCGATTTCGGCGCACAGGATCTCGCGCAGTTTGCCACCGGGGTCGACATGTTCGAACGGGCCTTCGGAATGCATGTCCCATGCCGCGATGCGAAAGGCGTTCGGGCGCTGGCGGATGCCGAATTCGGCGCAACGCGAGACCGAGCGGCGGATGGCGCGCTCCAACTCGGGGGCGGGAATGCTGGCCGTGCGTTCGGGAAATGTCGCGATCATGAGTGTCTGCATCTCATGCAGGTCGCGGCTGATGCGTGCGGAATGCAGCGCCTCCAGCTCCGGGGGGTGAATGACAAAGGGCCGGCGTTCCCAGTCGCGCCCGCCCGGATCGGCGCCGGCAGCAAAGCTGCGCAGCCCGCCGGCGTCCGTGTCAGGGACCAGCAGCGCCGCGATCCGGCCGCCCTCGCGCGGGAAAAACCAGCGGCCGCGATCGGGGTTGGCTGCAATCGCATCGAAATAGGCAAGCGCGCTTGCCGGCTCCCAAAAGCGGAAGAAAAAGGTGCCGCGCGGGGTCGTAACGCGCAAAAAGCGGCGCAGGTGACGTTGCAGCGCCGGCAGGGAAAGGTCCGTGACGAACAGCATCCCCGGCCGGCGTGGCCACATCGCCCAGGGCATTTTCCCGTCATTGAGAAAGTCGCGCATCAGCGGGCTGTCGGCTGTCATCCCCACCAGATAGGGGGCGACGTCGCGCAGCTCTTCTGCCTTGTCTCCGTGAAACAGGCACAGCGATTCCTGGCCCCGCCCCGCGACCCGTTCGGGCAGACCGGGCAGCGTCGCCGCATCCAGCAATCCGACAACCGACAGCCCTTCCTGCCGCAAGAGCTGCGGCAGTTCAGCGCGAGGGATCAGGCTGGGAAAATCAATGTTCAAATCTGTTTTGTCTCCGGTGACCAAAATCTGGTCAGTCCTAGGCTTAGCTGAATAGGCCCCGTGCGATCAACGTTATGATTCGGGAGAATTGTCGCGGCCCCCAAAGCCCGCCGGACCGCGACCGGCGGCAAAAGCGGGTTGCATGGCCCGGCCGGGTCGCGTTTTCTGCGGGAGTATTTCCACAAGGAGCCGTTCATGATCCGTATTTCCCTTGCCCGTCGGGCCGTTCCCTTGACAGTGGCCCGCGGGTGGCAGCCTGATCTGGCAGGCCCGCGCGCATCGGTGCTGCCGACTGCCGTTGCCGCGCTGCTGATGGCTGCGGGCACGCCTGCGGCGGCGGCGCCCGCCAATGCCGGGGACCAGATCTTTTCGGGAACCGCACTGACCGGCGCCCTGATCCGCGCGGCGATCAGCTATGGCCGCATGATCGCGGATATCCGCTATGACAGCCTCGAGGTCGATCCGGCGCGCGGCGGCGTGACCCTGCGGGATATGCGGATCACCGGGATCGGCCAGCACAGCAATTGCCGGATCTCGCTGGGAAAGATGCAGGTCTCGGGGATCAGCTTCTGGGGGGCGGACGACATGCGCCTGCGTCTGGATATCACCGATCTGGGAATCGCGACCAATTGCTTTGGTCCCAATGCGGCGATGATCGGGATGATGACGGGGCGCGATGTGATTCCGGTCGATCTGCTGACGGTCGACAGCCGGTCGGTCGCGTCCAGCGGCGCGGCGGTCGTGGATATCGAACTGCACAGTGCCGGGATCGCACGGGTTTCGGCAAGCGCTGATTTTGACTATGTTTCACTGATCGCGCCGACCATTCTGGCCGGGTTGACCGGACAGCGCGGCCTCTATGGCGACGATTTCCTTTCTCCGCCGGGCGGGACGGATCATCCTTTTGGTTCCCCGGATGCGGGCGGTGAACCCATGCCCGAGATCGGTCTGCGCGGGATGCTGAACGCGGCGCATGTCTCGGTCGAGGATCTGGGCATCTGGCAACGGCTGTCGATGATCATGCCGCCAGATATGGCCGATCCCTCGATGGCCGATCAGATCGTGACCGCCCAGCCCGGCACGGCGATGCGCGCGGCCGAGGAACAGCTTGCCCAGGCGGTGCGCGGCTTTCTGACCGATCCCGGCTGGCTGACGATCGAGGTGCGCCCCGACCATCCGGTCGCCTTTGACACGACCACCTGGACCGCGCCGGAGGATGCGCTTGTCGTGCTGGCGCCTGTGGCCACGAATGCGCCGCCGACGCCCCCGCTTGCCCTGATCGCCGACCCCGGGACCGGCGGCTCTGATCCGCTGGCACTGGGGCTGGCGCTGGCCGAAGGGCGCGGTCTGCCGCAAAACCCTGCGCGTGCGGTGATGATCCTGTCGGCCTTGCCAGAAAGCCCCGAGGCGCAGATGGCGCTGGCGCGGCTGTCTCAGGGGACAGAGCCGGCCACCGCCTATCGTCATGCCCAGACGGCCGCCGGTCTGGGGGCGGCCGGCGCGATCGCGCTGCTTGACCGGCTGGAGAGCCGGATGTCCACCGCTGACCTGCTGGCGGTCCAGCCCGCCGTCACGGATGCGCTGAGCGCGGCTGACGCCGGTTCGGTTCCGGCGCTGCGCAACGCCGCGCTGGCGGCCGAGGAAGGAAACGGCGTCGCGCGCAGCTATCAGCAGGCGTGGCGGCTGGCCTCGCTGGCCGGGGCGGCGGGTGATGGCGCGTCGCATGCGCTGATGGCGCGGCTGGAGGCGCGTTTCGGCGATGATCCCGACTGGATCCGCGCCCGTGACGCCGCTGCCGCGCAGGCGCTGAACGATTGGGTTTCGCTGGGGCTGTCAGAGGTGCTGAACGGGCGCTGAAGCGGACGGGCGATCCGCGCCGGCACGGTCCGGGCCGCGCGCAAGAAAAAGCATGCCCTTTCGCCTTTTGGGCGCACAGGCTTGAAATCCTGTGTTAACGTCAACTTCGCGCAAGGAAATACTCCGCGCTTCGGGGGCCGGGTCGGCGATCCGGTCCTCATTGCTGCGCAGCATATTGCCGACCTGCGACAAGGGGGCTATCTGCTGCGCCACCGTCGGGAAACCGGCGTCAGAAAGGACCGTCCGGGTGCAATGACACCCGGCACAGAGGAGGAAAAAAATGGCAGGATTTGGGATGTTCTTGCTGGCATCGCTGCCGATCGCCACAGTGTTTTTGCTGTTGGTGGTCATGGGGCGGTCGGCCAAGCTGTCGATGTTTGTCGCCTATGTGATCACGGTGCTGACCGCGCTTGTGGTCTGGGGGACTGAACTGAACAAGGTCATGGGCGCGACGGTGAATGGTCTGGTGACCGCAGTCACGCTGCTTTATATCATCTTTGGCGCGATTTTGCTGCTTTACACGCTTGAAGAAAGCGGCGGCATCCGCTCGATCCGCAACGGCTTTACCAGCATCTCGCCCGACCGCCGGGTGCAGGCGATCATCATCGCCTGGCTGTTCGGCTCGCTGATCGAAGGGGCGTCGGGCTTTGGCACGCCGGCCGCGATTGCCGCGCCGCTGCTGGTCGCGATCGGTTTCCCGGCCATGGCCGCGGTCATCATGACGCTGGTGATCCAGTCGACGCCGGTGTCATTCGGCGCGGTCGGCACGCCGATGCTGGTCGGTGTCAGTACCGGCCTGAACGGTCAGGCCATTGTCGAGCAGACCATCGCGCCGATGCCCTTTAATGAATATCTGCTTCAGATCGTGGCCAAGGTCGCCATGATCCACGGCCTTGTCGGTTTCCTGATCCCGCTCATCATCGTGGGTATGCTGACGCGCTTTTTCGGGGCCAACCGTTCCTTTACCGAAGGGTTCCGCATCTGGAAATTCGCGCTTTTCGCGGGTCTGGCATTCACCATCCCTTATTTCCTGATCGCCTTGATTCTGGGGCCGGAGTTCCCGTCGCTTCTGGGCGGTATCATCGGTCTGCTGATCGTTGTTCCGGCGGCGCAGCGCGGGTTGTTCGTGCCCAAGGAGGTCTTTGACTTTCCGCCGCGCGCACAATGGGATAACGCCTGGATCGGCAAGCTGGACGACATCGAGGATCACCGCAAGGGCGAGCCGATGATGCCGCTTCTCAAGGCATGGGCGCCCTATGTCATCGTGGTCGGGCTGCTGATCCTGACGCGCACCGTTGCCTCTATCAAGGCGTGGCTGACCTCGCCAGAGATGACCATGGCCGTTGATAACCTGTTTGGTTCAGGCATCAACCTGCGTGTGCAGGCGCTCTATCTGCCCGGCACGGTGCTGATTCTGGCGTCGCTGATCACCTTTTTCCTGCATGGAATGAAGGGGCATGAATACCGCCGGGCACTGTCCTCGTCGGCGCGGACGATGATCCTTGCCGCCCCGGCGCTGCTGCTTGCGGTGCCGATGGTGCAGGTGTTCATCAACTCGGCCTCGGATCAATATGCGAGCATGCCGATCGTGCTGGCCAGCTGGGTCTCGGGCGTGGCCGGTCAGGCATGGCCGATGTTCGCGCCTTTCGTCGGCGCGCTTGGCGCCTTTGTTGCCGGCTCGAACACGGTCAGCAACATGATGTTCTCGCTGTTCCAGTTCTCGACGGCGGAACAGATCGGGCTGGGCGCAGCGGGTGCCGGCACGGTGGTCGCGCTTCAGGCGATTGGCGGGGCTGCGGGCAACATGATCTGTGTCCATAACGTCGTCGCGGCCTCGGCCACGGTCGGTCTGGTTGACCGCGAGGGCGAGATCATCCGCAAGACGCTGGTTCCGATGGGCTATTACTGCGTGCAGGGCGGCCTGATCGGTCTGGCGCTGCTGTCGGGCAATTTCATGTGGTGGATCGCGGCGGTCATCTGGGCCTCGGCGGTGCTGTTCATGATGTCGCGCAACCGGGGCACGGCGATCCCGGCCTGAGCCGCGTTGACGCAAGGCTGATACCGGGGGGCGGGCCATTGCGGCCCGCCCCTTTTCCTTTTTGCGCCGTGGTGACATGCTGTGCGCCGATCTGATCCTGAGGCCGCGATGAACCCTGAATTTGCCCCCGCCCCCGCCGCAGATGCCCGCCCCCTGTGGCTGAGCCGGGGCGACCTGCCCGATGATCTGCCACAACCCGCGCGGGACTGGGCGCAGGCAAGCGGGTTCAGGGGCCGCTGTGGTCAGGTCTGTCTGCTGCCCGGTGCGGATGGCGCTGTGGCCGGCGCGCTGATCGGGCTGGGTGCGGATGACGGGCGGGTGCGCTTTGCCCTCGGGGCTGCTGTCGCGTCGCTGCCTGCCGGGGACTGGCGCATCCTCTGCTGGCCAGAGGGTGCCGACCGTGCCGAGGCCGCGCTTGGCTGGTTGCTGGCGCAATATCGCTTTGATCGCTATCGCAAACCCGCCGATGCGGCGCCCGCACGTCTGGTTGCGCCCGAAGGCGTCGACCCCGCCCGCCTGACCGCGATGGCGCGGGCCGAGTTCCTGACCCGCGACCTGATCAATACGCCCGCCAATGATATGGGGCCTGCCGCGCTGGAAGGGGCGGCGCGTGATCTGGCGATGCGCACGGGCATGGCCATGCGCGTGATCGCGGGCGATGATCTGATCGCCGGGGGCTTTCCCCTGATCCACGCCGTCGGCCGCGCGGGCGCCGAGGCGCCGCGCCTGATCGAGCTGACGCGCGGCGGGACCGGGCCGTCTGTGGTGCTGGTTGGCAAAGGGGTCTGCTTTGACACCGGTGGTCTGGATATCAAGCCGCCGGCCGGTATGGGGCTGATGAAAAAGGACATGGGCGGGGCGGCCTGCGTGCTGGGGCTGGCGCAGATGCTGGCCGAGACCGGCGCGGCGGACGGGCTGCGCCTGCGTGTGCTGATCCCGGCGGTTGAAAACGCGATTGCCGGCAATGCCTTTCGCCCGGGCGATATCCTGACCAGCCGCAAGGGGCTGACGGTCGAGATCAACAATACCGATGCCGAGGGCCGGCTGGTTCTGGCCGACGCCCTTGCCTATGCGGCCGAGGATGCGCCCGACTGGCTGATCTCGATGGCGACGCTGACCGGTGCGGCGCGGGTCGCGCTTGGTCCCGATCTGGTGCCGTTCTATTGCGACGATGATGCCGCGGCGGCGGCGATCATGGCCGGGTCGGCGGCGGGCTGGGATCCGCTGTGGCGGATGCCGTTCTGGGCCCCCTATGAAGAGATGATCGAGCCGGGGATCGCCGATCTGGATAACGCGCCTTCGGGCGGCATGGCGGGTTCGGTGACGGCGGCGCTGTTCCTGCGCAGGTTTGCCGCGGGCGCAGGGCATTACGCGCATTTCGATATCTATGGCTGGCAGCCCAAGCCCGCGCCGGGCCGGCCCAAGGGCGGGGCCGGGCAGGGCGCGCGGGCGCTGTTTCACGCCTTGCCGGAATTGCTGGCATGAGCGCGCCCGCCCCCGACCGCCGCATCACCCCGGCGACCGACCGTGTGGCGCTGGAGCGTCTGCGCGGTCAGATCGCGCGCCCGGCCTATACGGCGGGCACGGCCCTGCGTGTCGGTTGCGCGGTGGCCGGGCTGCTGGCGCGCCCGGACGGGCCACGCGACCGGCAATTGCTGTTTGGCGCCGATGTGACGCTGATCGAGGAACGCGGAAGGATGGCCTTTGTGCAGGCGGCGGCGGATGGCTATTGCGGGTGGGTTGCGCGGGATGATCTGGACAGGCCGGATCATGCGCTGACGCATCGCGTCTCGGCCCCGGCGGCGCATCTTTATCCCGGCCCCGACATGAAGCTGCGCGAACTGGGTTGGCTGTCGCTGGGGTCGCGCCTGTCTGTCGCCGGGATCGAGGGCAGTTTCGCCCGGCTCGCGACCGGCGGCTTTGTTGCGGTGCAGGCGATCAGCGATCAGCCGGCGGATGATCCCGTCTCGGTGGCGGAATCACTGATCGGCACGCCCTATCTGTGGGGCGGCAACAGCCGGGCGGGGATCGACTGTTCGGGTCTGGTCAATGCGGCGCTGCATGCCTGCGATATCCCGTGCCCCGGTGATGCGGACCTGCAAGAGGCCGCGTTTCCGGCGGTTGATGCGATTGCGCGCGGCGATTTGCTGTTCTGGCCCGGCCATGTCGCGATGGCCTGCGGCGACGGGCGCATGGTCCATGCAACGGCCTGGGCGATGCGCGTCATTCACGAGGACATCGGTCACGCCATCGCCCGCATTGATGCCACAGGCGGCGGTCCCTTTCGCGGTGCGCGGCGACCGCCGCCCCCATCCGCCGGCTGAGGCGGCGCGCCAAGCCCACAAACGCGCGGACGGGGGCAGGGTGGTGTTATCCGGCGCGGCCCGGCCCCTCAGGCCCCGAAGGCGGAATGATAGCTGACGACGCCGCGCGCCGGCGGGCCTGCCAGCGGCAGCGCCATGAAATAGGCGGCCGGCATGCCGGGCAGGACCAGCCCCGCGTCCGGGGCAAAGCCAAAGCGGCTGTAATAGCCCGGATCACCCAGCACGACACAGCCGGCCGCGCCCTGCGCGCGCAGCATATCCAGCCCGGCCCGGATCAGCGCCGCGCCGATGCCGTTGCCCTGACGTTCGGGGGCAACCGAGACCGGGCCAAGGCCCGACCAGCCGCTGTCCAGACCGTCGATGCGGATGGGCGAAAAGGCCGCATGCCCGATCACCCCCGCACCGCCATCGGCGATCAGCGACAGCATCAGTGCCCCGTCCGCGCGCAGACCGGCGATGATCGCGGCCTCGTTGCCGCCGGAATGGGCCGCCCCGGCAAAGGCGCGCGTGGTCAGCGCGGCGATGGCATCGGCATCGACGGGTGATTCGGGGCGGATCAGCAGGGTCATTGCGTCACAGGCGCGTTAAAGACGCGCTCGGGCTGGACCTCGCCACCAAGATAGCGGCCCATACAGATCGCCCGGCCGCGGTGGCTGACCCAGACCTGCGTGCCATATTCGGCACGGTCCAGCACCTGACCGGGATTGCCGTTGGCGATGCGGACCGCGCCCTGATCGGTCGCGCGCATCTCGGGCAGATCGGCAAGCGCGGATTGCAGGGGCAGCAGCCGGGTTTCCAGATCGGCCAGATTGGCGCGGTCGACCAGATCAAAAGGCACCGCATCCGCGACCCCGAACGGCCCTGACCAGACGCGGCGCAAATGGGCGACATGGCCCAGACAGCCCATCGCAAGGCCCAGATCGCGGGCGATCGCGCGCACATAGCCGCCCTTGCCGCAGACCATATGCAGATCGGCGCTGTCCGGGCGCGCCGCGACCAGCTCCAGCCGCTCGACGAACAATGGCCGCGCGGCCAGATCGGGCGTCACCCCCTCGCGTGCGAGATCATAGGCGCGCTCTCCGTCCAGCTTGACGGCGGAATAGGCCGGTGGCGTCTGCATGATCTCGCCGGTGAATTGCCCAAGGGCCGCCGCGACCGTATCGGGTCCGGGGCGGGCATCGCTTTGCGCCGTGACCCGGCCCGAGGCATCGTCCGTATCGGTTTGCGCGCCCCAGTTGACCGTGAAATCATAGGCTTTCAGCGCGTCGGTCAGCAGCGGCACGGTTTTGGTGGCCTCGCCCAGGGCAACGGCCAGCACCCCGGTTGCATCGGGATCCAGCGTGCCGGCATGGCCTGCCTTGCGCGCATCCAATGCCCAACGCACCCGGCTAACGACATCGGTCGACCCGATGCCCGCCGGCTTGTCGATAATCAGCCAGCCCGAGATTTCGCGACCTTTTTTGCGCGCCATGCGGTCCCCTTTCGAAAGGCGGATGAATAGGCGCGGGCCTAGCCCCCGTCAACCAGCCCGATGATCGGACCCATCGGCCAGCCGAAATCATTGCGCCGCATCTCGGGCGCGTAAAGGCGCGAGATCGAGCCATCGAAATAAAGCGCATTGCGCGCGCCCAGCCCGTCGCGGAACAGCCGCCCGAATTCGTGAAATGTCACCGCGCGGCTGGAGATCGCAAACCATGCCGTCTGTCCGTCGGCTGTGACACCGACACCGTTGCGGATATAGCGGCTATTCGAATCGACCAGAAAGCGCGGATGCAGCGCCCCGTCAATGACCAGCATCGGCCCGGATTGCGTGGCCAGCCGGCAATCGGGCGGATCGGCACCAAAGGCGCGGCTTTCGATCACGCGAAACGGGGTCGCGCCGCCGCTGCAAAAGACGCCATTGGGCAGCAGGCCGAAATTCCCCCCGCCCCCGGCCGTGACCAGCCGCCCCCGCTCGGTCTGACCGGAACGAAACAGGCCGACGGGTTCGTAATCGGAATGGAACATGCCGGCGTTCATCGCGAAAACCAGCGATTGCCCGGCGGGTAACTGGCTGCGCAGATTGCGTAAATTGCCGATCTTGCGCCCGTCCGGCGCGTCAAGCCACAGGTTCAGGCGCGGCTCGTCCGCGGCATGGACCGTGCAGATGATATAGCTCTGCCCGTCATGGCTGATCTGTTCGCAGGTGCCGGCGGCCATGACAGGCAGGCCCAGCGTCATCACCATCCCGGCCGCAATGGCCAGCCGGCGGCGCAGGTCAGTCCAGATCGTCATCGTCATCCAGATCGCGCCGCACCTTCTCGTCCGAGAACATCCGGCGCGTGTCGTCCATGCGGTCAAAGGTCTCGTCCAGCTGAAAGCGCAGCTCGGGCGCGTATTTCAGGTTCAGCCCCTTGGCGGTCAGGTGCCGCAGCTCGCGTGCATTGCGGCGCAATGCCGTCAGCGCGTCCTCGGCCCCCGCCCCGCCAAGCGGCATGACATAGGCCGTCGCGACCTTGAGATCGGGCGAGGTGCGCACCTCGCCCACCGTGATCGAGTGGCGGTTGAGGTCGGGGTCATGGACCTCGGCCCGCAAGAGCAGCTCGGACAGGCGGTGACGGATCAGCTCGCCCACGCGAAGCTGGCGTTGCGAAGGGCCGGGGCCGGTATGAAAGCGGTTCTGTGCCATGTGCGCAGATGTAGGGGCTTGGGCCGCGCGCCGCAATGGACTAAGCAGCGCCGAAAGGATGGAGGGCGCGGATGGAACTGCCGGGAATCGTGATTACAGGCGTATCGGGGCGGATGGGGCAGATGCTGGTCCGGGTAATCGCAGGGTCCGGCCGTGCCCGGCTGGTCGGTGCGGTCGAACGAGAGGGCAGCCCGTGGATCGGGCAGGATCTGGGTGCCCTGACGGGCGGGGCCGCGACCGGGGTGATCGTGACCGATGATGCCGTAAGCGCGATTGCGCAGGCGCAGGCGGTGATCGACTTTACCACGCCGGCGGCGACCGTCGCATTTGCTGAACTGGCGGCGCAGGCGCGCGCCGTCCATGTCATCGGCACGACCGGGCTTTCGGGCGAGGATCTGGCCGCCATCGCCCGCGCGGCACGCCATGCGCCGATCATCCGGGCAGGCAACATGAGCCTGGGTGTCAACCTGCTGACCGGGCTGACCCGGCGTGTTGCCGCGGCGCTTGGCACCGATTGGGATATCGAGATCGTCGAGACCCATCACCGCCACAAGGTCGATGCGCCTTCGGGCACCGCCCTGATGCTGGGCGAGGCCGCCGCCGAGGGCCGCGGCAGCGCATTGGACGATCTGCGCACCCCCGCGCGCGAGGGCATCACCGGCGCGCGCGAGACCGGTTCTATCGGCTTTGCCGCGATCCGGGGCGGCGATGTCGTGGGCGAACATGACGTCATCTTCGCCAGCGAGGGCGAGCGGGTGGTCCTGCGCCATATCGCGACTGACCGCGCCATTTTCGCCCGTGGCGCGCTGACCGCCGCGCTATGGGGGCAGGACAAGGGGCCGGGCGAATATGACATGATGGATGTGCTGGGGCTGAACAGCTAGGCGCAGAGCGTCGGCACCGGCCGGTGATGCCGGCATCCCGGCCGTGATGCCCCTGCGTCCGTGATGCCCCGCGACAGCATCAGGGATACCGGCTGCACGCCGGTCATATGCGCCTGCCACAGTCATCTGTATGGCGTCTCTGTCCTGCGGTGCCGGGCTGCTGTCAGACCGGTCATCCGCGCCCCCGGTCAGGTGGCGCAGGCGCGCATCAGGCAGCGCTGCGACCTCCCTTGTTGCGTCCAGTTACGCCCCCGCAGCGCAGGGCCATGTGCCAGCCGTGGCCCGGTTCTGTTGCGCACACCGCCCGCCGGCTTGTCCCCGTGTCGGGTTCCCGGTCTTGGCGTCGGGCGGCGAAACGGCTAGGACAGCGGGCAAAGACACAAGGATGCGTGACGACCATGGACAAGACCTTCGACGCCGCCGCTGCCGAGGCCCGTATCAGCGCCGAGTGGGAAGAAAGCCACGCCTTTGCCGCCGGCGCCAATGCCCAGCCCGGCGCCGAGGCGTTTTCCGTCGTCATCCCGCCGCCCAATGTGACGGGCAGCCTGCATATCGGGCACGCGCTGAACAACACGCTTCAGGATATACTGGTGCGCTGGCACCGGATGCGCGGTTTCGATGTGCTGTGGCAGCCCGGCCAAGACCATGCCGGGATCGCGACCCAGATGGTGGTCGAGCGCCGCATGGCCGCCGAAGGCAATGCCAGCCGCCAGGACATCGGGCGCGAGGCGTTTTTGGAAAAGGTCTGGGCGTGGAAACAGGAATCCGGCGACACGATCATCAATCAGCTCAAACGCCTCGGGGCGTCCTGTGACTGGTCGCGCAATGCCTTCACCATGTCGGGCGCCCCCGGCGCGCCCGAGGGTGAGGAGGGCAATTTCCACGACGCCGTGATCCGGGTGTTCGTGGACCTTTATGACAAGGGCATCATCTATCGCGGCAAGCGGCTGGTGAACTGGGACCCGCATTTCGAAACCGCCATCAGCGATCTGGAGGTCGAGAACCGCGAGACCCCCGGCCATATGTGGCATTTCAAATACCCGCTGGCCGGCGGCGAGACCTATGAATATGTCGAACGCGATGCCGATGGGAACGTGACCCTGCGCGAGGTGCGGGATTATATCTCCATCGCCACGACCCGGCCCGAAACCATGCTGGGCGACGGCGCGGTGGCGGTTCACCCGGATGACGCGCGCTATGCCCCCATCGTCGGCAAGCTGGTGGAAATCCCCGTCGGGCCAAAGGAACACCGCCGGTTGATCCCGATCATCACCGATGAATATCCCGACCCGGATTTCGGCTCGGGCGCGGTAAAGATTACCGGCGCGCATGATTTCAATGACTATGCGGTGGCGATGCGCAACGGCATCCCGCTCTATTCGCTGATGGACAGCAAGGGCGCGATGCGCAGCGACGGCCTGCCCTATGCCGAATCCGCCGAGATCGCCACCCGCGCCGCGCGTGGCGAGGATGTCGGCGATGTGACGAACGTCAATCTGGTGCCCGACGATCTGCGCGGGCTGGACCGCATGGATGCCCGCGCCGTGGTGGTCGATGACATCACCCGCGACGGGCTGGCCGTCACCTTTCTGCACAAATCCATCGACCGCGAGACCGGGGCCGAGCATCTGGAAATGCGCCCGCTGATCGATGCGAAACCGATCATGCAGCCTTTTGGCGACCGCTCGGGCGTGGTGATCGAACCCATGCTGACCGATCAGTGGTTCGTCGATACCGCACGCATCGTCGGCCCCGCGCTGGATGCTGTGCGCGACGGCCGCACCCAGATCCTGCCCGAGCAGCACCGCAAGGTCTATTTCAACTGGCTGGAAAACATCGAGCCGTGGACGATCTCGCGCCAGCTGTGGTGGGGGCATCAGATCCCGGTCTGGTATGGGCTGGATCTGGCGGCGCCCGGTTTCACCGATGACGAAGGCGATGACGCGCTTGATGAGGTCGAGATCTTTTCCCTGCTGGCCGACGGTCTGGTCCAGCAGGGCGATTTCCACCACGCAGCGCCGGATTTCGCGACGGTGGCGGACAGATTCCGCGACAGCATCGCCGGGCTGCCCCATCCGCTGCAAATCTCGCGCGTGATCGAGGTCGCGGACCGGCATGCGGCCGAAGAGGCCTTTGGCCGGGGTCTGGCCGATTATAACCTGACGCAGGATCCGACGCATCTGATCTATCCGGTCTGGCGCGACCCGGACGTTCTGGACACCTGGTTCTCATCCGGTCTCTGGCCCATCGGCACGCTCGGCTGGCCCGAGGACACCGCCGAGATGCGCAAGTATTTCCCGACCGATGTGCTGGTCACCGGCTTTGACATCATCTTTTTCTGGGTTGCCCGGATGATGATGATGCAGCTTGAGGTGGTCGGCGATGTCCCCTTTCATACGGTCTATGTCCACGGGCTGGTGCGCGACGAAAAGGGCGCCAAGATGTCAAAGTCAAAGGGCAATGTCATCGACCCGCTGGTGCTGATCGACGAATATGGCGCCGATGCGCTGCGCTTTACCCTGACCTCGATGGCGGCGATGGGGCGCGACCCCAAGCTTGGCCCGAAACATGTCGAGGCGAACCGCAATTTCGTCACCAAGATCTGGAACGCGACACGATTTGCCGAAATGAACGGCGTGCGCGGCGGGGGCGATCGTCCCGCCCCGCGCCATACCGTCAACCGCTGGATCATCGGCGAGGTCGCGCGCGCCGGTGCCGCCACTGACGAGGCGCTGAACGGATTCCGCTTCAACGATGCCGCGACCGGTCTTTACGCCTTTGTCTGGGGCACGGTCTGCGACTGGTATGTCGAATTCGCCAAGCCGCTGTTTGACGGCGAATATGCCGACGAGACCCGCGCCACCATGGGCTGGGTGCTGGATCAGTGCTATGCGCTGCTGCACCCGATCATGCCCTTTGTGACCGAAGAGCTGTGGCGTCTGACCGGGGATCGCGACCGGATGCTGGTCCATGGCGACTGGCCCGAGCCGGGCGCCGATCTGATCGACGAGGCCGCCGACCGCCAGATGAACTGGGTCATTGCCCTGATCGAGAATATCCGCTCGGCCCGTGCGCAGATGGGCGTGCCCGCAGGCGCGCGCCTCGATCTGATCGTGACCGGGGCGGATGCGCAGGCCCGTGACGCGCTGGCGGCGAACGCGCCGCTGATCGAACGGCTGGCGCGCACCCATCCCGCCCGCGACGGCGCGGCGGGTCGCGGGATGCTGGCCGTGGCGGCGCCGGGGGCATCGTTCGCGCTGCCGATCGGGGATGTCATTGATGTCGCCGCTGAAACCGCGCGGCTGGAAAAGGCGGCCGCGCGTGCCGGCAAGGATGCGGACGGGCTGCGCAAGCGGCTGGAAAACCCGAAATTCGTCGAAAATGCCGATTTCGAGGTGATCGAGGAAACCCGCCAGAAGCTGGCCGATCTCGATGCGGATCTGGCGCGGCTGGACGCGGCGCTGGCACAGTTGCGCGCGATGTGATCCCCGGCGCCGCATGCATTGGTTCGAACGTATCGCACAACGCCAGATGGATCAGGCGGCGGCCGCGGGCAAGCTTTCGGGGCTGGCCGGCGAGGGCAGGCCGCTTGACCGCGAGCGGCTGCGCGAATCTGCGGATGACGTGCTGCACCGGATGATGGCCGATGGCGGCTTTATGCCGCCCGAGATCAGCCTGCGCAAGGATGTCGAGGCACAGCGCGCCGCATTGGCGCAGATCGAGGATGAGGCAGAGCGCCGCGCGCTTGAACGCCGTATCGCGCTGACCGAACTCAGGGCCAATATCGCCACGGATGCCCGCCGCTCTGCCCGCCGCGGCTGAGGCCGGCCCCGGCCCTCTGCGCCCTCTCTTGTCCCCAAATATCCCGGGGGAGGCGCGCCCGCGCGCCGGGGGCAGCGCCCCCTGATCCCGGCCGCCGGAGGCGGGCGCGGCGCTCAGTCAGGGATCAGCATATAGCCGGCCCCGCGCACCGTTTGCAGATAGCGCGGCTCTTTCGGGTCGGCTTCGATCTTGCGGCGCAGGCGGGTGATCTGGACGTCGATGGCGCGGTCCGAGCCGTCGGCGTCCTCGGCCGGGGCGCGGCCGATATCCTGGATCAGGTCAATCCGGCTGACCGGCTGGCCCGGCGTTTCCGCCAGCCGCCGCAGCAGCGCCGATTCAGTGCCGGTCAGATGGATATGGGTGTCGCCCTCGAACAGCTGCCCGCGCTCGGTATCATAGCGCAGCGGACCCAGCGTCATGAATTTCGGCCCTGCCGGCTGGGCCTGCGGCATCCGGCGCAGGATGGCAGAGATCCGCGCCAGCAATTCGCGCGGCTCGAATGGTTTGGGCAGGTAATCATCGGCCCCGGCCTCCAGCCCGCTGATGCGGTCCTCGGTCTCGCCAAGGGCGGTCAGCAGCAGGATCGGCGTCGTGATGCGCCGGCGCAGATCACGCGTCAGCGCCACCCCGTCCTCGCCCGGCATCATCACATCCAGAACGATCAGATCGAACTCCAGCCCGCGCAGCAGCTTGCGCGCATGGGCCGCATCCGTCGCGCCCGAGACGATAAAGCCATGCCGGACCAGAAACCGGCGCAGCAAAATACGGATGCGCTCATCATCGTCGACGATGAGAATATGCGCCGCATCGGTCATTCGGCGGCCTCGATCTTGCGCAATTCGCCCATCTGACGGGCGCCAGCGTCATCCGTCATTGCCTCAAGCACCTTGCGGAATCCGGCGACGGCCTGGGGTCCGGCGGCGCGATAGGCGGCGCGGACACGGGCGCGCTGCGCCTCGGACAGGCGGCGCTCCAGCTCGGCCCCGCTGTCTGAAAGATGCAGCTGTCGCTCGCGCCGGTCGCGCAGCCCCACGCGCGAGACGACCAGCCCGTCATTCAGCAGCGTGCGCAGCACCCGGTTCAGTGACTGCTTGGTTACGCCCAGGATATCGAGCAGATCCGAGACCGTCAGCCCCGGACGCCGTGCAATGAAATGCAGCGCGCGGTGATGGGCGCGGCCGTAATCCAGCCCCTGAAGAATGGCGTCGGGATCGGCGGTAAAGGCGCGATAGGCAAAGAAGAACGCCTCGATCCCGCCGCGGATCTGGTCATCCGTAAGGAACAGCAGATTTTCAGCCCCTTGTCCGCTGGCAGGCTTGATTGCGGTTTCCTTCATGGTGTCTCCTGTTTCGGCTGATTGATTTTAAGTCAGCCTTGTTGACTTTCCAATGGTCAATCGTTAGCGATTCGCCCATGGGGAGCGTAATATTCATTCGAATATTCACCCTGACGTGAAACTTTGTGAAAAATGCGCAGGAGTCCGCGATGAACGGCGATTACGATGACCGCGACGGCAAGATCTGGATGGATGGCGAAATGGTTGACTGGCGCGATGCCCGCGTCCATGTGCTGACCCATGCGCTGCATTATGCCTCATCCGTGTTCGAGGGCGAGCGCGCATATGGCGGCAAGATCTTCAAAAGCCATGAGCATTCGCTGCGGCTGATTGAATCCGGGCGTCTGCTGGATATGCCCGTGCCGTGGTCGGCCGAGGAACTCGACGCGGCCAAGGCCGCGGTGATGGCGGCCAACGGGCTGTCGGATGCCTATATCCGCGCCGTCGCCTTTCGGGCCGCCGGGCCGGATATGGGGGTGTCGGCCGCGCGCAACCCGATCCGTGTCGCCATCGCGGCATGGGCCTGGGGCAGCTATTACGGTGATGCGAAATGGCAGGGCGCCAAGCTGGATATCGCGAAATGGCGTCGGCCAGATCCGCGCACGATTCCGGCGGCGGCCAAGGCGGCGGGCCTTTATATGATCTGCACCATGTCCAAACATGCCGCCGAGGCCAAGGGCTGTTCCGACGCGCTGTTCTATGACTGGGAAGGCTATGTCGCCGAGGCCACCGGGGCCAATGTGTTTTTCGTCCGTGATGGCGAGATCCATACCCCGCTGGCAGATCGCTTTCTGAACGGTATCACGCGCCAGACGGTGATCCAGCTTTTGCGTGACAAGGGATTCGTCGTCCATGAGCGCCGGATCACGCCCGAGGAACTGGGCAGTTTCGCGGAATGCTGGCTGACCGGCTCGGCGGCCGAGGTGACGCCTGTGGGCCAGATCGGTGAACATCACTATCAGGTCGGCCAGACTACGCGCGAGATCGCGGCGGCCTATGAGGCGCATGTCCGGGCCTGAGCCTGGGGGCGGCGGCGCGACGGTGGTCGCCGCCCGCGATCCGCTTGTTGGCGAACCGGGGGCGCTGCCCCCGGACCCCCGGGATATTTCCGGACAGAAGAATGATATGGCGGTGATCCGGGCTGTTGATGCTGGCCGCCGCGCGGGCAGGGCATGGAGGGGTATGACAGATGATGGCCCCGATTGATGGCCCCGCCCGATTGGCAATGTGCTGCGCGGCCGGATGGTGCTGCACGGCCTCACCTATACTGAGGCAGCCGCCCGCACTGGACGGTCGCGCGGATCTATTGGCCGCGCGCCGGCCTGCGAGGGGATCGGCCATGAGCGCGAATCTCGCGCGCTCCTGACCCAGATCTATGAGAGGCGGGCATAAATGACCCGGCCCCGGGCAATGGCCGGGCCGGATATCTCCCGCCACGGATCGGGCCGCCGTTCAGGGGAGAGCCTGCCTGCGCGCGGCGGTCACAGCGCGCTTTGACGGCCTTGATCGACGGGGGCGGGCATAAGATGACCCGGCCCCGGGCAATGGCCGGGCCGGATATCTCTCGCCACGGATCGGGCCGCCGTTCAGGGGAGAGCCGGCCTGCGCGCGGCGGTCACACTGCGCTCTGGCGGCCTTGATCGGCGGGGGCGGGCATAAGATGACCCGGCCCCGGGCAATGGCTAGGCTGGATATGTCTCGCCACAGGCCGGACCGCCGCTCAAGCGAGAGCCTGCCTGCGCGCGGCGATCACTCTGCGCCTTGACGGCCTTGATCGGCGGGGGCGGCCGAAGGGTGATCGCCTGCCCATCCACGGGAGCCTGTTCCGCCTGCCGGAAAATCATGTCCCCGTGCGCCGGCTGCGCGCTATGCCGCAGTTTCGCCGTCTGCGCGCCGGGTGTATGATCCGTGCCATGACCAGTCACCTTCGTAACGCGTTACCTTTCTGGATGTCGCTCGGCCTTGTGCCTCTGGCGCTGCTGGCGGCGGCCTGGGGCGGCTGGTGGTGGCTGATGATGCCCGGCTATGCGTGGTATCTGGTCACCGGGCTGGATCTGGCGCTGGGCCGCAACGCGGACAATCCCGACACCGACACGCCGACCGGGAGGCTGATCTGGTATCGGGCGATCACGGTGATCTGGTGCCCGGTGCAGTTCTGCCTGCTGTTTGGTCTGATCTGGTATGTGCCGCGCTCTGCCCTGTCGGGATGGGAGATGGCCGGGCTTTTTGCCGGGCTGGGGGTCGCCACCGGAACAATCGGCATGGTTTATGCCCATGAGTTGCTGCATCAGCGCCCGCGCTGGGAACGCTGGCTGGGCGATCTGCTGCTGGCGATGACGCTTTATTCACATTTCCGCTCTGAACATCTGCTGGTCCATCATGCCTGGGTGGCGACGCCGCGCGACGCGGTTTCTGCGCGTTACAATGAGGGGTTTCACCGCTTTTTCTGGCGCGTGCTGAAGGATGCGCCGCGCAGCGCCTGGCGGGCCGAGCGTAACCTGCTGGCCCGTGCCGGGCGGCCTGTCACCGACCGGCGTAACCCGTTCTGGCGCTATGGCGCGTTGCAGCTGTGCATGCTGGTGCTGGCGGTTGTGCTGGGCGGGTGGACCGGTCTGCTGTTGTTTTTCTGGCAGGCATTCATCGCGATCTGGCAGCTGGAGCTGACCAATTACGTCGAACATTACGGCCTGACCCGGCGCCATCTGGGTGATGGCCGGTATGAGCAGGTTCTGCCGCGCCATTCATGGAATGCTGATCACCGGGCGTCGAACTGGCTGCTGATCAATCTGCAACGCCATTCCGATCATCATTATCGGCCCGACCGCCGCTTTCCCCTGCTTCAGACCTATGCGCAGGACGAGGCGCCGCAGCTGCCCTTTGGCTATCCCGGCATGACCTTTCTGGCGATGATCCCGCCCTTGTGGCGGCGGCGGATGAACCCGCGCGTGCGGGCGTGGCGGCGGGTGCATTATCCCGATATCGAGGACTGGCGGCCCTATAACCGTGGCGCGTTGCCGATGCCGAAGGGGGCGTTGTAGGCCACCGGTCGTCGTGGTGCCGCCGCGAACTGATGCTGATATTCCGCCCGTGATTTTCAGCAGCCTGTTCAGGAAGGCGCGGGATAGGCGTTTCTGTATGGGGTTATTGCTGGCGGGCGGTGTAGATATTGCCGTAACGCGCCCCGCATAAAGGTCATCGCCATGGTTCCGCGCCTGATGCGGCAGCAAGCCGCGCGGCGCCGGTTCGCAATCCAGCATATGGACGCCGGCCTGACGCAGCGCTCGGCCGAGATGCCGGGCAAAGCAACTGCCGGCGGTTGCGACTGCGGTTTCGGCATCCAATGCGGACTTCGGGGTAAATATCCCGTCCAGCCGCCCTGGCGGCGTATCGGTCACGGCGCCGCGCCAGAAGGCCATGGCCGGAAAGTTGCGCCAAGTATGGCGCGTGACGCGACAGGTTCACAGCACCGCCCCGGGGAGAGGGCGGGGATGAAAAAATCCCGCCCGTGCGGAGATTCCGCCGGGCGGGTCAGTTGGCCCGCGCCGAACGAGCGGGCGCGGACATGGCGAAACCAAGAGAATCGGGGGGTCAGTTCGGGCGTTCGTCCATCTCGTCGCGGATCTGCTGGCGCAGCGCGTCGATCGGGATCATCTTGCCCTCGCGGATAAAATGCCAATAGGTCCAGCCATTGCAGGACGGCGCACCTTCAAGACGGGCGCCGACCTGATGGATGGAGCCCTTGATCGCGCCGCCGGCAAGGCTGCCATCGGCGCGGACGCGGGCCTTGTGGCGGTTGCCGGCCGAAACCAGTTCATCGCCCGGACGCAACATGCCGCGTTCGACAAGCTGGCCGAAGGGGACGCGCGGCTCGGCGCGCTTGCCGGTCGAGGTTGCCAATGCCTCGGCATGGAGACGGCGGACGCGGGCCATGCGCTTTTCGGCCGCTTCGCGATAGCCGGTCTCCCGCTCGATTCCGATAAAGTTGCGGCCCAGCATCTTGGCGACGGCGCCGGTCGTCCCTGTGCCGAAGAACGGGTCAAGCACGACATCGCCGGGATTGGTGGTGCCGACCAGCACCCGGTGCAGCAGTGATTCGGGCTTTTGCGTCGGATGGGCCTTGTCGCCATTGGCGTCCTTGAGCCGCTCGCCGCCGTTACAGATCGGCAGCACCCAGTCAGAGCGCATCTGCACGCCCTCGTTCAGCGATTTCAGCGCCTCATAGTTGAAGGTATATTTCGCGCTTTCCGATTTTGCCGCCCAGATCAGCGTTTCATGGGCGTTGGTCAGCCGCTTGCCGCGAAAGTTGGGCATCGGGTTGGATTTGCGCCATATGACGTCGTTCAGAATCCAGTATCCCTGATTTTGCAGCTCGGCCCCGACGCGAAAGATGTTGTGATAGGACCCGATCACCCAAAGCGCGCCATGAGGTTTCAGCAGACGTCGCGCGGCGGCCAGCCATTCGCGGGTGAACTGGTCATAGACCGCAAAGCTGGAAAACTGGTCCCAATGGTCATTGACCGCATCGACGCGGCTGTTGTCGGGCCGGTGCAGATCGCCGCGCAGTTGCAGGTTATAAGGCGGGTCGGCGAAGATCAGATCGACGCTGCCCGCGGGCAGGGCGTTCATCACATCAATGCAATCGCCGGCAAGGATCTGGTTCAGCGGCAGCGCATCAGCGCCCGCAGCGGGGGTCTTGTTCGTCATCTCTGCCTCTCATTCGCTGCCGGGTTTTCCCGGTCTGTATGTCACGGATGATGAGTCACAGGTGATTCGCCGTCAATTTATTTATTTGAATCAATCACTTGAGATTGTGGCTTTACACAAGATGTTGTGGACGGGTGCAAAGGAGCGCCGATGATATGGGGTTATCCCCAATTCCAGCATGGCGCGTTTGTGTTCGGCCGTCGGATATCCGGCGTTGCGGTCCCAGCCATAGCCGGGGAACTGTTGCGCCAAATCCACCATGATCCTGTCGCGCTCTGTCTTGGCGATGATCGAGGCGGCGGCGACCGACAGGCAGAGCGCGTCGCCACCTATGATCGCGCGGCCCGGCACCGGCAGGGCGCGCGGCAGGGCATTGCCGTCAATCAGCGCCAGATCGGCAGGAAAAGACAGCCCGTCAAGCGCACGGCACATCGCCAGATGTGCGGCTTGCAGGATGTTGATACGGTCGATCTCTTCGGGCCAGACATGGGCGACGGCCCAGTCGGCGCAGGCGCGGATTTCTTCGGCCAGTCGCTGGCGCCGCGCCGCCGACAGCTTTTTGGAATCGTTCAGACCAGCGGGCAGGCGGTCGGGGTCCAGTATGACGGCGGCCGCGGTGACCGGGCCGGCCAGCGGTCCGCGGCCGGCCTCATCCACCCCGGCGATGCGCCGCTTTCCCGCGCGGCGGGCATCGGTTTCAAAGGTGAAATCCGGGTGATCGGGGGCGGTGCGGTCGGCGGCCGGATCGGGCATGCTGGCTCTCGGCAGTGGCGGGCGGAACGGATCGGAAACCTAGCGTCAGACGCCGGGCCGGGCAATGTGATGGCGCTGGAAAATCTGAACAGAACAGTATAATTTGACTAGATCATCGAGAAGGCCCAGAGCGACCCCTGACCCGTATCCCAAAATGACCACACAGATCACTTTCCCGTTCCCTGGACAGAAGTCGCTTTGACCGATTGGACAGGTTCTCTTACCTGTCCGGGTGCCGTAAGCCAACCGCTGCACGAGCGAGGACACCATGTTGAACACCAAGACCGAACCCACGTCTGCGGGCTATGACATACGGGTCGCCGGCCGCCACGGCGTGAATACCTGGCAGGCGGTGCAGCGTGAAATTCTGCGCCGTATACGTGAACACCAATGGCTCGCCGGCCAGCTGATCCCGACCGAACACGAGCTTGCGCGCGAGTTGGGCTGTGCGCGTGCCACGGTCAATCGCGCGCTCAGTCAGCTTGCGCGCGACGGTATTGTCGAACGCCGCCGCCGCGTCGGCACGCGCGTCTCGGATCGCCGCCCCGCCGACAGTGGTGCCGAGGTTGCGACAATCCGCGACGAGGTCGAGGCGAGCGGGGCGCGCTACGGCTATCGCCTTGATGCGCATGAGAGAGTTGCCGCCCCTGACGATGTTGCGGACGCCATGCATGTTTCGCGCGGCACGCAGATTCTGCGCTATGTGGCGGTGATCACCGCCGATGATCTGCCCTATTGCGCGGAGGTCGGCTATCTTGTGGCGGGCCGCACCGCGCAGGCCGAGGCGCTGAGCCATGCCGAGCCGCTGGAATGGATGCGCGATCATGTCGAGCGTCTGGCCGGACGGATCGAGATCCTGGCAACCCGGCTGACCGGCGAATGCGCCGCGCTGCTGGCGGGGGAAAAGGGATTGCCGGTGCTGACGATCGACCGCACGCTTTGGTGCGACGGCCGCGCGCTGTCACATTCGCGCCGCGTCTATGTGCCGGGTCACCGCGCCAGTCTTGTGCCCTGAACGGGCGCCGTTTTCGCGCGGCGCGGATTGAGAACCGGGTGCAGTCTGCTAGATTGCGCCGGCAGCAGGAGGATTCCATGATACAGTCGCTTCGCCATGCCGCATTCGCGGTTTTCGTCTCGGTTTTTGCGGCCTCGGCGGCGACGGCGGCCCCCGTGACGGCCGAGGCGATCGAGGCCGCGACCTATAGTGGTGGTCCGCTGCCACAGGGGCAATCGGCGCTGACCGCCAGGGTTCAGGTGCTGCTGGATCGTTCGGGCATTTCGCCGGGTGTGATCGACGGGATCAAGGGCGGAATGAGCCGCAGCGCCATCGCCGCGTTCGAGCGCCGCGCCGGTCTGCCCGCTGATGGCGAGATGGACGCGCAGGTCTGGGCCGCGTTGCAGCCCTTTGCCGGGGCTGCGATCACCATGGATTATACGATCACCCATGCGGATGTGACCGGGCTGACCAGCCATATTCCCGATGATTATCTGGAAAAGGCGAATATGACGACGCTTGGCTATACCAGCGTCGCCGAAAAGCTGGGCGAGCGGTTTCACATGGACGAACGCTTTATCGCCGCGCTGAATCCGGGGGTGGATCTGGTCGAGGGCGCGACGATCAAGGTCGTTGCACCGGCCAAGCCATTGCGCGCCAAGGTGACACGCATTTTTGTCGAAAAGGGCACCAACCGGGTCGCGGCCTATGATGCCAGGGGTCATATGGTGGTGAACTATCCGGCCACCATCGGCTCGGCTCAGACGCCCTCTCCGACCGGGGTCCACAAGGTTCGCGCCGTGGCGATGAACCCTGAATATACCTATAACCCGGCGGTGAACTTTCAGCAGGGCAGCAATACTCAGGTGCTGACCCTGCCACCGGGGCCGAACGGGCCGGTGGGCACGGTCTGGATCGCGCTGAGCAAGCCGACCTATGGCCTGCATGGCACGCCCCGGCCGTCGCGCCTGTTCGTGTCGGAATCGCATGGCTGTGTGCGTCTGACCAACTGGGACGCCGAAGAGCTGGCCCATATGGTCCAGCCCGGTGTCACGACGGTCGAGTTTCTGGAGCCGGGGATATCCGTGGCCGATATCATGGGCGAGGTGGCCGGCTCGTCGCCTTCGGCGCAGGCCGCCGTGACCGCCACGGCCCCGCCGTCCCCGCCCGCAAGCCTGACGCTGACCTCTTCCGCTGCGCCGCTGCCGCGCCCGGCCAATCTGGCGGATATGTGGCATGACGGTGTGCCGGCGACATCAGCCGACCCGGCCACCACCCCCTTGCCCGCCGTCCCGCCTGTCCCCGATGCCCCCCCTCACGGCGAGCCTGTTGCGCCAGCGAACCCGCTTTCGGCGGGCTGATCGTGAGACCCGGCGCGGCATCGCGGTCTGCGCTGATCCTGACGCTGGTAAGCTGTTCGGCCCTGGCTGCACAGCAAAGCGATCTGGCGACATCTGCTGCGCCGGCCCCGATATCACGCCCGCCGGAAAAGCCCCCGATCAGCGCGCCGGTGGCGGACGGGGCGGTGCCTGCCCGGCGGCCCCTGCCGGGCGGCGAGGCGCCCGTTCCCCGCCCCGCTCCCGCCGCGGCGACGGGTCAGCCTTCCGCCGGTCAGGCGGATGCGATGGGCGGGGCGGATGACCCTTCTGCGGCAAAGCCGGACCCTGCGCGTGGTCCCGAACCGGCGCCGGTATCATCCGCGCCCGCAGAAACGGGCGAGGCGCCGTCCGGCAGCCGGCCCCCGGCGGCGCGGCCCGATGCCGCCAATATTTCCGCGACAGCGGCGGCGGATGATAACGCGGCGGACGATACCGGTGACAGCGACAGCGACAGTGACAGTGACGGACCGCAGCCCGATGCCGAGAACGCCGGCGGGACGGCAGCGGATGACGGATCCGCTGCTGATCGTGGTGATCCGGGGCCGGGTGAGGATATGCCGTCCGATGCAGGCGCAGATCCGCAGGCTGTATCCGCCACAGATGACGGGCCGCAGCCCGCTGATGATGCGCGCGCCGCGTCTGCACATGCTGCGGCTGACGCAGCCGCCGGGCCGCCCGCCTGGCAATTGCTGGCCGAGGATGATTTCACCTATCAGTCCTGCCTTCTGGGCCTGTTCATGCTGGGTGTGGAATATCAGGAACTGCCCGCCATCGCGGATGAAGAGGATCGCGATTGCGGCATCGCACGCCCGCTGAACATCACGGCCGTTCAGCCCGGCCTATCCATCGCCGGCGGCGCGGTCATGCGATGCGACACCGCGCGCCGGCTGGCGCGATGGGCGCGCGATTTCGCCTTGCCCGCCGCCGCTCAGCTGTCCGGCGCGCCGCGCATCACCGCATTGATCCCCGGCTCGACCTATCAGTGCCGGGCGCGGGTCGGAACCGGGCAGGCGCGGCTGTCAGAGCATGCGCTTGGCAATGCGTTTGACCTGAGTGCGCTGCAACTCTCGGACGGGCGCGAGATTGCCATTGCCCCGCGCGACGGCACAGGCACCCTTGATGAGGCGCTGCAAAAGACGCTCCACCATGCCGGCTGTCTTTATTTCACGACGGTTCTCGGCCCCGGCTCCAACGCGGCGCATGATGATCATCTGCATTTCGACATCATGACCCGTAAGAACGATTGGCGCCTGTGCGAGTAATGGCCGGCCCTTGCCGAAATCCGCAGGTCTCCGGCCCCCGGAAACAGGCCCTGCCGCAGCGGTGATTATCTGCGGCTGCCGCCTAGCGCCGCAGTTTTTCCATATCGAGGTAATCGGTCCTGAACCGCGCCAGCGCCACCAGCCCCGGCCAGTCGAGGATCCGGATCTCGTTTCCGGTCCAGCGGATCAGCCCGCGCTCGCGCAGGTCGCGCACAGCGCGGTTGATATGGATCGGCGAGTAGCCAAGGATATTCGCCAGATCGCGTTGCAGCAGCGGCAGCGAGAAATGATGTTCCTGTGCCGCGCCCACAGAGTTGAGCCGGGTATAAATTTCGCACAGAAGATGCGCGAGATGGGCGCTGGAGCGCAGCGAGGCCGCCGCGACCAGCCATTGGCGGTGAATGGCCGCGTCGATCGTGGTGGACATCCACAACAGGCGCGTCAGATGCGCCCATTCATTGGTGATTTCACGCAGCTGATCGTGGCTGACGAATTCGACCTCGGCATGGCCGACGGCGATCACCTTATGCTCCAGCCCGGCCAGCACAAAGCCGTGCAGATCGACGAAATCGCCGGGCACATGCAATGCGGTGATCACCCGCTCGCCGCCCCGGCCAAGGTCATGGACCCGCGCCGACATGCCCCCCAGCATCAGGCAGCTTTCGGTGACCTCGACATCGCGCGCCACGATCACCTCGCCGGGGGCAAAGCTGACATGGCGGGTCTTGATCGCCGCCAGCCGGCGCCGTTCGTCCTCGCTCAGCGTATCGCGTTGTTCGAGGTAGCGGATGAAATATTCTGAAAGGGCCACGGGCGATTTCCTAGACGTCACGGCAAGGTGCAAAATCCGCGGTGAAACCGCAATCCGACCACGGAATAACATTGAGCAATCGCTTTGGGTTCCAGAGGCCCGGTAAAGTTCACGGCGATCCCGCTATGGCCGCGCCGGGCGCAGCGCCCGCGACAGGGCGGCAAAGCTGTCCGCGCATCCGCCGGGACTGTCCGTTGCGACAAAGGCGTCCAGACCGGGGTAAAGCCGCACGGCCTCGTCCAGGGCGGGATCGGCACCCGGCGCATAGAGACCGGCGCGAATCATCAGTTCGGATTCCGCATAAGATCCAAGCGCGGCGCGTGCCCGTCCGATCAGCGCGTTTTCCGCCGCATCCGCCGCCCCCGGCAAGGCCCGCGAGACCGAACGCAGCACATCGACGGCCGGAAACCGCCCGCGCTCGGCGATGGCGCGGTCAAGGACGATATGGCCGTCCAGCACCCCGCGCGTGATATCGGCGATGGGTTCATCCATATCGGATCCCGCGACCAGCACGCTGAAGATCGCGGTGATGTCCCCCGCCCCCTGGGCACCGGGACCGGCGCGCTCGGCCAGCGACATGATCAGATGCGCGGTCGAGGGCGGAAACCCGCGGCTGGATGCGTGTTCACCCGCGGCGAGGGCGATTTCACGATGGGCCTCGGCGAATCGGGTCAGGGAATCGGCCAGCAGCAGCACATGGTGCCCACGGTCGCGGAAATGCTCGGCCACGGCCATGGCAGCACCGGCGCAGCGCCGGCGGATCAGCGGTGATTCGTCCGAGGTGGCGGCGATGACGACGGCACGCGCCATGCCTTCGGGGCCAAGCACATCCTCGGTGAACTCGCGCAGCTCGCGTCCGCGCTCGCCGATCAGGGCGATGACGACGACATCGGCCGTGATCCCGCGCGCCAGCTTGGACAACAGGGTCGATTTGCCGACGCCGGACCCCGCGAACAGCCCGATACGCTGGCCGCGCACGACCGGCAGCAATGTGTCGAACACCGCCAGCCCGGTGTCCAGCCGTGCCCCCAGTCGTTTGCGGGTGACGGCCGCCGGCGGCCGGGCATCATATTCCCGCCTTGTGCGCCCCTGCGGCAGCGCGCGCCCGTCAAGCGGCCGGCCCAGAGGGTCGACGATGCGCCCGATCCAGCCGTCGCATGGCGCCAGACGGGGCGCGAAAAGCAGTTCTGCCGGGGCGCCGACCGACAGGCCGTCGACGGATGATTCGGGCAGAACATGGGCGTGATCGCGATCCAGTGCGACGACCTCGCCCGCCGGCCCGTCGCAATCCAGGGCCACCCGATCCCCGATTGCCGCATGTGCGCCCAGCCCTGCAACCCGCACCAGCCCTGCGCCGATGCCGGTGACGGTGCCGAAATAGCGTGCCGGCCGCAATTGCCCGATCCGCGCTGCGATCGATTCAAATTTATCCAATTTCCTGCCCTTTCCCGGTTCGGAAAATCTGCCGCTGGAAACGGTTTCTAAACCTGTTGGGGTTAAGACCGGGTTTATCGCAGCAGAGGAGAAGCCTCTTTGTTGGAAAAACTCGATACGATCCGCATGGCGCAGGCGCTGACGGGTCATGCCGCGCAGCGCGCCCGCATCGTTGCGGGCAATGTCGCCAATGCCGACACGCCGGGGTTCCGCGCCCGCGACGCCCGGCCTTTTGCCGAGACCTATCGCCACAGTGGGGCGGTGTTGATGCGGGCGACACGGCCGGGGCATCTGGCCGCGATGCCGGCCGCCACCGCCACCGCCCGCCTGCGCGAGGATGAGGGCGGACGGGCGCCCAATGGAAACTCGGTCTCGCTTGAGGCCGAAATGGTGAAATCGGCCGAGGTCAAACGTGAACATGATCTGTCGGTGGCGATCTATAAATCCGCGCTTGGGCTGATGCGCAGCGCGGCCGGCCGGCGGGGCTGAGGATGGATCAGACCGTCACCGCCACCCGCATCGCCGCCACAGGCATGCGCGCACAGGCCGACCGGCTGCGCCATGTTTCGGAAAATATCGCCAATGCCGATACCCCCGGATATCGCCGCAAGCTGGTCAGCTTTGATGCCGTGATGCAGTCCGGCCGCACGACGGGAATGGTGGCGGCCTCGCGTCCCTTTCTTGATCGCTCGGTGCTGGCGCGTGTTCACGATCCTGCGCATCCGCTCGCGGACGCGGATGGTTTCTACGACGGCTCGAACGTCGATCTGATCACCGAGATGGCCGACGCGCGCGAGGCCGGCCGCAGCTATGAGGCGAATCTGCGCATCTTTGAACAATCGCGGCAGATGTCGGCCTCGTTGCTTGACCTGCTGCGCCGCTGAGGAGACCGGCGATGATCGACGCAACCCATGCCGCCACGCAATACCTGCGCAACCGCGATACGATACCACCCGCCGGCGGCGGGGCGGGCGGTGTCACCGCCGCGGCCCGCGCGTTCGAACAGGTGATGAGCGCGGCCGATGAAAATGCCATCGGGGCCATGTCCGGCACGGTCGAGACCCATGCCCTCGTCCAGTCGCTGACCGAGGCCGAACTGGCGCTCGATGTCGCGGTGGCGATCCGCGACAAGGTCGTCGAGGCCTATCAGGAAATCCTGCGGATGCCGGTGTGACATGGATGAGAACCTGATCTTTGACCTGACCCGCCAGGCGTTGTGGATCGCTGTGCGCATGGCCGCGCCGCTCTTGGCGGTTGCGCTGGTGACAGGGGTGCTGATCGGGCTGTTTCAGGCGCTGACCTCGGTGCAGGAAATGACGCTGACCTTTGTGCCCAAGATCGGGCTGATGCTGGCGGTGTTCTGGGTCTCGATGAGCTTTATGACCGCGATCCTGGCGGGGTTCTTTGCCGACAGTCTGGTGCCGCTGATGGCGGGGGGATACTGATGGATAACGCGATCTATGCCAGCCTGACCCGCCAATCCGGCCTGATGCGCGAGATGCAGGTCATCGCCAATAATATCGCCAACGCCGACACAAACGGTTTCCGCCGCGAGGGCGTCGTCTTTGCCGAATATCTTGCCCCGACCGGCCGCGGACGCGATGCGCTGTCGATGGGGCATGCGCATGGCCGTGTCGTCGATCTTGGTCAGGCGGGGATGACCCGGACCGGCGGGGTATGGGATCTGGCAATTGACGGGGCGGGTTTTTTCGCCGTCGAGACGCCCGAGGGCACGCGCATCACCCGCGCCGGTGCCTTTATGCCGACACCCGAGGGAGAGCTGATCACGCCCGACGGTTACCGCCTGCTGGACGAGGGGCAGACCCCGGTCACGATCCCGCCCGGCGCGGCGGTCATTGCTGTGGGATCCGATGGCACGATCTCGGCCGATGGCGGGCAGGTCGGCCGCATCGGCATATTCGCCCCGCCCCCGCCGGAGCTGATGACCCGCGCCGCCGGCACGCTGTTTGCCGCCCCCGCCGTTCTGGAACCCGCGCCCGAGGCCGGCATCCGCCAGGGCTATCTCGAAAGCTCGAACGTCAACCCGATTGCCGAGGTGACCCGCATGATCGAGGTGCAGCGCGCCTTTGAGATGGGGCAGGCGCTGATGGACCGCGAGGACAGGCGCATCCGTGACACGATCTCGGCCCTGACCCGATAACGGAGAAACCGATGAAAGCCCTTCAGATCGCCGCCACCGGCATGAGCGCGCAACAGACCCGCGTCGAGGTGATTTCCAACAATCTCGCGAATATGTCGACGACGGGCTATAATGCCCGGCGCGCCGAATTCGCCGATCTGCATTATCAGCAGGTGACCCGCCCCGGCACGATTGCCGCCGCCGATGGCACGATGGTGCCGGCCGGGATCCAGCTTGGTCTGGGCGCGCGACCCTCGGCCGTGACGATCAATGTGGCCCAGGGCGCGCTGTCGCAGACCGGGGGCGATCTGGATATCGCCATCGACGGACATGGCTATATCGAGGTGACGCTGCCGTCCGGCCTTGCCGCCTATACGCGCGACGGGGCGCTGAAACGCTCGGCCGACGGGCAGATCGTCACCTCGGATGGCTTTGCGGTGGCACCCGGCATCACCGTCCCCGAGGAAACCCGCAGCATCGCCATCAATGCCGATGGCGAGGTCTATGCCTATTTCAGCGACCGGGTGGAACCCGAGCAGCTTGGCCAGCTGACACTTGCCGCCTTCAGCAACGAAAAGGGGCTGGAGGCGACCGGTTCGAACCTGTTCATCGAAACGACGGCCTCTGGTCCGGCGATCATTGGTCTGCCGGGGCAGGAAGGTCTGGGCACGCTGCGTCAAGGATATCTGGAGGACAGCTCCGTCGATCCCGTGCGCGAGATCACCGAGCTTATCAAGGCGCAGCGCGGATATGAGCTGAACGCCAAGGTCATCACCGCTGCCGACCAGATGCTGGGCGCGACGGTGCAGGTGCGCTGATGCGGGGCCTTGTTCTTGCGGCGCTGATGCTCTGTCCGCTGCCGGCGTCGGCGGGTCTGGTCGCGGCCCATGATCTGCCCGTGGGCATGATCCTGACCGCGGCGGATCTGGTCTGGTCGGATGGTGCGCCGGCGGGGATCAGTGACCCTGACCATGCCATCGGCCGGCAGGTGCGTGTGACCATCTATGCCGGCCGGCCGGTGACGGCGGGGGCGCTGCGTGCGCCGGTTCTGGTCAGCCGCAATCAACTGGTGCGCATCGCATTCGACAGCGGTGGCTTGCGCATCGAAACCGCCGGCCGTGCATTGTCCGAGGGGGCGGCCGGGGATCTGGTGCGGGTGATGAACCTGTCCTCGCGCAGCACGATCTCGGCCGTTGTCGCCCCTGATGGCACGCTGATTGCCAATGCCACTATGACGGAGCTGAAATGATGCCACGCTGCCTTGTTCTTGCCCTTGCGGCGCTTGCGCTGCTGTCCGCCTGTAACCGCGTCGACCATCTGGGCCGCGCGCCGACCATGACCGCGCCGCAGCAAACCCCCGAGTTCGAGGCCATGGTGACGCCGGTTCTCGACCTGCCGGCCGGCCCGCAACGCATCGGATCGGATGCCTCGCTCTGGGCGGGGGAGCGCAATTCGCTGGTGCGTGACCGCCGCGCGGCAAGCCGTGGCGACATTCTGACCGTGGTGATCGAGATCGACGACCGTGCCGAGATATCGAACAGTTCGAACCGCGCCCGCAGTGCCTCGGACCGGGTATCAATGCCCGAATTCGGCGGTCTGCCACAAAGCATTGACAAGCGCATGACCGAGGGCGCGACGATGGCAACGCTGGCGCAGGCAAGCTCGGCCTCGGCCTATCGGGGCAGTGGCGGGGTCTCGCGCCGGGAAAAGCTGATGCTCAGGGTGGCGGCAACGGTTATCAACCGGTTGCCCAACGGAACGCTTCATATTCAGGGCAGTCAGGAGGTTCGCGTCAATCACGAAATGCGGGAACTGACGGTATCGGGTTTCGTGCGCCCCGAGGATATCGGCCGCAGCAACGAGATCGCTTATGACCGTATCGCGGGCGCGCGGATTTCTTATGGCGGGCGCGGTCAGATCAGCGATGTCCAGCAGCCGCGTTACGGCCAGCAGATTGCCGATATCATCCTGCCCTATTGAGGTGATCCTATGCTGAAACCTCTGGTGATGATCGCGGTGCTTGTTCTCGCGGGTCTGGGCGGGCTGATCGCCGGCGACAGGCTGGGCCGGGCCGCAGCACCCGTCACCCCGGACGGGGTAGCGGGCGATGACGGGGCGATTATGCCCGTCGCCGCCGCGTCCTCTGGCGGGCCGGTCAGCCATTTCCGGTTTCCGTCACAGTTCTTTGTCCCGGTCATGCGCGGCGACCGGCTGGCCGGGATGATGGTCCTTACCCTGACACTGGAGATGCCGGCCGCGCGCGTGGAGGAGGTCTATAGTCAGGAGTTCCGGCTGCGCGACGCCTTGCTGCGGGGCCTGCTGATCCAGGCCAATACCGGCGGGTTCGACGGAAATTTCACGACGGAGCCAAGGATGCGCCGTCTGCGCGAGGCATTACAGGTTGCCGCGGCCGATGCCTCGGGCGGCATTGTGACGGATGTTCTGATCGAGGATATCGCGCGGCAGGATGCACCGTGACAGGAATCGCCCGCGCTCATCAGTCAGGGTGTCAGGCGAGCCAGAGCGCCAGGCGGCCGCTGCAATGATCACGATGTGATCCCGTGTGGCGGCAGGCATCGCGACGTGATCCCCAATGGCGGGTTTTCCGACGGCTGCACGCGATAAGGCAGAGGTGGTGCCGGATGCCGCGCTGCTCTGATCTTGATCCATCAAAAACCCGTTGCCTACGTGGCATAGCGGGGTGATTGTTTCAGACGCCAGACGC
>JAUNTL010000134.1 GCA_030538705.1 Paracoccus sp. (in: a-proteobacteria) | reverse complement strand
ACCTATACGACCGAGGCCGACGCCGGGATGCTAGTGCAGAATGTCAGCGTCGTTCAGGAACTGGGCGGCGGGCAGACCCGCACGATCACCGTGTCACTACGCCTGCTTCAGACCACCAATGGCGATCTGTTCGCCATGCCGCCGCAGGCCGGCGGCTCGGACACCGGGCAGGCAGAGCTTGTCCAATATGCGATCCGTTCGATCCGCTTTGCGACCACGCCAAGCTTCACCTCGGGCTTTTCTTCCGTGGTGGTCGATCGCACGGCCCTGCCTTTCGCGGACGGCTATGTCGACGGCACCACCGGCAATGACTTCATGGTGCCGGGCTATGCCGATTCCGATGGCGACCGGATCGATTCCGATGATGCCATCCTGCCCGGCCATACCGGCAATATGGACTATATCCGTGGCGGCGCGGGCAATGACACGATCTATGCCGGGCTTGGCGCCGATACTGTGGAAGGCGGCGCGGGCAATGACCTGATCTATGGCCACGCCCGCGACGGCTATGTGCCCGCGACCGGCCTGGCCAATCCCGGTGCCGATGACAATGCGGCTGACGTGCTTTACGGCGGCGACGGCAATGATTCGATCTACGGTCAGGGCGGCGATGACACGCTTTACGGCGATGCCGGGGCAGATCGCCTTTATGGCGGCACCGGCAATGACGTGCTGTTCGGCGGGGCCGATAACGACAGTCTGGAAGGCGGCGAGGGTAACGACTATCTGGACGGCGGCACCGGCAATGACACCCTTTACGGCGGCCTTGGCGATGATACGCTGATCGGCGAGGTGGGCGATGACCGGCTGTTCGGCGACGCCGGGTCAGACCTGCTTTATGGCGGCTCCGGCAGTGACGTTCTGTTCGGCGGGGCCGGTAACGACACGCTTTACGGCGGCAATGACAATGACTCCATCTATGGCAACGATGGCGATGACCTGATCTATGGCGGGGCCGGCAATGACTCTCTGGCGGGTCAAAATGGCGATGACACCATCTACGGCGAGGACGGCGATGATCTGGTCTACGGCGGCGACGGTAATGACGTGCTTTATGGCGGTGCCGGCGATGACAACCTGTTCGGCGGCAATGGTGATGACACGATCTTCGGCGGCGACGGCAATGACCGGGTTGGCGGTCAGGCCGGCAACGACTACCTTGACCTGGGCGAGGGCAACAACGTCGGCTTCGTCAATGCCAACACCGGTATCCTGCTGACCAATAACGGCGGCGACGGCGATGACACGATCATCGGCGGCAGCGGCACCGATGTGGCCTTCGGCGATGACGGCAATGACGTGATCTATGGCGGCGCGGGCGATGACATCACCCTGACCGGGGGCAACCAGTATTACGGCCAGTATGGCCTGAGCGGCGGCGCGGGCGACGATACGATCTACGGCGAGGATGGCGACGATCTGGTGATCGGCGGCACCGGGCAGGACGTGCTGGATGGCGGTGACGGCAATGACCTGATCGTCGGCGGCCAGTATAGCGTGAACGGCACGGCGACCAACAGTTTCGTCGATGATAATGAGCGCGACATCATGACCGGCGGCGACGGGTTCGATACCTTCATCGCCGGCAATTACGACGTCATCACCGATTTCAACTTCGCCACCGGTGGCAATATCAACAATGGCGATATCGCGGCGGGCACGGGGCAGGACGATAACGATTTCGTCGACCTCAGCGCCTATTACAACTGGGACAAGCTGGCGGCATGGAACGCGGCCAACCCCGGCCAGACCTATAAAAGTCCGCTGGAATGGATGCAGGCCGATCAGGACGATGACGGCATTCTCAATATGAGCGATATCGTCCTGACCATCCTGAACGGCGGTCAGGCCGTCGCCGGCAAGGATCTGACCTGGGACAACACCAATGTGCTGTGCTTCGGCGCCGGGGTGATGATCCGCACCGCCCTGGGCGAGATCGCGGCCGGTGATCTTGCCGTGGGCGATCTGGTCGAGACCCGCGACGCCGGGCTTCAGCCGATCCGCTGGATCGGGCGGCGCCTGCTGGATGCGGCCACGCTGGCTGCCAACCCCCGGCTGCGCCCCGTGCGCATCCGTCAGGGCGCGCTTGGACGCGGCCTGCCCGCCGCCGATCTGATCGTCTCGCCGCAGCACCGGGTTCTGGTGCGCTCGAACATCGCGCAGAAGATGTTCGGCACGCGCGAGGTTCTGGTCGCCGCCAAGCAGCTTTGCCAGATCGAGGGCATCGATATCGCCGATGATCTGGACAGCGTGACCTATGTTCACTTCCTTTTCGACGACCACCAGATCGTGATCTCGAACGGGGCCGAGACGGAATCGCTCTTTACCGGGCCGCAGGCGCTGAAATCGGTCGGCCCCGCGGCTCTGGCCGAGATCCATACCCTTTTCCCCGCATTGGCCGCGCCGGATTACGCCCCCGCCGCCTCGCGTGAGATGATCTCGGGCCGCCTGGGTCGCAAACTGGCCGTGCGCCATCTGCAAAACGGCAAGGCACTGGTCCAGTAGTCAACGCCGCATCCGCCAAGGGGTTCAGGGGCCGGGGGAAACCTCGGCCCCTGTTTTTCTGCGGCTGCCGGGCATGCGCTGCCCGAGCAGGCGAAGCAATGCGGCGGGGGCCGGGCGGCGAAAACTTGTCGACAAATAAAATACAATCTGTATTGTGACGGGCGAGCCACGCGATTCGTCGGGTGGCGTGCATTCTGTTGACCCGTTCCATTTATCCCCGCTTACGGAGAGCCCGCCATGACCGCCTCGATCTTTTCCGGCACGATCCCCGCGCTGATGACGCCCTGCAAACCCGACCGCAGCCCCGATTTCGACGCGCTCGTGCGCGAGGCCGAGATGCTGATCAAGGCGGGCATGTCGGCGGTGGTCTATTGCGGCTCCATGGGGGATTGGCCGCTTCTGACCGATGCCGAGCGGATGGAGGGTGTCGAGCGTCTGGTCAAGGCCGGTATCCCGCTGATCGTGGGCACCGGCGCGGTGAATACGAAAATGGCCGTGGCCCATGCCGAACATGCGCAGAAGGTCGGCGCGCAGGGCCTGATGGTGATCCCGCGCGTTCTGTCGCGCGGCAATTCCGTGACCGCGCAGAAGGCGCATTTCAAAGCCATCCTGGCCGCCGCGCCGGATCTGCCGGCGGTAATCTACAACAGCCCCTATTACGGCTTTGCGACGCGCGCCGACCTGTTCTTCGCGCTGCGCGCCGAACATCCCAACCTGATCGGCTTCAAGGAATTCGGCGGCAATGCCGATATGACCTATGCCGCCGAAAACATCACCAGCCGCGACGATGAGGTCACGCTGATGATCGGCGTCGACACCAGTGTTTATCATGGTTTCGTGAATTGCGGCGCGACCGGCGCGATCACCGGGATCGGCTGCGTTCTCCCGCGTGAGGTGCTGCATCTGGTCGCCTTGTGTCAGGCCGCCGCCAGGGGCGATGTCGAGGCCCGCGCCCGCGCGAAGGAACTGGAATCCGCGCTGGCGGTGCTGTCGTCATTCGACGAGGGGCCGGATCTGGTGCTTTACTTCAAGCATCTGATGGTGCTGAAGGGCCACCCGGAATTCACGCTGCATTTCAATGAAACCGATGTGCTCACCGACAGCCAGCGTGGCTATGCGGAAGCGCAACTGAAGCTGTTCGATGCCTGGTATGGCGAATGGTCCCGGCAGGGTGGTGCCGTTCAGAAATACGCCGCCTGAACCAGCCTTGCCCATGGGAAACGCGCCGCAGCGATTGCGGCGCGTTTTTCGTTCAGCCCGCCAGCAGTGCGGCATTGCCCCCGGCGGCGGTGGTATCGACGCAAAGGTGACGCTCATGCGCGACATGGGCCAGATCGGGCATGGCGGTGATCAGGGGCGTGATCTCGCCCTTGCGCGCCGCCAGAGCCTGCGCATAGGCCCGCCCGGTTTCGGCATCACCCCACCAGATCGCGGCGGAAAAGCCCTCTGGCGTTTTCAGCGCCTCGGGGGGTAGCGCGCCGTCGACGCGCAGGGCCTGGCCGCCCAATGCCTCGACCGCTGCGGCCTGTGCTGCCGCCGCCACCGCCCCCGGCCCGAGACAGAGAAGCGGCGCGCGGGCATGCGTGCTCAGGCGGTTCAGCTCACCCGTGGGGCCGGGCATGACCTGCGCGCCGATCTCATGACTGCCGGCCTTGGCAAGCGCCAGCGCAAGCGCCGCAGGGTCGGCCGCGCCGGCGGGTCTGCTTGCGGGCAGTTGCGCGGTCTCGGGCGCATAGAAGCGCGGCAGGTAATTCGGGCCGCCCGCCTTGGGACCGGTGCCGGAAAGCCCTTCTCCGCCGAAGGGCTGGCTGCCGACGATGGCGCCGATCTGGTTGCGGTTCACATAGATATTGCCGGCATGGATGCGGTCCGAGACCTGCTGCACGCGGCTGTCGATGCGGGTATGCAGCCCGAATGTCAGCCCGAAGCCCCGCGCATTCACCGCATCCACGACGCGGTTCAGATCACTGGCGCGGAAGCTGGCGACATGCAGGACCGGGCCGAACACCTCATGCGAAAGATCGTCGATCCCGTCGACCTGCACCAGCACGGGCGCGGCGAATGTGCCCGTTTCAGGGGCCGCGACCTGATGCAGCACGCGCCCGCTTTGCCCGTCCACATAGGCCGCGATGTCCGCCTGAGCCTGCGCGTCGATGACCGGGCCGACATCGGTGGACAGAAGCGCCGGATCGCCAAGGACAAGCTGATCCATCGCACCTTTCAGCATCTCGATCACCTGCGGGGCCACGTCCTCTTGCAGATAGAGACAGCGCAGCGCCGAACAGCGCTGCCCGGCCGAGCGGAAGCTGGAGGCGACGATATCGCGCACCGCCTGTTCGGGCAGCGCGGTGGAATCCACTATCATCGCGTTCAGCCCACCGGTTTCCGCGATCAAAGGCGCGCCGGGGTCCAGATTGTCCGCCATGGCGCGCGCGATCACCTGCGCGGTTTCGGTCGAGCCGGTGAACACGACCCCGTTGATGCGCGCGTCCGATGTCAGGGCCGCGCCGACCGTGCCGCCCTCGCCCGGCAGCAGTTGCAGGGCTGATGGCGGCACGCCCGCCTCATGCAGAAGGCGCGTGGCAATGGCGGCGATGATGGGGGTCTGCTCGGCCGGTTTGGCCAGCACGGCATTGCCCGCCATCAGGGCGGCGGCGATCTGGCCGGTGAAGATCGCCAGCGGGAAGTTCCACGGGCTGATCGCGGTGATGATACCGCGCGGGCTGCCTGCGCGCGCCTGGCCTTCAGCGGCGTAATAACGCAGGAAATCAACGGCCTCGCGCAATTCGCCAACGGCATCGGGCAGGGATTTCCCGGCCTCGGCCGTAAGGGCCGCGAAGATTTCGCCGAAATGCGATTCATAAAGATCGGCGGCGCGGTTCAGGGCGGCGGCACGTTCGGCGGGCGGGGCGTCCCAGATGCGGGCATCGGCAATGGCGCGCGCGGCGGTGGCGGCATCGGCTTCCTGCACCTCGGCCACGGCCTCGCCCGTTGCCGGGTTCAGGACCGCGCGCGATCTGCCCGCAGGCGGGGACAGCGTGATCGGACCGGCATCCGGCAAGCGGGCGGGGCGCGCCGCCGCGATCCGGGCCAGCTCGCCCTCATCACTCAGGTCGAAACCATGCGAGTTTCTGCGGGACTCACCGAAAAGCGCTTCCGGTTCAATCAGTTGCGATGGAGCGGCATCGGTTGTCAGTGCCTCGAACGGGTCGCGCGCGACCTGTTCGGGGGTGACATCCTCATCGACGATCTGATGCACGAAGGACGAATTCGCCCCGTTCTCCAGCAACCGGCGCACCAGATAGGCCAGCAGGTCACGATGCGCGCCAACCGGCGCATAGATGCGGCAGCGTCCCCTGCTTTCGCGGATGACGATATCATGCAGCCGCTCGCCCATGCCATGCAGGCGCTGGAATTCGAAATCGATGCCGCCCGCCATGTCCTGAATGGCCGCGACCGTATGGGCGTTATGGGTGGCGAATTGCGGATAGATGCGGTCGGAATGCCCGATCAGCTTGCGGGCATTGGCGATATAGCTGACATCGGTTTCCACCTTGCGGGTGAACAGCGTGAAGCCCGGCAGCCCCTCGACCTGCGCGCGCTTGATCTCGCTGTCCCAATAGGCGCCCTTGACCAGCCGGACCATGATCTTGCGATCCAGCCGCGAAGCCAGCGCATGAAGCCAGTCGATCACCAGCCCCGCGCGCTTGCCATAGGCCTGCACGACCACGCCGAACCCGTCCCATCCGGCAAGCGAGGGGTCCGCCAGCACCGCCTTTATCACCTTCAGCGACAGGACCAGACGATCCTGTTCCTCGGCATCGATGTTCATGCCCATGTTCGCGGATTTCGCGGCGCGGGCCAGATCCAGCACCACCGGCACCAGACGGGCCATGACATCGGCTTCATGGGCGATCTCATAGCGGGGATGCAGCGCGGACAGCTTGATCGAAATGCCCGGATTGTCGCGCACGCCCCCCTTGTCGCAGGACGCCGCGATCGCCCGGATCGCCGCGCCATATTCGCGGGCGTAGCGTTCGGCATCGGCGCGCGTCATCGCCGCTTCGCCAAGCATGTCATAGCTGTAGCTGTAGCCCTGCGCCTCTGACGCGCGCGCGCGGTCCAGAGCCGCGCCGATGGTCTGGCCAAGCACGAACTGGCGGCCCATTTCGCGCATGGCACGGGTGACGGCGGTGCGGATGACCGGCTCACCCAGACGGCGGATGACGCCGCGCAGCGTGCCCACGATGCCGGGCTGGTCATCATCCAGCACCTTGCCCGTCAGCATGAGCGCCCAGGTCGAGGCGTTGAC
>JAUNTL010000133.1 GCA_030538705.1 Paracoccus sp. (in: a-proteobacteria) | reverse complement strand
CGAAATGCCAAGATAAGCTGATGAAAAAAAAGAAGAAATTATGGCGGAGAGGGTGTGCCTCAAACCGAACAGCTTCCCCTTTTATTTCAATGCGTTAATGCCTTGCGTTGCGGAAAATGTTGCGGGATTTGTTGCGTGATTTTGGGGCCAGATACCCCACAAGTAACGCAGCGTAACAACGCGGCGGAATGATGGCAACCCGCCCCGAAAGGGACAGGCTGCCGACCAGCAGCGCATCACGCCGCCCGCATCCGAACCGAAGGCACACCGGCAGACGCTACCAGCTCACCAGCAGAAAAGCCCCACTTGGAAGGCAAAGGATCGCTAAAGGGAATTATCCGCCGACATGCTGTAAAGTAAGTTGATCCAGTTGGACCAGCCAGCCCCAGATTGACGCAACTGGACGCCACTACAGAACGAACCGCCGCTGTTGATGAATGGCGCAGACCAAGCCAGTAAGCCCGGCCTCGGTCAAATACGAACGGGTCAGGCAAGAGGTGCTGCCGATGTCCGGTCGCGCCAAAATCCAGATTACTATCAGCTTCCCAAAGCAGCTTGTCCGGCCAGCCATCATCACCCGCATCATAAATGAAGCAGCGCCCCAAACCCCCAGCAGCCGCCGCAGTAACCACAACACCAATTGCGTCAACTGCGAATGGGGATGACACGAAGAATGGAAACACATCCGCGCGGTTAACAGCGCCAGCCTGCGCCCCGGCGTTTGTTGCATGATACGCATTGTCGTAATAGCGCCCCGATACGACACCACCGGCGGCAGGGCTGGCAAAGTTGGAGATAACCCCGATCCGCTGCGCCAAAGCCTGACGCCCCCCACGCGCATCAGCAATTTCCGCAGCCAGATCGGCCAGAGGTTGCGACAGGTCCGGGCCAGATGCACCATCCGCGCCCTTAGGGCCACGGGGACCGGGTTCCCCCTTAGGACCAGCGGGGCCAGTATCGCCCTTAGGTCCGACTGGCCCCGAAGGACCAACAGGACCGGCAGGACCGACCGGCCCCGAGGGACCGACAGGCCCCGCGCTTCCCATCGGCCCAACAGGACCAGCCGGGCCGATTGCGCCCGCGATACCTTGAGGACCGACTTCCCCGCGCGGCCCCGCAGGGCCTCGCACACCCGCAGGCCCCACCGGCCCAATCGGTCCAATATCGCCCCTTGGGCCAGCAGGGCCAGCATCGCCCTTAGGTCCGGCAGGGCCAACATCCCCCCGCAAGCCGCGCGAAACCTCGACAGCCAGCAGTTCAACGGATCGGGTCACTTCCAGCATAATCAATCCCCCACCATATCAAACACAAACACACCCAGACACAAACGAACCCCGTCATCATCCAGCCAGATTTCAGCGGCGTATCGGCCCGGCGGGACTGGCGGCACCACGTCCGGGGACAGGCGCACGAAATACACACCAGCATCGTCGGGCCGGGCCACCATATCCAGCACGGTCGGGGCAGCGCCGATCAGCCGCAGTCGCAGCGACAGCGAAGGGCCAGCGCCATCGTCCGGCAGCGCCACGCGGGCCAGAACATCAACGACTTCACCGCGCCGATAGATCATTGCACCCCCTTACCCGGATGCCGCGCACGCAGATCGGCCCATGCCTTATTTGCGCGGGCCATCATGCCTTCGGGCGGCGGCAAAGGCCGGTCATCATCAAGCGCGTTTGTCAGCATCGCATCGCGCATGACAGATAGTGACGCCATCGCCTTCACGATATGCGAAAGGCCGCTGTCAGGATCGGTATCTTCGCCATCAATCCATGCGGTCAGGTGGCGCAGGGCCGCCGCGTAATAGGTGGACGCCCTGACCTTTCCAAACCGCCAGTTATGACGGCCATATTTCAGCGCCCCTTCGCCGTGAGCCACGGCCAGTTCGGCAATGACCTGCATCGGCAGCGCGTCAAACGGCACCTTTGCCGCACCCGCAGGCCCTTTCGGATCGTCACCAAGCGCCATCGCGCGGATAGCGCGCGGCGCTTGTGCAATCGGGTCAACCGTCCGGCGGGCGGCGCGGGCCTGATGCCGCGCGGCCCGGCGGCGTTCTTCTGCCAACCGAAAATCCTGATCCCGCCTTTCGGCCCGCTCATGCGAACAGGCGCTGCACCCGCCGGAAATACACATTGAACAATTCCCATCTTTGATTTCAGTCGGGGCGGGTTGAGGCTGACATGCGCCGTATTCCCCGCCCTCACAATGGAGCCAGCAGCACATCACGCGGCCCCTTTCAGTTCGGTTTCCAGCGGTGCGATCCCCACTGTCACGCGCCCATATTCGCCATGTTCGGCGTGATATGTGATCGCCGTCAGGCTGCGCCCGGACACATATCCCGCCCCGGCGTGATAGGCGTCTTTGGGCGCGGGCGTCTGGAAGCACTCGACCGGAACACCCATAACCTCAATCACCCGCCTGTGATGAAGGTGGCCGTGATGAACGTATCGCCAGCGGGTTGCGCCCCAATCTTCGGCCCGTTCGGCAGCCATTACGCCCGCCATGTTTTCCGCCTTGATCGTATGACCATGGGTCGCGCCCAGAAGCACCCGGCCATGCCGCAGATACCACCACAGCGATGGGCTGGCATCGACCGTCACGCGGTCATGCCCATCGTAAAACAAAGACAGGGCGACCGAAACGGCGGCGGCTGTCTGTTCGTCGTGGTTCCCCTTCAAAATGCGCACGGTCACGCGTGGGAACCGGGACAGGCACAAGTCGATCTTCCACAACAGCAATTTCAGGCTGGCGACCAGCACCTTCTGGTGCCGCGTGTCCACATCCAGCCGGTTGCCGGATCGCCGCGTGGTGGCGGTTTCATCATCGGCATGGGTCAGATCGCCCAGACCCAGAATGACCGCATGACCCGCAGCCGGGGCGCGGGCGACCAGATCAGAAAATGCCGCGCGCGACAGGCGTTCAGCGATTGACAGATCATAATCGGCCCCGGTTTCAGCGGCCCATGCCCGCATCCCAAGATGCAGATCGGGCAGCAAAAACAGGTTCAGCAAATCGGTATCGGCGGCAGCGACAGGCGGGGGCGTGACGGGCGCGCGGCCCTGATGTTCGGCCAGCGCGGTTTGCAGCGCCTCAATCACATCATCCAGCGGCAGCGCCTCGGCGCGCGTCTTGACCCATTGTGCGGCAATCCGCCCATTGCGATCATAAAGCGTGGATACGCCCTTGATTGCCTGCCCATGCGGCACCGGGCGCGGCACCGACCCATCAAGCCCGCGCTGCGCGGCGCGGGCAAGGCGGTTATACAGCGCGTTCCGGCTGATACCCAACGCTTCGGCGCAAGGGCCAGTCTTGCCGCCATTGGCGGCAAGGGTTTCAAGCGTCTGGATCAGCACATCATCAGACAGTGGCGGCGTCGGCATCAGCCCCCCTTTCGTTCCTTGCGAGCGGCATCCAGCGCCGCACGCTTGATTTGATTGTCGATCAGCTTGCCCCGGATCGTCAGGCCCAGAACGATCAGGCCCGCAACCGAAACCAGAACCTGCATGAGAGGATCAAGCCAGACCATCCAGACCGGGGCGGTCAGCCCCGATGCGCCAAGCGCGGCGCTTGCGCTATCGCGCATCACGACAGCACCCCCAGATGCCAGCGCACGGCCACGCCATGCCCGCCGATCAGGCGGCGCATCCAGCCAAGGCCGAAATGCTTGAAAATGCCCAAACTGCCGTAATGCACCCCGCGCCGGGCCTGAAACTCGGCCAGCAGACCAAGCGGATCACGCACCCATGCCGCATTGACCGCGCGCAGGGTCGCGGGGCCGAACGCACCATCCACCTTTGCGCCGACCGCCGCTTGCAACAGCCGCACGGCGCGGCCCACGCCCTGATTAACCGCGCTGTCAAAGACCAGAAACGCCAGCGGCGCGGGCAGATCGGGGCAACGGGCGGCCTGCCAGTAATTGCGCCGGTAAACCCCGGCGGCCTGTTCCGGCGTCATCGCCCGCAAATCCGCCGCATCCGTGCGCCCATCGCGGTTGAAATCCAGCCCCAATGCCCGCAGCGTCACAATCGTGATGCCCCATTTTGTCAGGCCACCCGGATCAGCGGCGTGGTTCGACCAGCCGCCTTCGTATTCCTTCACCTGCGCCAAGGCGCGGGAAAAATCAGCGTCGTTCGCCATTCGGAAAACCTCGTGCTTTCAAAGAAAAAGCCGCCCATGAACAAGGCGGCTACCAGCCATTTCGGAAATGCGGCCGAAAATCAGCCGCGCAGAACCTGCACGGAAAACAGCAGGTCAAGGCGGGGCTGGCGTTCGTCGCCAGCCTCGATCTCACCGTCTGCCGTTACGGGACTGATCGACCACACCAAGCCGCCCAGATCGGCAGGCGCTGCCACCAGCGCAGCCCGAATATCGGCCTCAAGCGCCGCCAGCATGGCCGATCCGTCAGCATCGGCCCGATGGGGTGCAGGCCAGAACACCAGCCGCAAATCATAGTCATCAAGCCGGGCCGCTGATCCCATCGACACAGGTTCGGAACCCGTCAGCCCGATTGCGGCGGCGAAGGCAGGCAGGCGCGACGGCGCGCGCTGAAACGGCACCCCGGTCACATCCGCAGACGCCGGAAAGGCCGCGCGCAGACGCTTGCGCACATCGTCCAGAACGGCGCGCGTCACAGCGGCACCGAGGGGACAAGGGCGCTGACCGCAATGCCGATCCGTCCGCCGGTGAAGTTGCCGCCCGCCGCCGTGATATGGATGCCTGCCGCCTCATAGGTCGCATAAGGCCCCACAACGCCGATATTTGACGAACCTGCGGCAACCCCCAGACCTGAACCAAAGTCAGACCCGCCCGCCGCGCGGCCCACCGCGTAACTGGTCGCACCCGTCACGCGCTGAACAACCCACGTGGACACCCCCAAGACCACGGCCCGCGCCGGAACGATACCGGCCAGAACCACGTTTGCGCCGGTTGCCGTCACAACCCGGTCAATCACGGCCAGCGCCAGACCGGCCCCCTGCGCCCCGATCACATCGCCGCGCCGCCATGCCGCACCGTCAAAAACCCGATGCGCGCCCTCATCCCCCACCAGCCAGCGCCAGCCGGGCCGGGGCGTGACCTTGTGCCAGCGCCCGCCGGTCCAGATCGCCACATCGCCCGGCGAGGCATCACCCCAACCCACCGCAGCGGGCGGCAGGATATAGGCCGCGCCATCAACGGGCGCGGAAGGCGGGGCCGTCTGCGAAGCCGATGCGGCGATGCGCGGCAAAGCGGCGTCGATCAGATCAAGCGCCGCATTATGCGTCACATGCGGTTGCGCCTGCCCCTCTGCAATCAGGGGCAAGCGATGCGTTATTGTCGCCATCTTTGTTTACCTCACAGTGATTTCAGACCAGACGCCCGGCCCGTAGCTGTCCGACAGTTGCGCCACAGCGACCCGGAAGGGGGCGCTGATGCCATCCGCCGCCATCTGATCGGCGGTATAGGTCCAGCCCGCTTGCGCAACCGTCAGCGCCCGAACCGGCGCGGATGCCGGGCCGATCTGGATGCGGTATGCCTCGGACGCCTCACCCAGAGGCGGCGGCGATCCATCGGCGGGCCATGTCGTGACGGGACGCCGTGTGCGGCGATGCCATGACAGGACCACATCACCGCCCACATGGCGCGCGGCCAGATGGGCCGGGGCGAAGGGGCGCAGCCCCACCCGGCCCGGCGCATGACGGCGCAAAGCGTGTTCGGTGATCGGACGCGCTGCCGGACCAAAGCGCGCCCAAAAATCCCGCCCCGCATCGGCTTCAGACAGGCCCAAGGGCATCAAGGCCGCCGTCAGGATCACCACCGCCGCGCCGCCATCCAACGGACGCGCCGCCAGATGTTCGGTTCCACGCTGCCCCCGCAAAAGCCGGGTCAGGCGGTATTCACCCGGCCCGGTCAGATCGGCCCCCTGAAATTGGATCACTTCCCAACCCGCGCCGTCATGCAGCACGGCCAGCGCGTTCGCCCCGGCCAGAACGTCAGCATCAGGGCGCGACACCAGCGCACCCGACCACAGACGCAGAACCAGCGGGCCGGGCGTCCAGACATGGGCGCGATCCGCAGCCAGCGGTTCGGACAGCGCCCCGATCTGCGCGCGGGCGATCAGGCTGGCAACCTCGGAAAAACCGCCATCCGCATCGACAGACCGGCCCACAACCACCGGGCCGGGCCAAGGCTGCGCATGAGCCGCAGCCCACACATCCCATTCCGCCGCGCCGTCAGCACCGGGCAGAAGTGGCAAATCCAGCAGCCGCAAAGCGGCCCCGGACGCGCCCAGGATCGGGACCGCCCGGCCTGCAATCTCAAGCGGCGCGGACTGACGCCATGCCACATCAGACCATTGCCGCGCCTCAACCTGACGCGCTTCACCGTCTGTCACCCTGTCAACAACCATCATCCGGGCGGGTCGCCCGTGATAGGCCACCGGCAGAACGACGCCGGGGCGCACATCGACCGCAGATCGCGGCAGACTGAACGCAACCCCTTCGCGCCCGTCCAGCGCCGACCGCAGCAAGCGTTCGGCGGCAGTATTGGCGGGTTCAGCATCCATCACAAGCGGCAGATCGGCGGTTGCCACCCCGTCAGGGCCAGCCGCGCCGATCACCGCGCGAGCGGTTGCCGTGGCGTAGTCGCGCGCGCCATCACGAAAAGTCAGGACCGCCCCCGCCGCCACATCCTCAAGCGCGCCGCGCGTGGCGGTGACGGGTGCAGGATCGCCCGCAACCATTTCCGATTCGGACACCGGGGCCAGCACAGGCAGATCGGCGCGCGATTCGATCACCAGCTTTCCGCCCGCCTCATGCGCCTGCAAACCAAGACCGACCTCAAGCGG
>JAUNTL010000132.1 GCA_030538705.1 Paracoccus sp. (in: a-proteobacteria) | reverse complement strand
CCCCGCCGGGCGTTACCCGGCACCGTTACCTTATGGAGTCCGGACTTTCCTCGGGCATGACGCCCGCGGCCATCCAGCCATCCGCGTGGGCCGGATATGGGCGGGACGGATCGTGGTGTCAATCCCGGCCGGGCCGCGCGCGCGGCCGGCAATCGACAGGGCGCGGCGGCTGCGCTAGGCAGGACAGAGCCGACAGTCAGGAGATCGAGATGCCCATCCGCCGCCTTTTCGCCTCGCCCGCAATGCTTGCGCTGATCGCGCTGACGGTGCTGGGCGGCTGCGCGATCAGACGCGGCGGCGGCAACGAGATGGCATGCATGACGCGGGTGATCTATTTCGAATCGCACCGCTCCAGCCGCGAGGGGATGATCGCGGTCGGCAATGTGGTGATGAACCGGGTGCGCTCGGACCAGTTCCCCAATACCGTCTGCGGCGTTGTCACCCAGCGGCGGCAATTCGCCGAGGGCGTCATGACCCGCAAGATGAACCCCCGCGACCTGCCCGCGGTCGAGGCGGCCGCCCGCGCCGTGCTGCGCGGCGAGCGTCATCCCCGGTTGCGCAATGCGATGTATTTCCATCAGGCCGGGCTGAGCTTTAACTATCCCAATATGCATTACGTTCTGGTGGCGGGCGGCAACGCCTTTTATGAGCGGCGCTGAGACCCAGCCGGCCCCCTGCGCCCCGTGCCCGCCCGTGCCCCAGAGGGTTACGGGCCCGCGCGGCTGCGCGGCCGGGGCCGTGCCGGTGATGCGCTATTGACCGTTAATACATGAACAGATATTCATATGTCACTGCCAATGCGTGGGGACACAGATGTCGCATTCTCATTCACATCACGGCCATGATCACGATCATGATCATGCCCATATCCCCGCCATCACCGCCGAGAACGAGCGCAAGATCCTGATCTCGTTCTTTCTGATCTTCGGCTTCATGATCGTCGAGGCGGTCGGCGGCATCCTGTCCGGCTCGCTGGCGCTGCTGGCCGATGCCGGGCATATGCTGACCGATGCGCTCGCCCTGGCGCTTGCCTATACGGCGTTCCGGCTGGGCCGCCGGGCGGCCGACGACCGGCGGACCTTCGGCTATCTGCGATTCGAGGTGATCGCGGGCTTTTTCAACGCCCTGACGCTGTTTGCCATCACCGGATGGATCGTTTTCGAGGCATTCAGGCGGTTTCGCCAGCCCGGCGAGATCCTCGCCGGAACGATGCTGGCGGTGGCCGTGGCCGGGCTGCTGGTCAATCTGATCGTGCTGTGGATCATGACGCGGGGCGAGACAGAGCATGTCAACGTCAAGGGCGCGATCCTGCATGTCATGGGTGATCTGCTGGGTTCGGTGGGTGCCATTGGCGCGGCTGTCATCATCCATCTGACCGGCTGGACCCCGATCGACCCGATCCTGTCGGTTCTCGTCGCGGCGCTGATCCTGCGCAGCGCATGGAAACTGCTGGTCCGCTCGGCCCATATCCTGCTGGAGGGCGCACCCGAAGGCGCCGGCCCCTCCGAGATCGAGGCGCTTTTGCTGGCACAGATCCCAGATCTGGCGGCGGTCCGCGATATCCATGTCTGGCAGATCACCTCGGGCCGGTCGATGGCCACGCTGCGGGTGCGCGCGCGCGATGACGACAAGGCACGCGCGGTTGCCCGCGCCGCCGGCGACTTGCTGAAATCGCATTTCGGCATCGAACATCCCACCGTCGCAATCGACTGGAGCGATGAACCAGGCGATGAATGCAGCCTGCGGCCGGGACCGGACCCGCATGCGCAGGGCGGCGGGCCGGGCTGTGGCCACGGGGGGCATGCGCATTGACCCTGCCGCCACCCGCGCCCCCATCCACGCCCGCGCCCCCGCCCGCGCCGATCCCGGCCCTGTCACATGATCAGCTTGCCCTCGTGGCCGAGGCCTTTCGCCTGCTGGGCGATCCGACCCGTCTGCGCATCGTGATCTATTGTCTGGACGGGCCAAAGCCGGTCGGCGAGATCGCCGCGACACTGGGCCTGTCGCAGACGCTGGTCAGCCAGCATCTGCGGCTGTTGCGCAATGCCCGGCTGGTCCGGGCCGAACGGCGCTCACGCCATGTCTATTACGAAATCGCCGACAGCCATATCAGCCATCTGCTGAGCGATATGGCCGAACATGTGACCGAGGATCATCCCCAGCCCTATCCCTGATCCCGCCAGCGGTTGACCAGCGGATAGCGCCGGTCCAGCCAAAAGGCGCGGGTCGAGATGCGCGGGCCGGGTGCGGCCTGATAGCGTTTCCATTCGCTGCCAAGCAGCAGCCGGTCGACCTTTCGCACGGTCCCGGCGTCAAAGCCGCGCGCGATCAGCTCGCTGGCCGAAAGGTCTTCTTCGACCAGCCCGTGCAGGATCTCGTCCAGCACCTCATAGGGGGGCAGGGAATCGCTGTCTTTCTGATCGGGACGCAGTTCGGCGCTTGGCGGTTTGGTGATGATCTGCGGCGCAATGACCTCGCCGGCCGGCCCCATCATCCAGTCGCGATGATTGGCGTTGCGCCAGCGGCAGGTCTCAAACACGCGGGTCTTGTAGAGATCCTTGATCGGGTTATAGCCGCCCGCCATATCGCCATAGATCGTGGCATAGCCGACCGCGATCTCGGATTTATTGCCGGTCGTCAGCAGCATTTCGCCAAACTTGTTGGAAATCGCCATCAGCATCACCCCGCGCAGACGGGACTGGATGTTTTCCTCGGTCGTGTCGGGGGTGGTGCCGGCCATCAGGGGGGCAAGCGCATCCGAGACCGCCCGGCGCGCCCCTTCAATCGGCACGCTGTCCAGACGCACCCCAAGCCTGCCCGCGCAATCGGCCGCGTCATCAAGACTGGCCTGAGAGGTATATTCCGAGGGCAGCATCACGCAGCGGACATTCTCCGGCCCCACCGCATCAGCGGCAATCGTCGCCACAAGCGCGGAATCGATCCCCCCCGACATGCCCAGCAGCGCCTTGCGAAAGCCCGATTTATGCATGTAGTCGCGCAGGCCCAGCATCATCGCGCGATAATCCTGTTCCCATTCGCCGGGCTGAGGCGCCAGCCCGCCCGGATCTGCGCGCCAGCCCTGCGCATCGCGGCGGAAATCGACATGGGTGACAGCCTCGTCAAAGGGGGCCATCTGCACCGCCACCTCTGCGCCCGCGCGGCCGGGGTTCAGAACAAAGCTCGCCCCGTCATAGATCTGATCATCCTGCCCGCCGACCGAGTTCAGATAGACCAGCGGCAGACCGGTATCGGCCACGCGGTTGCGCATATGGCGCATGCGCAGCGCCAGCTTGTCGCGGTGATAGGGGCTGCCATTGGGCACCAGCAGGATCTCGGCACCCGCGCCGGCCAGATGGCGGGCAACCCCGGGCCACCATGCATCCTCACAGATCGGGCTGCCGATGCGGACCCCGGCGATCTCATATGGCTGGCCCAGCGGGCCGGGGTCAAACAGCCGCATCTCGTCGAACAGCTGCTTATGGGGCAGATCATGTTTCAGCACGCGAGTCGTGACCCGCCCGCCCTGACAGATGAACCAGGCGTTATAAAGCTTGCCCCCGCTGTGCCAGGGGGTGCCGATGCCAAGGGCCGGCCCATCGGCGCAATCGGCCGCCAGCGCCTCGACCTGCGCCGCCGCCGCGGCGCTGAAACCTGCCTTCAGCACCAGATCCTGCGTCTGATAGCCGGTGATGAACATCTCGGGCAACATGACGAGATGGGCGCCGGCCGCGCGGCCCTGTTCCCATGCCGCGCGGGCCTTTGCGGCATTGCCTGCAAGATCGCCCACCGTGGGGTTCAGCTGTGCCAGCGTGATGCGAAGATGGTCGGTCATGCGATCTCCCTTCTGTTTTGGCCCCTCATAACGCGCCTGCGGGTCAAGGGGAACGGCAGGCTTTGCGCTGCGCCCCCGCATCGGCTAAACGATGGGCAAAAGATACGGAGGCGGGCATGAAGGCAGCATTCGCAGCACTGGCGGCAGCGGCTATCACCGGGACAGATCCGGCAGCGGCACAGGACACGCCATCCGTGCCGGCCGGCGCCGCCGCGCCGCAAAGCGGCACCGTGACCAAGCAATATGACGACGGCGGCATCTATGAGGGCACGTTCCGCGACGGGCTTCAGCACGGGCGCGGACGCTATAGCCTGCCCTCGGGCTATGAATATGAAGGTGACTGGGTCGAGGGCCAGATCCTCGGTCAGGGCCGGGCGCGCTTTCCTGACGGATCGGTCTATGTCGGCAGCTTTGCCGCAGGCAAGCCGGACGGGCGCGGACGCATCACCTATGCCGATGGCGGCACTTATGAAGGCGACTGGCTGGCCGGCCAGATCACCGGCACCGGCGTCGCCCATTATGCCAACGGCGCCGCCTATGAGGGCGGTTTTCTGAATGCCATGCATCACGGTCGCGGCGTGATGACACAGGCCAACGGCTATCGCTATGAAGGCGACTGGATCAATGGCACGCGCGAGGGTCAGGGTCATATCACCTATCCCGACGGCTCGGTCTATGAGGGCCAGCTGCTCGCCGGTCAGCGCGCCGGGCGCGGGCGGCTGACCATGCCCGACGGGCTGGTCTATGAAGGCGTGTGGGAGGCCGGGCAGATGTCGGGACGCGGCGCGCTGACCCAGCAGTCGGGCGACCGCTATGAGGGCGAGATGCGCGCCGGCAAGCGCGAGGGAACCGGCCGCGCCACCTATGCCAATGGCGATATCTACGAGGGCCAGTTCCACGACGACCGCCGCCACGGAACCGGCACATTCACCGGCACGGATGGTTATATCTATTCGGGCGAATGGGCGGCCGGCCAGATGGCGGGCATGGGCCGGATCACCTATCCTGACGGCGCGGTCTATGAGGGCGCGATGAGCGGCGATCAGCCCGACGGCACCGGGCGGATCACCTATCCCGACGGCGCGGTCTATGAAGGCGACTGGGTCGGCGGTGTGATCGAGGGGCGCGGCCGCGCCTCATACGCCAATGGCATGATCTACGAGGGCGGCTTTCGCAATGCGCGCATCGAGGGTCAGGGCCGCATGACCTATCCCGACGGCTATGTCTATAACGGCGAGTGGAAGGCCGGACAGCGCGACGGGCGCGGTCAGGCGACCTATCCCGACGGCACCGTCTATACCGGCGATTTCGCCGCCGGCCTGCGCGAGGGTCAGGGCCGGCTGACGACGCCCGACGGCTTTATCTATGAAGGTGGCTGGAAGGCCGGCGAGATCGACGGCGAGGGCGCGGCCACCTATGCCACCGGCGACAGCTATACCGGCCAGTTCGCCGCCGGCCGCCGTCAGGGCGAGGGCGTGATGCGCTATGCCACCGGCCAGATCGCATCCGGCGAATGGGATCAGAACCGGCTGACCCGCTCTCATCCCGTCGCGACCGAAGGCCCGGCCCCTCTGCCGGCGACCGGACAGGGTTCGGGGCAGGTGTCCGGCCAGGGCGCCGGGCAAGAGCTGACGACAACGGACGGCGCGCCCGATGACGGCGCAACCGGCGCACCCGCCGGGACCGATACCGGACCAGAGGCCGCGGCCGGCGCCGAGACACCCGACCTGCCCGAAGACAGCACCACCGCCACGCCGCCCTCGGCAGCGGGCGCGACGGTGCCCTTTGCGCCCGCCCTGCCCGATCAACAGACGGTCACAGCGCCATGATCGCCGCCATCCGGCCATCGTGTCGCGCCCCGCTCACGACCCAAGGCCCGCCCGGACTGATCCCCCGGGTGGCCGCGACCGCCGCCGCATCACCCCCATGGCCGGCACCCAATGACAACCGCCGCCCCGCCCGTGGCCCAAGGCCCGCTCGGACCGATCCCCCCGGTGGCCGCGATTGCCGCCGCATCACCCCATGGCCGGCGCCCGATGACCACCGCCGCCCCGCCCGTGGCCCGAGGCCCGTTCTGGTCGATCCCCCCGATGGCCGCGACCGCCGCCGCATCACCCCCATGGCCGGCACCCAATGACCACCGTCGCCCCGCCCGTGGCCCAAGGCCCGCTCGGACCGATCCCCCCGGTGGCTGCGACCGCCGCCGCATCCCCCCGCGACCCAATGGCCGGCACCCGATGATCGCACCATCGGCCCCGCTCACGAACCACCGCCCGCGCGGACCAACGCTCTGCCACAGCCCTCGCACCGGCGCGACCGCGCGGCCCGACCGGCCGCCCCCGGTGATCGCCGCGCCCCCTGCCCCCTTGTCCGATAACCGAACGGAGACCGCCCCATGATCGTCATCGCCCTTGCCGCCCTTGGCTTCTGGCTTGGCTGGGTCCGCGCCGCGCGCGCCGGCGGCAACCGCAAGGACCGCTGGCAATGGGCGCTGGCGCATGGTCTGGCCCTCGCCCTTGTCGGGCTGTTCGCCACCATCTTCATCGAACGCGCGATGTAATGTTCGCGCCCTTCCTCGACAGCCTGCGCCGCGAGGGTGTCCCGGTCTCGCTGCGCGAGTATCTGGACCTGCTGGGCGGTTTGTCCGCCGGGGTGACCGGCCCGGATATCGACGGCTTTTACCACTTTGCCCGTGCCTGTCTGGTCAAGGATGAACGCCATCTCGACCGGTTTGACCGCGCCTTTGCACAGGTCTTTTCAGGCGTGCAGCACATCCCCGCCGAGGCGCTGCTGACCGAGGCCGTGCTGCCGCGCGCCTGGCTGGAAAAACTGGCCGAAAAGATACTGAGCGAGGCCGAAAAGGCCGAGGTCGAGGCTGCTGGCGGTTTCGAGGCGCTGATGGAACGGTTGCGCGCACGGCTGGCCGAACAAAAGGACCGCCATCAGGGCGGCAATAAATGGATCGGCACCGCCGGCACCTCGCCCTTTGGCG
>JAUNTL010000131.1 GCA_030538705.1 Paracoccus sp. (in: a-proteobacteria) | reverse complement strand
TATGCAGCCCGTCCTTGGTTTCCACGCATTCATTGGCCACGCCCGGACCCATGATCTCGGACAGGCCATAGATATCGACCGCATGCATGTCGAAGGTCTGTTCGATCTCTTCGCGCATCTTGTTGGTCCATGGCTCGGCACCAAAAATGCCGACCTGAAGCGAGGATTCGCGCGGGTCCAGACCACGGCGGCGGAACTCGTCGAGGATGGACAGCATATAAGAGGGCGTGACCATGATGATGCGGGGCCTGAAGTCCTCCATCAGCGTGACCTGCCGTTCGGTCATCCCGCCCGAGATCGGGACCACCGTGCAGCCCAGACGTTCGGCGCCGTAATGCGCGCCCAGACCGCCGGTAAACAACCCGTAGCCATAGGCGACATGGCACAGATCACCGGCACGCCCGCCCGAGGCCCGGATCGAACGCGCCACCACATCGGCCCATACGTCGATATCATGTTTCGTATAGCCGACCACGGTCGGCTTGCCGGTGGTGCCAGACGAGCCATGGACACGCACAAGCTGGTCACGCGGCACGGCAAACATCCCGAAAGGATAGCTGTCGCGCAGGTCCTGCTTGGTCGTGAAGGGAAATTTCGCCAGATCGGCCAGCGTGCGCAGCTCCTCGGGGTGAATCCCATGCGCGTCAAACCGCTGCCGGTAAAAGGGCGAGTTCTCATAGGCATGTTTCAGCGACCGCTTCATGCGGTGGAACTGAAGTGCGGCGATCTCGTCGCGTGACGCGATCTCGATCGGGTCCAGCGATTTGGGATCGGGTGTCAGGTCTTGCATGGTTTTTCCCCCTTACTCTGGCAGATGTGTGCCCTTGACGGTCCGGGACTGGCCGCGGAAATGCGCAACCATCCGGCCGTCGGAATCGGTGACATCAACGTCATAGATACCGCTGCGCCCGCTGCGCGAAACCTCGCGGGCGGCGGCGGTCAGCACCGTTCCCAGACGGGCCGGTGCGACATAGTTGATTGCCGCGGACTGCCCGACCGTCACGGCGTTATAGCTGTTGCAGGCGAAGGCGAAGGCGCTGTCGGCCAGCGTGAAGATATAGCCGCCGTGACCGTTTCCATGACCATTGGTCATCGATTCGGTGACCGTCATGCTCAGCGTCGCCTGCCCCGGTGCGATATGGGTCAGCGCCATTCCCAGCCGCTGGCTGGCGCGGTCGTCATCCCACATCACGCGGGCCGAGGCCTCGGCCAGCTCCTGCGGCGTCATCGCGTCCGGGCGCTTCATTTTCCGCTGAACTCCGCCGCGCGCTTTTCAAGAAACGCCGTCACGCCCTCGGCATAATCCGAGGTCCGGCCGGCCTTGCGCTGTGCATCACGTTCGGCGTCCAGATGGGCATCGAGATCGCGCCCCGCCGCATCCTGTATAAGCTGCTTGGTCAGCCCCAGCCCGACAGTCGGGCCAGAGGCCAGCCGGCGCGCGATGGCACCGGCCTCGTCCATCAGCGCCTCATCCTCGACCGCGCGCCAGATCAGCCCCCATTCGGCGGCCTGCTGCGCGCCCAGAGGTTCCGCCAGCAGCGTCAGCGCCTTGGCCCGCGGCTCGCCCAGGATTCGCGGCAGGCTCCATGATCCGCCGGCATCCGGGATCAGCCCGATCTTTGAAAATGCCTGGATAAACCGCGCCGATTGCGCGGCCAGAACGATATCGCAAGCCAGCGCGATATTGGCCCCTGCCCCGGCCGCGACGCCGTTGACGGCGCAGATCACCGGCTTTTCCAACGCCCGGATCAGGCGCAGGTTGGGATTGTAATATTCATCAAGCGTCGCGCCCAGATCAGGCGCCGGCCCGCCCTTGCGCGGGTCGCGGTCGCCAAGATCCTGCCCGGCGCAGAAACCGCGGCCCGATCCGGTCAGCAGCACCGCGCGCACCTGCGCATCGTCGCGCGCGCGTTCCAGACCGGCGCGCAGGGCCAGATGCATCTCGGGGTTAAAGCTGTTCAGCTTGTCGGGCCGGTTCAGCGTCAGACGCAGAACACCATCTTCCAGCGCGACCAGCACCGTTTCCGGGTTTGTCATGTAATCCTCCAACCCGCGACCCCTCATCGCGGATAAAAAAAGATGTTGCATAGACCGACCGGTCAGTCAATTATATTCGGGAGGATGGGAGGAGGACCGGCATGAACCGGGGCGCGCAGCGGCACAAGCCAACGCCGCCTGTGCGCCGATGATGACGGAACTTGCCCGAATCGCCAAGACGAATCTGCCGCCGCTGCGCGGCCTCTTCAGCAACTGGGAGGATCGCTGAATGAAGACCCTGACGCTCATGTCCACCGCCGCCGTGGCCGCGCTTCTGGCGGGACCCGTGCTGGCCGATATCAAGATCGGCGCATCGCTGTCCGAAACCGGGCCGGCCGCCTTTCTCGGCGATCCCGAAGCCAAGACCCTGCGCATGGAGGTCGAGCGCCTCAACGCCGCGGGCGGCGTGAACGGCGAAAAGATCAACCTGATCATCTATGACGATGGCGGCGATGCGAACCGCGCCAAGACCTTTGCCACCCGTCTGGTCGAGGATGACGAGGTCGTGGCCGTGATCGGCGGCACCACCACCGGCACGACCATGGCGATGATCCCGGTATTCGAGGATGCCGAGATCCCCTTTATCAGCCTTGCCGGCGCCGTCGATATCATCGAGCCGGTCAAGCCCTTTACCTTCAAGACCCCGCATACCGACCGCATGGCCTGCGAAAAGATCTTCGAGGACATGAAGGCGCGCGGGTTCAGCAAGGTCGGCCTGATCTCCGGCTCGGACGGGTTCGGCCAGTCGATGCAGGCACAGTGCAAATCCGTCGCCGGCGACTCGGGCATCGAGATTGTCGCGGATGAGGTTTACGGCCCGCAGGACGCCGACATGACCCCGCAGCTGACCAATATCAACGCCCGCGGCGTTGACGCGATCCTGAACTCGGGCATGGGTCAGGGTCCGGCGGTTGTCACGCGCAACCACCGTCAGCTGGCCATTTCGGCGCCGCTTTATCAGTCGCATGGCGTGGCCTCGAAACAGTTCATCGAGCTGGCCGGCGCCGATGCCGCCGAGGGCGTGCGCCTGCCGGCCGCGGCGCTGCTGGTTGCCGATCAGCTGGCCGATGATGATGAGCAAAAGCCCGTCGTCACCGCCTATCGCGACGCCTATAGCGCCGCAACCGGCGAGGAAGTGTCCACCTTTGGCGGCCATGCCCATGATGCGCTGGCGATCCTTGTCGCCGCGATCGAGCGGGCTGGCGGCGCAGATGATCCGGTCGCCATCCGCGACCAGATCGAGGCGACGGCCGGCTTTGTCGGAACCGGCGGCAAGGTCAATTTCGCCCCCGATGACCATCTCGGGCTGACGCTGGACGCGTTCCGCATGCTGGAAATCCGCGGCGGCGACTGGACCATCGTCGAGTAACGGGCGCGGGCGCGCGGATCTGTGCCCGCGCCCCGCCCCCAGAAGGCGGTGGGGGCCGTCAGGCGGCACGGAACAAAGGCCGGGACGGCGCCGATCAGGGGACGCCGGACAGGCAAGATTCAGGAGGCGCCGGAACGGCGGCGGAGGGCGATGTCAGAACTGTTGCAATTTCTGTTTTCGGGGCTGACGGTGGGCGCGGTCTACGCGCTTGTCGCCCTCGGGTTCACAATCATCTATAACGCGTCCGATGTGGTGAACTTCGCTCAGGGCGAATTCGTCATGCTGGGCGGTATGATTACCGTTTTCACCTATCTGGCGGGCTTTCCGCTGCCGCTGGCGGCGCTGATCGCGATCGTGACGACGGCGGCGATCGGGGTCGCGCTGAACAAGCTGGCGATCGAGCCGGCGCGGGGCGCGCCTGTGGTGTCGATCATCATCATCACCATCGGCGCCTCGATCTTTTTGCGCGGCGCGGCACAGATCCTGTTTGGCAAGCAGATCCACCGCTTTCCGGCGTTTTCGGGCGATGATCCGATCCGCATCGCCGGCGCCACCATTCTGCCACAGTCGCTGTGGGTCATCGCCGGCGGCATCGCGGTGTTTTTCGCCCTCTATCTCTTTTTCACCCGCACGCTGACCGGCAAGGCGGTGCTGGCGACGTCGAACAACCGGCTGGCGGCACAGCTTGTCGGCATCAACACCAACTGGGTGATGACGCTCTCTTTCGCGCTGTCGGCGGGGATCGGGGCGCTGGCGGGCGTGCTGGTCACGCCGATCACGAATACCGCCTATGACGTCGGCATCGCGCTGGCGCTCAAGGGCTTTGCGGCCGCCATGCTGGGCGGGATGGGCAATCCCAAAGGCGCGCTGGCGGGCGGTATCCTGCTGGGCATCCTGGAGGCCATGACGGCCGGCTATATCAGCTCGCAATACAAGGATGCGGCGGCATTTGTCGTGATCCTGCTGGTGCTGTTTGTCATGCCGCAGGGCCTGTTCGGCGCCAAACAGACGGAGCGGGTGTAATGCGTATCTCGAACAAGACCGCGACGCTGGGCGTGCTGCTGGTGCTGATCGTGCTCAGCCCGCTGTTCTTTCCCTCGGCCTTTTATTACCGGGTCGGCGCGCTGATCTTTATCAACGGGCTGGCGGTGACGGGGATGGTCATCCTGATCGGCTATGCCGGACAGATCAGCCTTGGCCATGCCGGGTTCGCCGGGATCGGGGCCTATGCCTGCGCGGTTCTGCCGGTCCATTGGGGCATCCCGCCGGTCGTCGCGGCGCTGATCGGGGCGCTTGTCTCGGCGGTGCTGGCATGGCTGGTCGGCCGGCCCATCCTGCGGCTCAAGGGCTATTACCTGGGCGTGGCCACGCTGGGTTTCGGCATCCTCGTCTATATGGTGCTGACGAATGAGGCCTGGCTGACCGGTGGCCCGGACGGCACGCAGGTGCCCGATTCCGGTCTGCGTGACCTGACGCGCGCGCTGGGGCTGAACCTGCGCAACGCGGAACTGTGGTATTGGGCCACCGGCATCGCGCTGATGATCGGGGCATGGCTGGCGCTGAACCTGCGCGACAGCCCGACCGGGCGGGCGCTGCGCGCGCTGCACGGATCCGAGGTCGCGGCGCGGACCGTGGGCGTTGATGTCGCCCGCTACAAGCTGCGGGCCTTTGTGATCTCGGCGGTCTATGCCTCGGTGGCCGGCTCGTTGCTGGCGCTGCAAAACAGCTTCATCACGCCGGATGTCGCGGGCTATATGCACTCGATCGAGATGGTCACCATGGCGGTTCTGGGCGGCGCGAACTCGGTTCTGGGGGCCATTCTGGGGGCGGGTATCCTGACGCTTCTGCCGCAGGTTCTGACGGTGTTTGCCGAATACGAGCATCTGCTGCTGGGCCTTATCATGATGCTGGTGATGATCTTCATGCGCGACGGGCTGCTGCCGTCGGTGATGCGCCTGATCCGGGGGAAAGACGAATGAGCGAGATCCTTTCAGTCGAATCGCTGGGCATCTCCTTTGGCGGGCTGCGCGCGGTCAATGACGTCTCCTTCAAGGTCCGGCCGGGCGAAATCGTGTCAGTCATCGGCCCGAACGGCGCCGGCAAGACGACGCTGTTCAACATGATTTCCGGCGTCTATCTGCCGGGTGCAGGCCGGGTCGTGCTGAACGCAGAAGAGGTCACGGGCATGCGCCCCGACCTTCTGGCCCGGCGCGGCATGTCACGGACATTCCAGAACCTTCAGATCTTTCAGAACATGTCGGTGCTGGATAATGCGATTGCCGGCTATCACCTGACGGAATCGGGCAGCCTGATATCGGACCTGCTGCAATTGCCCGACATGCGGCGCCGCGCACGCGCCGCCCGCGATGGCGCCATGGCGCTGCTGGAGCGGGTCGGCCTGGAGCGCGCCGCCGAGACCGAGGCGGGCAACCTCTCCTATGGCCGCCTCAAGCGGCTGGAGATCGCGCGGGCACTTGCCATGAACCCGCGGGTGCTGCTGCTTGATGAACCTGCGGCCGGCTGCAATGCCATCGAAACCGAAGAGATCGACCAGTTGATTGCCGAGGTCGCGCGCGACGGGGTCGCCATCTTGCTGGTCGAACATGACATGAAGATGGTGATGCGCATTTCCAATCATATCGTCGTGCTGGATCACGGCGAAAAGATCGCCGAGGGCGACCCGGCCACCGTCAGCCGCAACCCCGCCGTGATCGCCGCCTATCTGGGAACGGAGGCCGCCAATGCTTGAGATCAAGGACCTGCGTGCGCGCTATGGCCGCATCGAGGTATTGCACGGGGTCGGCCTGAACGTGCAGTCAGGCGAGATCGTCACCGTCGTCGGCGCCAATGGCGCGGGCAAGACGACGCTTTTGCGCTGTATCTCGGGCACCCGCCCCGCCTCGGCCGGCGAGATCATCTTTCGCGGCGAGACGATCACCGCCGTCCCCGCCTATCGCCGTATCCGGCGCGGCATCACCCAGTCGCCCGAAGGCCGGCAGATCTTTACCAATCTGACGGTCGAGGAAAACCTGCGGCTTGGCGCCTTTCTTTATACCGATGAACGCGTTGACCGGGATATGGAGGACGCGTTCCAGATGTTCCCGATCCTGCGGGAAAAGCGCAACCTTGCCGCCGGCGGGCTGTCGGGGGGGCAACAGCAGATGCTGGCGATCGCGCGGGCGCTGATGGGCCGGCCCAACTGCCTGCTGCTGGACGAGCCATCCATGGGTCTCGCACCGATTCTGGTTCAGCAGATTTTTGACGTGGTCTCGAATCTGAAATCGCTGAACGTGACCGTGCTGCTGGTTGAACAGAACGCCTTTGGCGCGCTCAAGATCGCGGATCGCGGCTATGTCATGGAAACCGGCCAGATCACCATCGAAGGCCCCGCCGCCGAGCTGATCGCCGATCCGCGTATCCGCGAGGCCTATCTGGGGATTTAAACGGGCCACGCCTGACGGGGCCTGCCTGACAACGGGGCCACGCCTGAC
>JAUNTL010000130.1 GCA_030538705.1 Paracoccus sp. (in: a-proteobacteria) | reverse complement strand
CGGGTAGGGCTTGGAATAGAACCGCTCGTGATCGGCGACCTCATACATCTGCAAGCGGATGTTGAAGCCGGCTTCCTGGAACATCTGTTGCAGCGCCTCCATCACCTCGGTCACGCCGGGGAAATTTTCGGTCCGGGCGATCAGGGTGATCTGGTTATCGACCGGCACGCCATCGGCCCGCGCCTCTTCCAGCAGCGCCCGCGCGCCGTCCAGATCATAGGCCCAGGGCTGCACCTGATTGTTCCAGCCTTCGGTCGAGGGCGGGAACATGGCAATCGCCAGTTCGGTCCCTTCGGGCAGCAGCGTGCCGACGAAAGCTTCGCGGTCGACGGCCATGTTCATCGCCTTGCGCACGCGGATGTCGTTCATCGGCGCAACAGCGCTGTCCACGCGCAGATAGACGGTTTCCGAGTTGAGATAGGGGAAATCGGTCGCCGGATTGGTCGCATCGGTCTGCGCGATCGAGGGCGCGATGTCCGCCTCGCCCGTCTGGACCATGGCGGCGCGCACGGCCGGATCGGTGCGGAACAGATAGGTGGCCGAGGTCACGGCGGGCTGTTCGCCCCAGTAGCCATCGCGGCGGGTCAGCACGATCTGCTGGCCGGGCGTCCAGTCGGTCACCTGATAGGGACCGGTGCCGACCGGGTCGCGCACGAATTCCATCGGCGTTTCCTCGGGCACGATGGTGACAAGCGACAGCAGCAGCGGCAGGATCGGCTGCACGGGATCGGCGGCAAAATCGATGGTGTGATCATCGACCACATTGGCGGTGACGGTCATGCCGCCGAAATAGCGCGGCGTTTCGCAGGTCAGTTCGCTGCTCATCGCGCGGTCGAAGCTGTGCTTCACATCTGCCGCATCGAAGGCCGATCCGTCCGAGAAGGTGACGCCCTGACGCAACGTGAACCGCCAACTGCCGTCATCCTGCTGCTGCCAGCTTTCCGCAAGGCGCGGCAGCAGGCCGCCATCGCCTTCGGTGTCATATTCGGTTAGCGTTTCGTTGACATTCTCAAGAATGACGCGCCCGATGTTCGAACGCGTCGCCATGCACGGCTCCAGCAGGTCCAGTTCCTCGGCCAGCACAATACGGATGTCGCTGTCGGCAGCCGCCGCGAGGCCGGTTGACATGGCAAGGGCCAGTGCGCCGGCCCCCAGTGTGATCTTGTTCATCGGATTCCTCTCCCTCAAGGCGCGGATTCGCGCCGTTCTCCTCTTTCCGCATCAGGCGCGATGGGGCCGGAATTGTCAATTAAAAATTCAAAGACACTTGTTTTCCGCGGACAACTGAAAAATTAATCTATAATTATCAGCGTAGTGAACGATAAAATCCTGACGGACAATCTGCGCACGGGAAATCTATAACTTGACAACTTTATGATTCGATGGTGCATTGACGGCAACGGAGGACATCATGACACCCGATCAGATTGCGACCGCGATGACAGGCGCGCTGCGCCGCACCCGGCCCGGCCGGGATGAGGCGTTCCTGCCCTCGCCCATGGTTCAGAATCACGCGGCCTTTCTGCATATGGACGAGGGTGGCGATCTGGTCTGTTGCTGGTTCGGCGGCACGCTGGAAGGGAAGTCCGACATCTCGATCTTCGCCTCGGTGCTGCCCGCTGGCGTGGATCAATGGGGTCCGCCGCAGCGGCTAAGCGATGATCCGCAGCATTCCGAACAGAACCCGGTGCTGTTCGCCGCGCCATCCGGGGAATTGTGGCTGCTGCATACCTCGCAGCCGTCCGGCAATCAGGATCAGTGCCGCGTCCGCATGGCGCGCGTCAGCCGCGATCCGGCGGACAAGACGCGGCTGACCGCCGAGACGGGCCGCTATCTTGATCTGCCGCGCGGGTCTTTCGTGCGCGGCAATATGGTGCTGCGCCAGGATGGGTCCTGGCTGCTGCCGATCTTTCGCTGCGTCCCGCGCGAGGGGCAGAAATGGACCGGCAGCCATGACACCGCCGCCGTCGCCATCTCGCGCGATCAGGGTGAAAGCTGGGATTTTCAGGAACTGGACGGCTCGCTTGGCTGCGTCCACATGAGTCCGGTTCAGGCGGCTGGCGGCGCGATGCCGGCCTTTTTCCGCAGGCGGCAGGCCGATCAGGTCTGGCGCACGGACAGCGCCGATGATGGCGACACCTGGTCACGCCCCGAGGCGACTGATCTGCTGAACAACAATTCCTCGATCGCCGCTACCCGGCTGCGCGACGGACGCATTGCGCTGATCTGCAACCTCAGTTCGGCCGAGACATCGACCGACCGGCGCGAATCGCTTTATGACGAATTGGGCGAGGCGGATGACCGCCCCGATGCCGACCCCACGGGCGGCTGCGCCCCGGTCTGGGGCGTGCCGCGCGCGCCGGTCGCGGTGTGCCTGTCCGACGATGGCGGGCGCAGCTTCCCGCGCCGCATCGTGATCGAGGACGGCCCCGGCACCTGCACATCGAATGATTCGACGGACGGGCGGAACAAGGAAATGTCCTATCCCTGGCTGCTGGAAGCCCCGGACGGGACGCTGCATCTCGCCTATACCTATTACCGGCGGGCGATCAAACATGTCCGGCTTTCGCCGGGCTGGGACAATGAGGCACAGGCATGAGCGAGATCATCGGCATCACCATGGGCGACCCCGCAGGCGTCGGCCCGGAAATCAGCGTCAAGGCGCTGGCGGACATGAGCGCCGAAGATCAGGCGCGCACCCTGATCTACGGCAACCGCGCCACGCTTGAGGCCGCGAAAGCGGCGGTCGGCTGCGATGTCGATCTGGAAGGCCGGGTCGTCGATCTGCCGATCGAGGGCGCGCCCCTGCCGTTCGGCCAGTTGTCGCCGGTGGCGGGCGATGCCGCCTTCCGTTTCATCGAGCGCGCCGTCCGCGATGCCGAGGCGGGGCGCATCGGCTGCATCGTCACCGCCCCGATCAACAAAGAGGCGCTGAACGCCGCCGGGCATCACCATGACGGGCACACCGGGATGTTGCGGTCGCTGACCGGGGCGACGGCGGCCTATATGCTGCTGGCCTCGGACCGGTTGAAGGTGATCCATGTCTCCACCCACGTCTCGCTGTCCGAGGCGATCCGCCGCGCCACGACCGAACGGGTGCTGGCGACGATCCGGGCCGGAAACGCGCATCTGAAGCGCATCGGGATCAAGGCACCGCGCATCGCCGTCGCCGGGCTCAACCCCCATTGCGGCGAAAACGGGCTGTTCGGGACCGAGGATGACGACCAGATCGCCCCCGCTGTCGCCGCCGCGCAGGCCGAGGGGATCGACGCACATGGCCCGATTTCGGCCGATACGGTGTTCCATCGCGCCTATAACGGCGGCTTCGATCTGGTGGTCGCGCAATATCACGATCAGGGCCATATCCCGATCAAGCTGGTGGCCTTTGACGATGCGGTGAATGTCTCGGTGGAGCTGCCGATCGATCGCACGTCGGTCGATCACGGCACCGCATTCGACATCGCGGGCAAGGGAATCGCCAATCACGGCAACATGAACGCCGCCATCGCCTATGCCCGCAAGCTGATCGCGGGCGGGCGGGGCTGAGACGGGGGACATATCATGGCGCTTGCACGACCCATCACGCTTTTCCTGCCGCCCCGGATCGAAATCGGCGCAGGCACCGCCGCGCGCGTGGGCAATTTCGCGGGCGATGCCGCGCGCATTCTGGTTCTGGCGACGCCGCATACGGCGGGGTTCACCGACCGTCTGGGCCTGCCGGGCCAGGTCACCGTCTTTGACGCCATCCCCGGAGAGCCGGACATCAACACCTTCACCGCCGCGATCGAGGCCGCGCGCAGCGCCCGCCCGGATCTGGTCGTGGGCCTGGGCGGTGGCTCGGTGCTGGATCTGGCCAAGCTGGTCGCGGCGATGTGGGACGGCACTCAATCGCTGCATGATGTGGCCGGGCCGAACCGCGTCGCGGGGCGGCGCACCCGGCTGGCGCAGGTGGCGACGACCGCAGGCACCGGGTCCGAAGCCGGCATCCGCGCGCTGATCACCAACCCCGGCACTGGTGCCAAGATTGCCGTCGAAAGCCCGCATCTGCTGGCCGATCTGGCGGTGCTGGACCCGGAACTGACCTTTTCGGTCCCGCCTGCCGTGACTGCTGCCACCGGTGTCGATGCCATGGCCCATTGTGTCGAGGCCTTCACCAACCGCAACGCCCATCCGGTGATCGATGGCTATGCCCGCATGGGGATCGACCTTGTGGGCCGCTATCTGGCGCGCGCCGTCAGCGACGGCACGGATACCGAAGCGCGCGAGGGGATGATGCTGGCCTCGTTCTATGGCGGCATCTGCCTTGGGCCGGTGAACACCGCTGCGGGCCATGCCATCGCCTATCCGCTGGGGACGCTGCTGCATCTGCCGCACGGGCTGGCCAATGCCATCGTCTTTCCGCATGTGCTGGCCTTCAACCAGCCCGCCGCGCCGGACAAGACGGCCGAGGTCGCCTCTGCCCTTGGGCTGGATGGCCGGGCAGGGGCCAATGATCTGCAATCGGCGGGTGTGGGCTTTTGCCGTGACCTGGGGATCGAGATGCGCCTGTCCGCCCATGGCGCGACCGAGGGCCAGTTGAACCGCTTTGCCACCGACGCCCATGCCATCCGCCGCCTGATGGACAACAACCCCCGCGACATGAGCGTGGATGACGTCCTTGGCATCTATCGCGCCGCCTTCTGATGCCCGCTGCCCCGGCCCTGACCATCATCGCCGACGATCTGACCGGCGCGCAGGACACGGCCGCCCCCTTTGCCGCGCGCGGTGCAAGGGTCGAGGTGGCACTGCGCCCGTCCGCCATCGCGGCGGCGCTGGCGCAGCGCCCTGACATCCTTGCGGTGTCCACCGATAGCCGGGAGATTTCAGCAGCCGAGGCCGCGCGCCGGGTCCAGACGGTTCTGGCGGCGCTGCCCGCAGGTGCGCGGCTGTTCAAGAAGGTGGATTCGCGGCTGAAGGGCAATATCGCCGCAGAACTGGATGCGATCCCCTTTGACCGCGCGCTGATCGCCCCCGCGATTGCGCAGTTCGGGCGGATCACGCAAGGGGGCTGTCTGCGCGGCTTTGGCGTTGATACCCCCATCGACATTGCCGCCGCCCTTGGCCCGGTGTCGGCACGCAGCGACATTCCCGATGTGCTGACCCCGCAGGACATGGACACCGCCCTTGCGCGGACCGGGGCTGATCTGCTGGTCGGCGCAAGGGGCCTGGGCGAGGCGCTGGCGGCGCGGATGTATCCGGCCCCGCCGCAGATGGTCGGGACGTTGCCGGGGCCGCGCCTGCTGGCGGTCATCGGATCGCACGATCCGATCACGCTGGCGCAGGTCGAAACGCTTGCGACAGCCGGGGCGGCCCGCATCGTGCGCGCTCCGAACGGGCAGCCGGGTGGCCCGCTGGATGGCGACCGCGTGGTTCTGCTGGCGACCCCCGGCACGGACCGGCGGCCAGCGGATGAGGTCGGGGCAAGCCTTGCCGCAGCGGTGATGGCTGCTGCACCCGCGGATACGCTGGTGCTCAGCGGCGGGGCGACGGCGGCGGTTGTGCTGGACCGCATGGGCCTTACCCATTTGCGGCTGATCGGCGAATGCCTGCCCGGCCTGCCCGTCACGGTCGCGGGCGCAACCACGGTGGTGCTGAAATCAGGTGGTTTCGGAGACGCGGCAACCTTGCTACATCTGCTGGGGCTGATTGCACAGGGTAAGGGCAGCATATGAAGATCGCCAGCATCGCCGCCCCCCGGCGAAGCCTTGCAGATATGGTGTTCGACCGGATCGAGCAGTCGATCAAATCCGGCGCCTATCGCGCTGATGAACGTCTGCCGACCGAACATGACCTGTCCGCCGAATTCGAGGTCTCGCGCCCCATCGTGCGCGAGGCATTGCGCCGGTTGCGCGAACGCGGGCTGATCTATTCGCGCCGGGGCGCGGGCAGCTTCGTGCGTGACGGTGGCCTGCGCGACCCCCTGGGCTTTGGGCAACTGGAAAACGTGGCCGATCTGCTCAGCTGCTACGAATTCCGCCTGTCCATCGAACCCGATGCCGCCGCCCTTGCCGCCGAACGGGCCACCCGGGCCGAACTGGATACCATCCGTGATGCGCTGTTGCTGATGCAGGATGCGACGAACCGCCAGATTCACCGCGACGATGCGGATTTCCAGTTTCATCTGGCCATCAGCCTTGCGGCCGAGAACATCTATTTCTCAACCGCCATGACCGCGTTGAAGGAACATATCATCACCGGGATGCAGTTCCACGGCGTCTCGGTCAAACGCGAAACGGCCGGGCTGTCGCGGGTCTTTTCCGAGCATCAGGCGATCTTTGATGCCATCGCCCAGCATAAGGCCGAAACCGCGCGGCAGCGGATGCACGCACATCTGATCGGCTCGCGCGAGCGTCTGTTCGACCGGCGCAAGGCCGTCAGCCTTTGAATGGCGCAGGAATTGCGCATCAGGCAGTCCGCGAACAGGCAAGCCTTTGCCGAAGCGCATTGTTTTCGAGCTCTCGGACAGTGAGTCCAGATACCGTCCGGCCTGTGCTTTTTTAGCGTATCGCAAAAACGGCCCACGCAAGAAGAAACCCCGCAGATCGTACGATCTGCGGGGTTTTCTTCTGACTTCGGTGCCCAGGAGATCCAACCCAAGGGCGTGGGTCTCTTTTTTTGCTTTGCGGAAAAAAACCCATTTCCGAAGCACTTGACGCTTACAGCCCGAAAATCACGAAGGGATGGCCAAGCGTCTTTTGTGTGGCAATTTGTGGGGCAATTTCATGGCTGTAGGATGCGTTGATAGCGTCGAGATGCGCGGCAGTAAATACTATCTCCGCTGGCGGGTGCCAGCCGAGTTCGCTGAGGTGGAAACTAAGAAAGAGATCAACCGATCTCTGCGGACACGCGACCCCGAGAAGGCTCGGACACTTGCCGGGCTCGCGAAAGAGGCGCTTCGCTCAGAATTGGAGGCACGCAAGCT
>JAUNTL010000129.1 GCA_030538705.1 Paracoccus sp. (in: a-proteobacteria) | reverse complement strand
TCATGCGGGCGGTGACCTCTTGTCCGACATAGCAGCCCTTGCGGAAATCGACGCCGCCCAGACGTTCGAAACCCATCTCGAGGATATAGCTGTCATTCGCGACCAGTTCGGCGCCCGCCTCGGGGATCAGCCGCTCGACACGCAGCGCGTCCCAGTCGGTGCCGTCATCGGCACCCAGACCGTAGCCGCGCCAGCCCATCGCCGGGTCACGCGGATCGGTGATCGCCCCTTCGGGCGCGGGCCCGCTGCCGCGCGTCACCTTGCGCGGATCGGCCGAAATCTCGACCCGCGCGCGCAGGCGATAGATCAGCAACCGGCGCAGCAGATCATCGGCCTGCGCCTCGGCCACATCCAGCAGCAGGGCATCATCGCCATCAGGAATGATAAAGAAATCGGCCAGATATTTCCCCTGCGGGCTGAGCAATGCGGCATAGACCGGCGCACGGTGAACATCGCTTGTCACCAGCCCTTGCAGGAACTCGACCCGGTCCGGCCCGCTGACGCGCAAAAGCCGGCGGCTGGCTGCATCTGTCATGTCGCACTGTCTCCGAATTGCAGGCGGACAAGCGCCGCATAGGCCCCGTTCGCCGCCATCAACTGGTCATGGCTGCCCTGTTCGACAACCCTGCCGGCATCCAGCACCACGATCTTGTCGGCGTTGCGGATGGTTGACAGACGGTGCGCAATGACCAGCGAGGTGCAGTCATGCGACAGCACATCCAGCGCCTGCTGCACCAGACGCTCTGATGCGGCATCCAGCGCCGAGGTCGCTTCATCCAGCAGCAGCACCGGCGCGTCGCGCAGCACCGCACGCGCGATCGCGACACGCTGACGCTGTCCGCCCGAGAGTGCCGAGCCGCGCGGCCCGGCCGGGCTGTCCAGACCGAGCGGCAGCAGATCGGTGAAGTCCGATACATGGGCCGCATCGGCGGCACGCCTCAGCGGCATCTCGCCGACCTGCTGGCCCAGCGTGATATTCTCGAGGATCGTCTCGTCAAACAGCGCCGGATCCTGCGAGACGACCGAAAACTGGTCACGCAACACACCCAGATCAAAGCGGTCCAGCGGCTCGCCGCCCAGCGTGATGCGCCCGCTATCGGGATCGGTCATCCGCGTCAGCAGGTTGAAAACCGTGGTCTTGCCGGCCCCCGACGGCCCGACAAGCGCGGTCGTCTGCCCGGCCTCGGCGGTAAAGCTCAGCCCGCGCAGCACCTGCGTATCATCATAGGCAAGGTGGACATCCTCGAATGCGATGCCGGTCGTCGCCGGCGGATCGGTCCGCGGACCCGAGCGGATCGAGGGCCGGGTGTCAAAGATCTGATAGATCCGTTCAAGACTGGCCGCTGCAATCTGCCACGAGCCAGCCAGCCCGCCCAGCCGGCGCAGCGGCTGAAACGCCAGCGACAGCGCCGTGAAAAAGGCCATGAAATCGCCCACCGTGCGTTCGCCGCTGGTGACCTGCGCCCCGCCAAGCGCAAGCACGCCGACAAAGCCCAGCCCGGTGATCACGTCAATCAGCGCCGGCACAACCGCGCCGGTCGCCGCGATCTTGACCTCGGCCTTTCTGATCCGCTCGACAATGGCGGTAAAGCGGGCGGTCTGGTGGTCCTCGATCCGGTTCAGCCGCACCGTGCCGATGCCGTGCAGCACCTCGTCGATGCGGGTTGCACGGTCAAAGGCGCTCTGGCGCATGCTGCGGGTGGTGCGGCGGACATAGCGCTGCACCCACAGCGTCGGCAGGATCAGCAGCGGTGCGCCGACCAGTGCCGCCAGCGTCCAGACCGGATCAATCGCCACCGCGACCGCGAACAGCGCCACCAGCGAGACGACATCACGCCCCGCCCCGGTGATAAAGCTCTGCCAGATGCCCTGAACGGCGCGCGTATCGCCCTGTATCCGCTCGATCAGCGCGCCGGGCGGGTTCACCTGAAAGAATTTCATGTCCAGCCGCATGATATGGGCCAGCAGGTCAATCTGCATCCGCGTCGCCACACGCTGCTGAACCGAGACCAGCAGGCTGCGATTGATGACCGAGGTCGCCGCCCGGATCAGGAACAGCGCGAATATCGTGCCCCCGACCCACCACATGGCATCGCTGTCACCGCCCACAAAGACGCGGTCAAACAGCGGCTTGAGCATCCAGCTGAGAACCGCAAGCGTCGAGCCTTCGATGACCATGAAGAAAAAGGCCACACTCATACGCGGCCAATGCGCGCGCAGATAATCGCGCCACACCCGCGCGAACAGGTTTTGTCGAACCGATCTTACCATGCCATGATCTAGCCTTGTGGGGCGCCGACAGGCAACCCGCCCTATTTGCGCCCCATCACCCGAAACGCCGCCGAAGCCGCCCAGCCCGCAAAGGCCGCGATAAACAGCGACATGATGCCGTAGACCAGCGGCCGGTCAAAGGCCAGACGGTAAAGCCACCGCTCCAGCCCGACCTTGCGCACATCCAGCGGGGCAGAAAAGGCGTCAATAACCTCGCCATCGCGGATCAGAAAGATGCGGGTCTTGTAATTGCCCTCGATCAGATTGGCAGGCAGGCGGAAATCGGCCCGGAACAGCGTGTCATCGACCAGCCGCACGCCGCCCTCATCCAGCCGGTAACTGCCGTCCGCGATCCGGGCGGCGATCATGGCCTCGGTAAAATCGACCGGATCATCGACATCGACCGGCCGGGCAAAGGCGCGCATCGCCGTCGGAATCGAGATACGGAAAAGCGCATCCTCCTGCGGGGAAACAATCTCGCTCAGGGCGCGGGTGCTGGCGACAGAATAAAAGCTCGGCGTCGCGCCGACGACGACGCTGTCGGTATTGACCCAGATCCCCATGCGCCGCGCCTTGCGCCGGATGGTGACGCTGCGTGACGGCCCCTCCACGGTCGCGATCACATCCAGAAAGCTGTCAGCGGGGATCGGGCTTTCGCGGCGGACCGCGCCATACAGAATGATCTCGGAACCATCAAAGCTGGTGGTGATGGACACCTCATCCGACGACAGCCCGGCAACGACCCGCTCGGCCGCCTGAGGGGTCTCGGGCGCGGGGGCACCCCGGCTACCCTGCGGCGAGGGGAATGACATCACCGGCGGCTCATCCTGCGCCGCGGCCGGAAGCGCAAGGGCAAGGGCGAGCGCTGCGGCGAAACCCCACCGCATCAGATGATCCCCGGCGTGAGCGTATAAAGATTGTCGGGCCGCAGGAACAAATCCAGTGCCAGCTTCAGACAGACCCCCAGCACGACAAGCGCCAGCAGGATGCGCAGCTGTTCGGCCCGCAGCCGCGCCCCCAGATTGGCACCGATCTGCGCGCCGATGACGCCGCCGACGATCAGCAGCACCGCCAGCATGACATCAACCGTATTATAGCTGATCGCATGCATGACCGTGGTAAAGGCGGTGACAAAGGTAATCTGGAACAGCGACGTCCCGATCACCACCTTGGTCGGCATGCCCAAAAGATAGATCATCGCCGGCACCATGATGAAGCCGCCGCCGACCCCCATCATGGCCGACATGACCCCGACCAGCAGCCCGACCACAAAGGGGGGAATAACGCTCAGATACAGGCCCGAGCTGCGGAACTTGACCTTGAGCGGCATGGCATGGATCCAGCCGTGATGGCGCCGCCTGGCCCGCGCCCCGGCGCGGGTCCGGCGCAGGGCGCGCAGGCTTTCGGCAAACATCATCGAACCGACGATGCCCAGCATCACGACATAGCTGATCTGGACCACCAGTTCGACCTGACCCAGCCGCTGCAACAGGTTGAATACCAGCACGCCCAGCAATGACCCGATCAGCCCGCCCACCAGCAGCACCAGCCCCATGCGAAAATCGACGGTGCGCTTTTTCAGATGGACCAGCACCCCCGAGACCGACGAGGCAACGACCTGATTGGCCCCGGTCGCCACCGCGATGGCCGGCGGGATACCGATAAAGAACAAAAGCGGCGTGATCAGAAAGCCGCCGCCGACACCGAACATACCACTCATCAGCCCGACGACGCCGCCAAGGCCGATCAGCGTAAAGGCGTTCACCGCCACCTCGGCGATGGGAAGATAGATCTGCATTGCTCGTGCCTGCTCGGGTAACCCCATCTAGCCATGACCGCCCGCCCGCGTCAAAGCCACAATCGGTCAAACATGCACCAAAGCACATAAATCCCGCCCTTGCCCGCACCGGCCGCAATGTTTTGGCTGTCGCCCCGGCATGATCGGGGTAAAAAGGGCGCGGCCGGACAGGGGCGGCCGCATCGCCCTGTTGCCGCATGCGCGGGCCGGGGCTAATCATGAGGCAAAAGGGATCCTTCATGCGCATTCTTGTAACCAATGACGACGGCATCAACGCCCCCGGCCTGAAGATCGCCGAGGAAATTGCGGCGGATCTGGCCGGTCCGGGCGGCGAGGTATGGGTCGTGGCCCCCGCATTCGAGCAGTCCGGTGTCGGGCATTGCATCTCCTACGCCCATCCGACCATGGTCGCCCGCCTTGATGAACGCCGCTATGCCGCCGAGGGCAGCCCGGCAGATTGCGTGCTCGCCGCCGTCCATGACATCATGGCCGATCACCTGCCCGATCTGGTGATCTCGGGGGTAAACCGGGGCAATAACTCGGGCGAGAACGCGGTCTATTCGGGCACGGTCGGCGGCGCGATGGAGGCCGCCTTGCAGGGCCTGCCGGCGGTCGCCCTGTCGCAATATTTCGGGGCCGAGCTGATCGGTCTCGATAATCCGTTCGAGGCCGCGCGTGATCACGGCGCGCAGCTGATCCGCCGCCTGCTCGATCACGCCGACTGGACCAGCGGGCCGGATTTCCGGCTGTTTTACAACATCAATTTTCCGCCTGTCCCATCCGCCAGGGTGCGCGGCACCCGCGCCGCCCCCCAGGGCCGGCGCGAAAGCGCAACCTTCAAGGTCGAGCCGTTCGAGGCCCCAAATGGCCGGCGCTTTCTTTGGGTGCGCGGTCCGGCCCAGAATATCCCCGCCGCGGCGGGCACGGATGTCATGTTCAATATGGACGGCTATACCTCGGTCACGCCGATGCGGGCGGACCTGACCTGCCACGCCTCATTGCCCGCGCTGCGCGAGGCGCTTGGCGAATGACAGGGCCGGGTCATGACGAGGGGGACGGACAAGGCGCCGGCGGCGCCGACGCCCTTGTTCTGGCCGAGCGCAAGATGCGCTTTCTGTTCCATCTGCGTTCGCATGGCGTGACCGACCCGCGTGTGCTGGCCGCGATGGAGCGTATTGACCGCGGCGCATTCGTTCGTGGCCATTTCGAGGACCGCGCCTATGACGACACCCCCCTGCCGATCCAGTGCGGCCAGACGATCAGCCAGCCCTCGGTCGTCGGGCTGATGACGCAGGCGCTCGAACCCGGTCCGCGCGATACCGTGCTGGAGGTGGGCACCGGTTCGGGCTATCAGGCGGCGGTTTTGTCGGGACTGTGCCGCCGCGTCTATACGGTCGAGCGTCACCGCCGGCTGGTGACCGAGGCCGAGGCGCTGTTTCAGCGGTTGCGGCTGTCCAATATCACCGTGCGCCTGGCAGATGGCAGCTATGGGTTACCCGATCAGTCACCCTTTGATCGCATTATCGTCACCGCCGCGGCCGAAGACCCGCCCGGCCCGCTCTTGGCGCAGCTGAAAATCGGCGGTATCATGGTCGTGCCGGTCGGGCAGTCCGATGCGGTCCAGACTTTGATCCGGGTGAACCGGACGGATACAGGCTTTGAATATCACGAATTGCGTCAGGTGCGCTTCGTGCCGCTGGTCGAGGGGCTGGGGCCAGGCTAAGGCTCCGGGTTTGCGCCGCCAGCGGCACCGCACGAGGAGAACGGGTGTCGTGGCGAACGGACGGACGGTTGAGATGAGCAGAATAACAGCCAAAGCGGTGGCGGCATTATCATTGACGGCAGTTCTGGCGGGGTGCCAGAACTTTCCCGCCGTGCAGCAGGATCTGGCAGGTCTTGGCGGCGCTGCGGCCGGGGCGGCGGGCGGTGCGGCCAATGCCGCCCGCCCCTCGACCGCGACCAGCATGCCGGGCCTTGGCGGCTTTGGCGCAGGTGCGGCCGGCGGCAATGCCGGCCCGGCGGCGGGTGGCGGCCAGCAGGTCGTCACCGACCCTTTCGCCGGGCAGGGCGTGGCCGCGCCAGAGGTTCCCGGCGGCACCGTGCGGCAGGCCACAACAGCCGCCCCGGTCACAACACCCGGCACCGCCGCATCTGGTGCCGCACCAGCCGCCCCGGCAACAGCGCCGGCACGCACCCATGTCGTCACCGCCGGCGAAACCGGCTGGTCGGTCGCACGCCGCTATGGCATCCCGGTGCAGGATCTCGCCCGCGCCAACGGCCTTGACGAGGCGGTGACCCTGCGTATCGGGCAGACCCTGAATATCCCCGCCGGCGGCATTCTGACCAGTGATGCCTCGGCCCCCGGTCAGGGCACACCGACCCCGACCCCGCCCTCGGCCGCCCGGCCCCTGCCCGGAGAGCAGACGACACCAAGCTCGACCCCCGTTGCCCGGCCCAAGACGCCCGATCTCGGGGCAACGCGCACGGCGGCCTCGGGTTCGGGCCGGCTCTCCATGCCCGTCGCCGGCGCAATCGTGCGGACCTATGCCAAAGGCCGCAATGACGGCATCGACATCTCGGCACCGGCGGGAACGGCCGTAAAGGCGGCCGGCGCCGGCCAGGTTGCCGCCATCACCCGCGACACCGACGGGGTGCCGATCGTCGTGATCCGGCATCAGGGCGAGTTGATGACCGTCTATGCCGGTATGTCCGATCTGTCGGTCCAGCGCGGCGATCAGGTATCCGCCGGTCAGCGCATCGGCACCGCCGGCACGGCCGGCAGTATCCATTTCGAGGTCCGCCAGGGCTTTGAGAGCATGAACCCCGAGGATTACCTGTAACGGATCCTGTAACGGACCGGCCGGTCCCCTGCCGCCTTTCAGCGGGTGCCGGGGCAACACCCCGACAGAAACGGCGCCCGAACAGCTACAGCGCTCCGACAGATGTGAGGACGACGGACGACGGACAGAGGAGAGG
>JAUNTL010000128.1 GCA_030538705.1 Paracoccus sp. (in: a-proteobacteria) | reverse complement strand
TGCCTCCTGTTCTGCGCCTCATGTTCTGTGCCGTGCCCGGCGATACGCTTGCGCCTGTCAGGGCGTGGCGATAGCGTCACAGAGAACCTCACAACCTGAAAGGCCATTGCGAATGACCCTTCTGCGCACAACCGCGATTGCCGCGGCCCTTGCTGCCCCCGCATTTTCCCCGGCCCTCGCTGCCGATCCGGAACTGACCGTCTTTGACTGGGCCGGTTTCGAAGAGCCTGCGATCTTTCAGGGCTATGTCGAAAAGCATGGCGATAACCCGACATTCGCCTTTTACGGCGATGACGACGAGGCGTTCCAGAAGATCGCCTCGGGGTTCCGGGCCGATGTCGCCCACCCTTGCAGCCAGATGGTGTCAAAATACCGCGATGCCGGGCTGATCGAGCCGTGGGACGTCTCGCGCATTCCGGCATTCGAGGATATCGAGCCGCAATTCCTTGATTCCGAGGTGTTCCGCGACGATCAGGGCGTCTGGTATATTCCGACCGACTGGGGCGCGACCGCCATCGCCTATAATACCGACAAGGTGCCCGAGGCCGATGTCTCGACGCTCCAGGTCTTTGTCAGTCCCGACTATCAGGGCCGCATCTCGCTGCCCGACAGTTCGGACGACGTCTGGGCGCTTGCCTATCTGGCAACCGGCACGACCGACTGGGACGGCGTCAGCGAAGAACAGTTTCAGGCCGCCGCCGACTGGCTGCGTCAGGCCCATCAGAACGTCGCCGCCTATTGGTCCGATCCCTCTGAGCAGGCGCAGCTGATGGGTGCCGGCATGGTAGACGTGGCCTGGTCGTGGAATGACGGCGTGGTTTACCTTCAGAATGACGACTATCCCGTCGGCTTTCAGCGCGAGGCCAAAGAAGGCTCGTCCAGCTTTTTCTGCGGTTTCGTCAACCTTAAGAATGCGCCGGGCAGCGAGGAAAAAGCCTATGATTTCATCAACGCCTGGCTGGAGCCGCGCGCGGCGCAGGGCCTGCTGGATACAATCGGTTACGGCCATACCACCCGCGCCGGCATGGATCTGATCAAGGATGAGCAGGCGGTGAAAGACGGGCTTGGCCCGATCGACGTGCCGATGCTTGCCCAGACCCCGAACGACCCCCCGCAGCGCGAGCGTCCGGGGGCCGCGTCCGAGCGGATCACGCCGGGTTGCGGAGACCGGCCTCGGCCGGGGGTTTTCCACCCCCGGACCCCCGAGGATATTTCAGGACAGAAGATCCGCCGGGCTGTTCGGGCCGAGGGCTGGCTGCGGCAGATGGCCGGCATGCATGTCCCCGCCGGGCGTGCGTAATTGCTGCCTTATGCTGTGGGCCAACAGATCCCGCAGGCGCAGCAAAAGGACGACCGAGAATCCCCGGCGCGCTGATGCCACGTCCAGATGGCAGGCGCGGGGCCATCTGCCGGCCAGAACCTCGCCCGGGGCGAGCCACGCCGGGCAGGTTGCCCGTCCCGCAGCAATGTGGCCGCAATCCGGCCCCGCCGCCGCGCGGCACATTCGCCATAGCACGGATTTTTTGGCGCGGACGCCGGGATTTCCATTGCCTTTCGCCGGCAGCGGCATGATTTTCGCGCCATGTCGGAACCGCTGCTGAAACCCAAGATCCTGACCACCCTGCAAGGTTATGACGCGACCCTGTTGCGCGCCGATCTTTTCGCGGGGATCACGGTCGCCATGGTCGCCCTGCCGCTGAGCCTGGCCATTGCCATCGCTTCGGGTGCCCCGCCTGAAACCGGGATCGTGACGGCGGTCATCGCCGGGCTGCTGATCTCGGCGCTTGGTGGCAGCCGGGTCCAGATCGGCGGGCCGACCGGCGCGTTCATTGTCGTCGTCTTTGGCGTCATCGCACAGCACGGTCTGCCCGGGCTGGTTCTGGCCACGCTGATGGCGGGGATCATCCTTGTGATCGCGGCGCTTTTGCGCGCGGGCAGCCTGATGCGTCTGGTGCCCGAGCCGGTCATCAACGGATTCACCATCGGCATCGCGATCATCATCGCGGCCAGCCAGCTCAAGGATCTGTTCGGGCTGGAGATCGCCGCCCTGCCGGCCGAGTTTCTGCCCAAGATCGCCGCCCTGATTGACGCGCGCGGCACGCTCTCTGTGGCCTCGCTGGCGGTGGGGCTGGGGGCGATGGTGCTGATCGTGATCCTGCGCCGCGCGGCGCCGCGCCTGCCGGGGCTGATCGTGGCGGTCGGGCTGGCATCAGCCGCGGTCGCATTTGCGGCCCTGCCGGTCGAGACGATCGAGGCGCGCTTCGGTGCCCTGCCGCGCGGCCTGCCGCTGCCGCATCTGCCCGAGATCACACCGGCGCTGTTGTGGAAGCTGTTGCCCTCGGCGCTGATCATCGCCTTTCTGGCCGGGATCGAATCGCTTTTATCCGCCATGGTTGCCGATCGCATGATCGCCGGCCGCCACCGCCCGAATGCCGAGATCATGGCGCAGGGCATCGCCAATATCGGATCGGCCATGTTCGGCGGACTGCCGGCGACCGGCGCGATCGCGCGCACCGCAACCAATGTCAAGGCCGGCGGGCGCACCCCCGTCGCGGGCGTCATTCATGCCGTGGTGATCTTGCTGGTGATGCTGGTTGCGGCGCCGCTGGCCGGACGGCTGGCGCTGCCGGCGCTGGCGGGGCTGCTGTTGCTGACGGCGTGGAATATGGCCGAACCGCAACGCTGGGGCAACTATCTGCGCCAGCCGCCGGCCGATCTGGCGCTGATGCTGTTGACCGTGGCGCTGACCGTGCTGGCCGATCTGACGGTCGCCATCGGCACCGGTGTCGCCGTCGGGCTGGTCCTGCGCGCGATCCGCAAGCGGCGGGACGCACCCGATGCGCAGCCACCGGCAGACTGATCATATACCTCAGTTAAGCGGGATCGCATTCCCGGCCTTGCCGGTCTGATAGGCCGCCGAAAGCGCCTGATATTCCCCCCGGATCGCCGCCGCCCGCGCCGCCAGCCCCGGACGCGCGGCCGGGCTGGCGCCGGCGATGACTTCGGCGACTGTGCGCGCGCGCCAATAGGCGTTCTGGCGCCGGTAGCCGCCGGGACCAAGGCCGAACACCTCGGACAGAATGCGCAGGTCATGGGGAATCGCAAAGGCGTCCCGGCTGTCCTCATGCGTGAAGAAATCGAAGAAGTTGTCAAAACCCGCCCATGTGATCGCCGACAGGCACATCGTGCATGGCTCATGCGTCGACAGAAAGATCAGCTCATCCGGGGGCGGCAGCGCCCCCGCCTCGTGATAGCGTTTGATGAGATGGACCTCGCCATGCCAGAGCGGGTTTGCGGTCTCGTTATTGGTTTCAGCCAGCACCACCGCGCCGTCGGATTTGCGCAGGACTGCCGCACCGAAAATCTTGTTTCCCGCCGCCACGCCCCTGCGGGTGAGGGGCAGGATATGGTCTTCGATCGCGGCCAGCAGGGCGGCGGCCAATTTCGTGTCGTCGGGCAGGATGGCTATCTGTGTCATGGGACAAGAAAAGCGCGGAGTGTCTTGCGGCGCAAGGATGATAACGGGGTGACAGGGAAAGTTCTGCTCTGGGTGGTATTCGGGCTGGCAAATCTCATCCGGGCGGTCGTTCTGCCTGGCGTGGTGATGATGTGGCCCGACCGGCCGGCCACACCGCGTCTGGTCCGGGATCTGCCCAAAGAGCAGATCCCGGCGCGGGCGGGTTTCAATGACCGGCTGCGCGCGCATTTCCCGCCCGGATCAGACGAGGCCGCGATGATCCGCGCGCCGCGTGACGAGGGTTTCACCGTCTGGCCCGAAGTTACCGCTGCCCGTATCGAATGGCGGCGTCTTTCCTGCCGTGATTTCTGGCAAGTCAGCGGGTCTGCGGCATCGGGGCATATCCTGACGACCGGGGGCTGCGCGGGCAGCTCTGCCTGTAAGCCTTGCGCAGCGCAGGGGCCGGCCCTATATTCGTTCCGTTCGGGTTCGCCCGGACTATGGGCATAAACGCGCTCGTAATAAGCGGATCGGACCCGGGGGCGGTACCCGGCGGCTCCACCATATTCGCCTTCGTTGGGGGGATCTGGGGCCGAAACAGGATCGACGAACGTCTAAAGGGGATGGCTTTGCCTCGGTGAGCTACCACCGTTATCGGTGCAAAATGTACAGTTGCCAACGACAACCGTGCTCCGGTCGCTCTGGCTGCGTAAGCAGCTCGGGTAACCGAAACTTAAGCCCTTGCGCCTAGCAGCGTAAGGCGGGGCCCGCAGGAGCCTGGCAACAGAATCCTGCATCTCCTTTCTTCACGGGCAGTTCGGGCGGGCGCCTGAAAATGTCCGGCGCTCAGAACTGTGGCAACAAGATCCCGCGTCTTTTTTCACTGTCGCGTTTCTGACATGACCATGACCTAAGCCATCCGAAACGGGGCGCGCGTGGTCAGCTATCTTCAGATCTTCAGGGTTTTCATGCGTATCGGCTGGCTGTCCTTTGGCGGACCGGCGGCCCAGATCGCGCTGATGCATCGCGAACTGGTCGAGCGTCATGCATGGCTGACAGAGCGGCAATATCTGCGCGCGCTGTCGCTGTGCATGCTGTTGCCCGGCCCCGAGGCGACGCAGCTTGCCGCCTATGCCGGCTGGCGGCTGCGCGGGATCGGCGGGGGGTTGCTGGCGGGTGTGCTGTTCATCCTGCCCGGCGCGGTGGTCATTGCGGCGCTGGCGGCGGCCTATGCCGCGTGGGGCGGGTTGCAGCCGGTGCAGGCGGCGTTTCTGGGCATCAAGGCATCTGTGCTGGTCATCGTGATCGAGGCGCTGATCCGCGTCGCGCGTCGCGCGCTTCGCGGCCGCGCGCAGATCGCTATCGCCGTGGCCGCCTTTGGCGCGATTTCGCTGGCCGGCCTGCCCTTTCCGCTGGTCATCATCGCGGCCGCCCTCGCCGGCGCGCTCGGCCTGAGCGCGCCGGCCGAACCGGTGGCAGACACCGCAGCATCACCTGCGGCAGGGCTGCGGGTGGTGCTGATCGGCGTGCCGCTATGGCTGGCCCCTGTCGGGCTGGCATGGCTGGCGGGGTCGGGATTTCTGGCGACGCTGGGGTTGTTTTTCGCCAAGCTGGCGGTGGTCAGCTTTGGCGGGGCCTATGCGTTGCTGACCTATATGACCCAGACGGTCGTGCAGGGTTACGGCTGGATCACCACCGCCCAGATGATCGACGCGCTTGGCCTGGCCGAGACCACGCCGGGGCCGCTGATTCTGGTGGTCGAGTTCATCGCATGGCTGGCGGGCGATACGCTTGGCGGGCCGTGGCTGGCGGCAGCGGCGGCGCTGATGGCCTTATGGGTGACATTCGTTCCGTCATTTCTGTTCATCTTTGCGCTTGCGCCCTCGATCGACTGGCTGGCGGGCCGGCCGCGCCTGTCCGCCGCGCTCGAAGGGGTGACGGCGGCGGTTGTCGGGGTCATCGGAACGCTGGCGCTGTGGTTCGGACAGCAGGTGCTGTTCAACGGCCAGACGATCATCCTTGGCCCCTTTGCACTGCCCGATCCCGGGGCCATTGACTGGCGGGCCGCCCTGATCGCCGTTCTGGCCGGCGTGGCGCTGATCAGGCTGCGTATCGGCCTGATCCGGGTGCTGATCGGCGCGGCCATCGCCGGGCTGCTGCTTGCGGGGTAAGCCGGGCGCGATTGCCCCCTTTTCTTCGGGCGTCACTTCCCTATGCTGGCGGCCAAAGTATGAGAGGGCGGCATGACTCGGTCGATCGACTATGGCGGGATGATGCGACGTGCGATGCAGGGGCTGATCGCCAATGTTCTGCGCGGCATTGCCGAACATGGCCTGTCGGGCGAGCATCATTTCTTCATCACCTTCGATACCCGCGAGGATGGCGTCGAAATCGCGGATTGGCTGCGCGAACGTTATCCGACCGAGATGACCATCGTGATCCAGCATTGGTATGATGACCTGGAGGTCACCGATGACGGCTTTTCGATCATCCTGAACTTTGGCAACTCGCCCGAGCGGCTGGTCATCCCCTTTGACGCGCTGCGCACCTTTGTTGATCCCTCGGTCGAGTTCGGGCTGCGCTTCGACACGCAGGAAAGCGATGAGGAGGACGACGGGGACGAAGATGCCGAACCCGACCCCGCGCCCGAGGAGGACGCGCCCAAGAGCGGGGCCGAGGTGGTCAGTCTGGACAAATGGCGTAAGTAGCTGCCACCCTTCCCTTTACGGCAAGGGCGGCGAGCCACCTAGCGCAGCACCCAGTCGCCCCGGATCGGGCGCGCGAAATGGGCCAGAACGGCGATCATGCAGATCTCGATCGAGACGGACCAGTAGATATGGCCCAGGAACTCTGACCAAAGCTCATACCCGTTCAGGTTCCACAGCCAGCCCGTCTTGCCCTCGGCATAGGCGGGGTTGCGAAAGCCCAGAAGCGGAATCAGCAAACCGTGCATCACCAACGTGATGATGATGCCGTAAAGCGCGCCATACCACATGCGGATGCGCGGCCAGTAAATCGAACCCACCACATAGACAAAGGCGAAAGCAAAGCTGAACAGCCAGTGATACAGCGTGACCGCGCCGGGCACCGTGACACCCTGATAAACATAATCCAGCGAGTGAGAGTTGATCCCCAGCCATCCCAGCCAGGCGTCGATATGCGCACCGGGAGGCGAAATCTCGCCCGGCATGCGGGGGGGCATATTGACCTCGGACCCCCATTTCACGAGCGAGCTGATAAAGCCGCCGATCAGCGTGGTCCAGATAATGATCTGACGATTGGTTCTGTCCTGTAGCATTTTTCAATTCCTTGACTGAATTTGTCAGGGCGCCAGAAATGCGAATGGCTGCGGATATATGAGGTTTTCAGATCCGTGGCTGTATGAAGTCCCGGCACCGCCGATGCCGCAAGTTTAACATATTTTAGCCGATGCTGACCGGGCCGGCTGCCGATTGCGGCGCAATGTCGTAACCGTGCCACAGGCCGCCACCTGATCGCATACCGTCGCATACCATTTGCCAATCGCCCGCCCCCGACGTAAAACCCCCACAAATCCGTGAGGGAGCCACATCATGACCAGCACACGCAC